>NZ_QTQM01000001.1:0-416370 GCF_003854225.1 Burkholderia sp. Bp8986 | reverse complement strand
GGCCGACAAGCTTACCGAGGTCCAAACGCGACATTTCTAAATGGCTGGAACACGACATTTCTAAAAAGCTACTACAACCAGTCATATCGATAATTCACGTTATGTAAAGTCCCCGAAGCTAACTTGATGCAGTTGTAAGGCTGGCGTACGTTTTCGTAATAATACTTACAATTAGTAACAAAAACGAAACCCACGCTACTCCAATGAATGCCGACGCACCGCGTCATGGCGGACTTGCCGACTTCCTTGCCCTGACTGACGGCCTGACCATCGCCAAGGTCGCAAATATCCTCCGCTGTTGCACCCGTACCGTGCGGAACTACGTCGCAGGCCGTTCTCCGATTCCGTGGCATCGACTCGAGCTTTTGCGCTTAACGGGTCTTGAATCGAACGGTGCGGTAATCCAGCCGAACAACCAAACGCTCGAAGCTGAGCCCGCTCCCGAAATCACGGCGAACATCGCCCCCGATCCGAATGCGCCCGACGTCCCACCCGCAGAGATGCTCGCTTGGGTCGGTGTGCATGCACCGCATTACCTGTCCAGCCAACGAAGCTTCGCATATTACGTTCGCGGATGGAGTGTCGTCGACAAGATCCGTCGCGCAAAGCGTGAAGGCACATTCGCAGCCGTTCTAGCGCGTTGGCACGCGCTCGCTGTCGAACTTCCAAAGTCGTGGCGCTCTGGCCGCATGTGGACTGATATCGGTCCGCCGGCGTATTGCAGGACAGGCGACTGACTCGCTCGCTGAGTCATTTCTAGCTTTCGTTATACTTTCTGGCCACTGCACGATAGATCAGTCGTGCGGGTAATTCCACACGCCCGAAAAATCATGAAAACTCGAAAATTATCAATATGCGCGATCACCCTTCTTGCTGTTGCCGTGTTAAGCGCATGCGGGAAATCTGACTCACCCGCGACGCAAACAACACCCCCTGCATCCTCATCGGACGTACGACCTAACCTTGCGTCGGCCACGAAAACTGCTGATGCTGGCTCCGAAAATACCGCCGTTTCCGATGCGACTCTCGACATCACCGTCGACGAATACAAAAAGAATTTCGACAGGATCATGAAGCAGGCTGATACCCCGTATAGAGCCAACTTCAGAGCTAAAACTCATGACGTCGCGACCGAAGTGTTCGCCGCTTCGTTGAATGATCACCTGACTATCATGTTGACGGTCGATAGGAATTCGAAGAAAGTTACAAGCCTTCTCTTGCATGGAACTGGTGATGGAACGACCAAGTCAGGCACCGATATCGTTGTCGTAGCTATTGCGGCACTCGCCTCTGTTTTTCCCGATGGAAAATCTGAACAGGTCGGTCCTACAGTTCTTCGTCTGATGCAGGAATATCAGGTTGGCGACAATGAGCCGGCGTCCCATGTCGTGAATGGCGTTCGGCTCGCACATATGCGAAACGAACAGACCGGTGCATTTTTTTCTGCCGAGCCCGTGTAACGCTAAAAGTTATATATCTGGCGCTGCCGGCGTGACTGGCCGTCAGCGCCGATATCTGTCGATCGAATTAGCTCCTTACCTTCCTGAAATGTGACCGGTGCTTGTCCGTCGCCGGATCGTCGCGCACTTCGAGCGACAGGACGCTCGTGAAACCACCGTCAGCGATCGTATGGCGCACTGTGCGCACGAGCCATGGCGTTGCGTCGATGTCCGGTTTGAAACCGCTGACCGTCACCGGCACTTCAGGGAACACATCCTCACGCCCATATGCGAGCGTGTAGTCCATCGTCGCTTGGGCGCGCTGCGTACGCGCATACTCTGCCTGCGCTGCCGCGTGCGCTTCGGCCTCGCTGGCGTAGTCCTCTGGCAGCACCTTCACGTTTCGGTTGTTGTCGCCGCCGATGATGACCGACTTCCGCTTGCCCTTGCTGTTCGAATGCCAATGCGCACGCACGGCCGTGTAACTCTCGCGCTGCGACACGTGATATCGATGCTGGTCCCCGTCCTGACGCTTCAGGTTCAGCACGGGTAGAGCCTTGCCGCTCGCCGTTGCGCCGGTGCCGATCGCCATGAACAAGAGATTGCCGTCCTTCACGTTCATCACTGCATCGTATCGCCGCGCGAGGCGCGTCAGGAACGACATATCGCTTTCGTGCGTCTGGTCGATGTGCTCGATCAGCACGCCGGCGACCTTGCCGCCGACGACCGGTTTCAGCGAATGCCGCGCGGCGATGGTCCGAACGATTTCGCCGATCGTCTGGCCGTGCCAACTCTTCTCGCGTCGCTCGTGCATCGTGTTCGTCATAGACGCCGAGCGGGCGCGCACCGTGATGATGTCCGGCGCCCCGCTGTGTTCAATCTCGTCGATGGTGAATGTCCCCTTGTCGACGAGTGGCTTTCCAACCCATCCAATCGAAATCTTGATGCTCGCGCCTCGTTTAGGAATGGCAAATGTTCCCTTCGAATCGTCGATGACCAGATCGATCGTGTCGGCCTGATCCGACCGCGACTCAGACAGCGAAAGGCTGATCAGGTTCGGAGCGATCAGACGTGAAAGATCGCGGCCGTCTAGGGTGATGCGATAGTCCGCTTGCGGTTGACTGCGTGTGCTTTCCGTCATTTTCCTACCGCCCTGTTCAACACGTCGACGACGATTGAGCCGACCGGCTTTCCGCTCAGTGCGGCGATATCCTTCGCGGCCGAAATCGCAGCGCTCAGCGAAATGCCGCTCGCCGTGCTCAATCCCTTGATACCTGCGGCGGCCCCGACCGAATCGATTCCGCCGACAATTGTCGTCGCGGCCGACAACGCGCTCGACGTATTGACGTTTCGGACAGCCGTATAGACCGCCCGCCCGACTTCCAGCACCTTTCTGGCGTCAGATATCACGCCGGACGCCTTGTCCGATAGCACCTTGCCGGCCTCTTTCGCGGCCGCCTCATCCGCGGCCGCCTTCGACATCGCGGTATCGTCAACGCGCGTGATCGTCAGGTTGAAATCGATCTTGCGCGGCACGCCGTCCGGCGTGTGGTACGTCTCCGTTTCGTTCAGGCTTTCGATCACGAACGCGCCGTACACGACCCCGGTTCCGTCGACGAGCACGTACGCTTCGCCCTTGTCCGCCATCTTCGCCAGCTCGTCGAGCGACGCGGCCGTGCCGATCGAATTGTCTTCGGCAACCATACCGTTCAGCGTGATCGTGTCGCTGCCGGCGCCGGTGAACTGACTCGCGTCCCGCGTGCCGACGCGTGAGGTCGTGCGGTGCTTCCAGTTTCGCTGACGCTGCAGTTCCTTGAACGGGGCCGTCGACAGGCTGAAAACGAACTGGTCGAGCGACATCATCATGGTTCGTGTCCCTTACTCGTGGTCCGACAGGCTGGACGTCCGGCGTGCGCGCTGCTCGCGCTCGCGCCGATCCAGCTCGGCCGTGACAGCGCGCGCGATGGCCTGCGGATCCATCCCCGGCGCGGCATAGATATGGATCGGGTACTGCGCCGGTGCAGCTGCGGCCGCCTGCGCACTGGCCGGTGCGGCGGACAGCGGTGCGCGCGAGTCGAACGGAACGGTCGGCCGCACGATTGACACGGCCGACACCGGCGGCGCCACAAACGACGTTGCAGCGACCGTCGCGAGGCCGATCACCGCGCGAGCGACGCGGCCGCCCTCACCTTCGATCCCCATCGCAGCGCCCTGGCCAATGAAGCCGCCGAGTTCACCGAAAACGCGGCTCGGGCTATGGATGCCTAGCTTTTCCTTGAACCAACCGACCGTCGAGTCGGCGACGTTCACGATCGCGTCTTTCACCGTCCCAAGCCCGCTCGTGATGCCGTCCACGAGGCCCGTCATCAGATTCGAGCCGAACGTCGAAAACTTCGCGGGCAGCTCGAAACCGAACCACGACATCACTGCCGCAAACGCCTGGTAGAACAGGCCGATCGGCGACCAATTGAGGATGAGCGCGCCGATCCCGGACAGCCCGCCGTCAAACGCCGCGCGCACCTGCGCCCATAGGCCACCGAAAAACGCCTTGATCGGCTCCCAGTACTCGTAGATCAGGAACGCCGCGAGCGCGATACCCGTGATCGCGAGGCCGATCGGGTTCAGCAGCAAAGCACGGCCGACGAACGCGATCGACGTACCTACCAGTCGAATCGCCGCCCCAGTGAAACCGAGCACGCGCGACAGAATGCCGCCCTGCATGCCGAGCATCGTCATGCTGAAGCGCAACACGGCGAGCGGGCCGAGCATACCAGCGAGGGCGATCGTGAACGTGCCCATCACGACGAGCAGCGCGGCAATCGCGGCGAGAACGGACAGGATCACTTTCGCGGCCGCGCCGTGACGCTGGATCAGTCCGATCAACCCGGTCAGAGCTTCCCGCGTTTTGTCCAACGCCGCGTTGTACATCGGTGCAATCCGCTCGCCAATCTCGCGACGCAGGTCACGCGCCTTCGCAAGCGCGTCGTTTTCCTTGCCTTGGGTCTGCAACGCGCCAAGCCGCGCGCTTTCGTCGATGCCGTATGCGCCCCGGTTCAACCGCTCGTTTTTGTGGATCTGCTGACCCTGCATGTACATCGTCGTGAACAGGTTCGCGGCCGTCCGGTTCGTGATGATCGTCGAGATCATGTCCTTGATCTTTTCCGGATCCTTGATGCCCTTCGCCGCGAACTTCGGCAGCAACACCTTCTCGATCCACTCGAGCGGCGACGCTTTCAACATGTCGCCGCCGGCGAGCGCGCCGGGCCGGATCTGCTTGATCATGCCGATCTTGTTGTACTCGACCTTCTTCGGGTCGAGCAGGCCGAGCGCCATCATCTGTTTCGCCGCGCGAACGGTCGTTTTTCCTTGATATAGGTTGCTGTATGCCGACATCAGGCCAGTGCCGACCGCATGCCCGCCCATTTCCTGAATCAGCGGCTCCATCTGGTAATAGAACGCGTCCTGGCGCATCTGCTTGGCGGCGACGCCGCCTGTCTGGATGAAGTTGCGCCACTCGTCGCCACCGACACGGCCGCCAGTCGCCGACAGCACCTTTTGCACCATGTTCGCTTCGTTCTTGAACGTCGCTTCGTCTTTCGTGCCACCGCGCAGCTCGATCACCTTCAGCATGTTCATGAACTTTTCTTCGTTCGCGTGCGCGTCTTCGGCACCGAACAGCGCTTCGTTCGCGAACTTCATTTTCGCGAGCGTCGGCATCACCATTTGCGCATGGTGCTCGTCTGCAAAGATCGACAGTGCGTCGCGCATCAACGTCATGTTGTCGCTCGTGCTGACGCCCATCATCTTCATTGCGCGGACGTACTTTTCAGCGTCGGCCGTCGCGTGGTCGCCGAGGCCTAGCGCAGCAATGCGCGCGCGCTCGTTCGTCATCTTCTTCGCTTCGTCGAGCGTGCCGAACAGGCCGCCGAGCACACGCTCGCCGGAGCTGCGCGCGGCATAGCCGGTGACGGCCATGTTCGCGCCCGCCGATTGCAGCCGGTTCATGCTCGCGCGCGCTGCATTCACGCGCTTCTCGCGCTGGCTGATCTGGTCGAGCTTGGCCGCCTGTGCGTTCATCGCTGCGGTCGTCGACGTGATGCTGGTTCGCAGGTCGCGTTCGTGCCTCGACAGGTTCTGCGTGTCGACGCCAGCCGTCTGCAACCGCGTGCGCAGTTCGTTGACGGCAGCGGTCTGCTGCTTGTGCTGCTGCGAAAGCTTACGGGAAGCCTCGCGGGCTGCGTTCAGGTCGGCGACCATTTTCTCGGTCGGCTGGTCTGTTGACCGCACCGCTGCCGCCAATTCCTTGACGCGCACGCGCGCCTCCGCCAGCTTCTTCCCGGTCGCATCAAGACCGGTGCGCATCTGGCGAAACGACGCGACATCCTTCTGCGCCTTCTGCATTTCCGCGAGCTGGCGCCGCGTGTCCTTCAACGCGCTCGCCAGCCCCTTGCTGCCGGCGAGCATCGTTTTCATCGGTTTCGTGATGTTGTCGATCATGTCGAACATCACGCGGAGCTGTAGGGCTTTGTCCATCACTCTTTCCGTTCGTATCGCACGCGTGCGCACTCGCGCCAGTCCATCAGCTCCGACAGGCTGAATTCGTCCATCACCGCCGGCGTCCAGCCACCAAACACGAGTGCGATGTCAGCCATCGCATCTTCTACGCGGTCTGGAAGTCCAGCTTCGATTTCACGGCCTTCGGCATCAAAAAACCGGCGAAGATGCCTCCCAGCATCACGAGGTCAGCCGGATCCATGTTGTACACGTCCTGTTCCGTGAGCGTCGGTGAGCTGATACGCGGCAGCACCTTCGACATCGCGGCGACGTCGAGATTGACGAGATCGGACAGCGAAGCGCCGCGCAGCTCGCCCGATTTCGGCTTGCGCAGCGTGATTTTCGTGATGGTCTGCTCGCCGCGCACGAGCGGCGTGTCGAGCGTGTGCGAGTTCGGATCGTCGGTCGCCACGATCTGGCCTTGCTCGGTGTTCGTCTTCATTTCGTATCCTAAGTGTAGTGATGCTGATATGGCCGGCTGCCGCAGTCCGCGGCCGCCGCGCTACTTCTGCGTTACAGGCCGATCGCCGTGCGCAGTTGCGCCCACAGGTCGGTGCCGTTGATGTTCTCGATCATGTTGACAAAATCGAGTTCAATGATCGTCTCGCCGTTGATCGTCAGCTTGTAGTAGCTCGCCGAGGTCGTGACCTTGAACGCGGTGTCTTCCTTCGCCTTGGCCGTACCCATATCGATTTCGGTGTGGCGGCCCTTGATGACGATTTCGATCGAATCGAACGTGTCTTCGTCTTCGCGCTGGTAGCCGCCGGCGAAACGCAGCAGTACGCCGTCGTGTTTCAGGACGCCGTATTGCTTCAGCACCGACTTCATCAGGCCGCCGGCGGTCCACTCCATCTGGATCGCATCGTTGCCGAAATCGATCTTGATCGGGCCACCCATGCCGCCGCCGCGCCAGTCTTCCGTTGCGCGCGTGAGCTTCGGCAGCGTGATTTCGCCGACTTGGCCGACGAAGTTCTCGCCGTTCTGGAAGAGGTTGAACCCCTTCAGTTTGCTCGGCATACCCATGTTTCCGACTCCTTTTCCGTTGATCTAGTGACGCCGGCCGCCCTACCCCGTCATGGCCGGCCTGACGTATTACGCGTTCACGCGCGATGCGAAGTCGGCGAGATACCGATCCGTGATGCGCTGCTGAAGCACGAGGTTTTCGAGGGGCGGCACCGGCGTGTAGTCGTAATCGATGTACGTTTTGCCGGACGACAGTACCTGCGTGGTGTTCGGGTCCGGGTCGTACCAGGCCAAACCGCCGATCATGTAGCCCTGCGACACCCACTCGCGGAACTTGCCGTTGATCGACTCGATGATGTCGCGCGCGAGCGACGGATTGAGCGGGCCGTCGACGTCCGGCATCTGCGCTTCGGCCATCGTGTCCGCGAGCACCTGCGCCGTGCGCGTGTAGTTCTCGAACATGAAACGGTCGTCGTCGGCGCACGTGCGCGAGCCCCAGAAACGGTAGCCGTTCTTGTTGATCAGCGTCGTCACGTCGAGCTCGTTCAGGTAGCCGGCATCGGTGTTCGGATCCTGAAGATCCCACGATACGTCGGCGGAGATCCCGACGGCGCCGTTGACGCCGACGTTCGACAGCGTCTTGTGCCAGCCAGTCTCGTTGTCGATCTTCGAGCGCAGGCCGAGCGCGTAGGCGACGGCCGGAACCTCGACGTTCGCATTCGTCGTGTCGTCCCACGCGAGGAAGTTCGGCCAGATCACCATCACTTCGCGCTGGCTGAACTGCGCACGGTACGTCGTCGCCTCTTCCTTCGTCTTCGCACCGTTGGCCGACGCGTAGAGGAAGCCGCGCAGCGATTGCGCGATCGCCGCGAACGCCGTCGTCACCGCCTGCGTGTCGAGGCCCGGTGCGCCGAGGATACGCGGCTTGACCCCGAGCTTGGCTTGCGCCGCGAGCAGCGCTTTCATGCCGGTGTACTTGCCGTCCGCGGTCGTAGTGCCGATCACGTTCGTCGTCGTCGCGGCGTCGTCGACGCCTTCGGCCACGCGAACGACGACGGTCATCGCCTTGGTCTGTTGGCCGATCGCATTGAGCGTCTGGCGCAGCGTACCTTTCGTGCCAGCCTTGCCGAGCGCTGCGACGACGTTCGTAATGAGCACCGGCGTATCGAGCGGAAACGTAGCCGCGTCGGCGTCTTCGGCCGTGCAGACGACGCCGATCACCGACGTCGACACCGTGCGGATCGGGCGCGAACCCGAGTTGATTTCAACGACGCGTACGCCGTGGTGATAGTCCTGGGGCATGCTATGCGCTCCGATAGGTGAGTGAATACAGGAAAGTCGCGGCCGAGCCGCTTACATGCCGATCAACTCGGCAACATCGGGATTGGATTGCAGGAATGCACGTAGCTTGGCGGTCGCATCGGCCTGCGGCATCGCAATCACCGGATTCGTGACGAGCTCCCAGGCCACGCCGTTCCAGCGCGGCCACTTCTCGTCGGGCCACGAACCGGGCGGCGCCGCTTCGACGGCACGCGCCGGCATCAGGTACACACCGGGCTCGAGCGGGCTTTCATCCGCTTCGACAGGGCCGACGTACAGGCCGGCGCGATCGGTCTGGAAAACAGTTTTCGCGTTCATGGTCAGAATTTGATGCAGGCGAGCAGCGCGACGTTACGCGGGCGCGATTCACTCCCGCCACTCTGGTTGATCGTGATCGTGTGATCGTGCCTTCCCGCTGGATTGATCGTGACGTTGTGGCCGTGTTTCCCAGCCGACCTGATATTGATGTTCACGCCAGATATTTCGGTTCCGTACGTGTCCGCACGATCCCAGTTGTACGGCCCGTTGCCCTGGCCGTAAGTCGTCGCTACAACGCCAACCCGGCCGATCCGCATACCGTGTGCGTGACCGTTATCGTCGTATGAGTGACCATGTTCGCCCTGTGCGTCGGTGCCGGCCGAGTGTGTGTGATCAGGTGCGGTCGACGCCGTCGCGCCGTGCACGTGCGCCAAATTCTGCGACGCTTGCTGCGACCCCAGCTGCCGGCCGTTATCCGCACCGCGCCCATCGTCCCAACCGCGCGGAAACTCGCCGCGCATGTCTGGCAGGTTGAACGTGTTGAATCCATCACCGGCCCCGTAGGTCGTGCCGATTTGGGCAAACAGCACCGCATAAGCGGTCCGGCTGACCGCCGCGCCGTTCGCCTTCAACCATCCGGCCGGCGCGGTCGAGCGGGCAAAGAACGCAATCATCGATGCCGGCGCCTTCGTATCGGTTTCTTCCTTGCTGTACACGTCCAGATTCGTACGTGCAGTGGACGTCGATTCGAGATCCGCCAGATTGCGGCTGCGAAGCAAGGCACGATCGGCGCCCGGCTCGTTCTGCACGAAATCTACCTTGGTGCCCTCCGGGTAGGACGCCGCCAGCGTGAGCCTCCGCACGTCGGTCGGATCGCTGCTCCATTCATTCGGTAACAGGCGATTTCCGGCGACATAGACTGCGAGTCCGTCCGTAGTGCATTCCGTCAGGATCACGTCCGTTTGGCCGGCCGCCAACGTCTGCACTTCTTCGACGACCGACACGATCGCGTCCGCGACATCCGGATCGCCCCATACCGTATCGCCGTCCGTGTTCGACTTCTTCTTCAACACCTGCCCCGTCGTACCGCCTGGCAGCAGGTACGGCACCGTGATCGTGTTCTTGATCCATTGCTGAGTGGCAACGGCAACGTTCGGATCGATCGAAAGCGATACGACACTTGCATTCGTCACGACGAATTGCATCCGAACGGCAGTGTCGCTGTAGGCCCCTTCGGTCCCGTCGCCTTGGGGCTTGTATGCAGCAGGCACGTTTGCGACCGTGTACATTCCGCCCTGGTCGTCAAACGCAGCAGCCTCGCGAATCGTGAAGCCGCCGACTTCGGCGGGAATCAGCAACTCGATCGTGAAGAGCAACGGATTTTTCGGGTCCTGAAAGACGCGATTCGGTTTGGCTCGATACAGCTCGCGCACGAGCTGCGTTTGCTCTTCGTCTGGCGTCGTCGGATTGCCCCCACCGTCACCGACTGCCATCGCGACCAGATTGATCGGCACGCCGCTTGCCTCGGCTTGCGCCATCCGCTGCAAGCCGTAGTTTGTGTGAATGGTCTTGAATGTCATTTTTTCGCCTTAGCGATTCTTCGATCTGACCGTTGCAACGACATTTGCAGTCGCGTTCGGCGAGGTGCTCGCGGTCGACACCGGAAGTTGAACGGTGATATTCGTCGCGTCGATAGCCGTTACACGTGGTGCAGCGGAGGACCAATCACCCACCGATGCGTTGAGCGACAGCGTGACGTCCGAGATATTCGGCGTGAACGGCATGCCGTGTGCAATCGGGTACGTCTTCGTTCCGGTCGTGGTGATCGGCACGGCGACGGTGACGACGGCTTCCGTTTTAATTCCGCTCACGTCCCGGATTCGCGTCGACGCACCGTTGTCGCTCAGGTTCGTGCCGTTGCCCGTGCACGAGCCCTCCGTAATCCGGATGTTCGAGCAGCCCGTGCGCAGGTCATAGCCTTTGCCCGTGTTTCCGCGCACTTCGCAGACAGAGAAGCTGACTTCCGCGACGCCATCGTCGACGATCACGCCATTGCCATTGCTGCGTGCCACCAAGCCCGCAACTCTGTTGGTCGATGCCGTCGTTCCCGTGGTGGAGTTTTTCCACAGACGCATGGCCGACGTCACGTTGGCGAGTGCCGTAATGTTTCCAAATCGACAATCCGGTTCGGTGCAGCTCACGCCGTCGTCCCAGCCCGTCACGGTAAAGTTTTCGACGATCGCGCCGCGACTGATCACGCGCACGCCAGCAGACCCCGCGACGTTTGCCCCTTCGCCTCGACCGCCGACTACTTGCGTCGGCTGCTTGGGACTCGCGCCGGGCGTGCCGTTCTGCAATCGCACGGCGGCCACCGCACTTTGACCGGGTGATTGACAAATCACCCGCGACGCAATAATGCCGCTGCGCAGATCGAAGGCCGCCGCTGGATCGCCGGAAATCGCAACGTCCAGCAGCCCCCAATTGTCTGCGTACACGTTGTCGATACTGTTGCCGTAGGCGGTATCCGAATCGTCTTTCCAGTCGATCGCATCGACGCCGACGCGGGAAATCCGTCCGTTTCTGATCGACGCGTTATGGATGCCGTCGCGCTCCATTCCGATGCCGTACCACAAGCAATCGTGAATGTAGAAATTTTTGATATAGATATCGGAGCACCCCGACGACACGTCGATGCCTGACCAATGGTTGTTGCTTGGGTCAGGCAATGTCTGGTTCGCCCGATTCCCGTCGATCGACAGACCGAGTACACCACCACCAGCGAAATTAATCGACGTTCCGACTCGCTGTCCGAACTTGATGACGTGCGCATTCTCGCCGTCTTCGAGTTTCAGCGTCGTCGCGTAACCTCTGCCGCGCAAATAAATGTTCGGGTATTTGACGAACAGGCAATAGCGGTTATCCCACGACGAAACGCCTTCGCTTCCGTTGACCGAACCGCTCCCGACGTTCGCCAACTTGTAGACGCCCGGCCCGAAATCGATAAACCCGCCACCGACAGAGTTCAGAAACTCTTGAGCGCCGGCGAACGCCGCACTGTTCAGATCAGCCGACGCATTTACGCCACCGCCGAATCGTTCGATGGTGACGGAAACTGAATAGAGCAAGGAAAGGAGCAGTTCCGTCCGATTCAGCAGCGCTTGAGCCTGCGCATTCATCGGGCCATTCGGACCACCCATTGCTTTAGTAGTCCTCTCTAGCTGTAAGACATCGTCCCAGCTAGCCGTCGCAATAAGGTTTGTCATCAGATTTTCAGCCCGCTAAGGGAATAAGCGCCGTCGAGACTCCATGACCCGTCGAGCGTTCGGTCATGCAACTGCGTCTCGTCATAGGTGATCGTGATTTCGTTGCCGGTTGCTAGATAGCCGGCCACCACCGGACCGCCGCGCGTCGTGACAGACGGTCGAACACGAATGAGGTGAGATCGAAGGTTTTTGAACGTTTCGATCAGCTTCAGGATGCGATCGAGCGCAGCTTGATCAATCCCGACCTGGTTGCTATCGAGCAAGACGTCGAACGTGTAAGGTGCGCCGGCAGGAATCTGGTTGAACCATTCCTGCACCGTGACGTCGTAGCCAAGTGCGCCGATCGCCGTGCGCACCGCGCCGATCGTTCCTTTGTGTTGCTGCACATAAAGCGCCGTCGCGATCGCGTTGCGCTTCTCACTCTCTGTCCACGTGCTGTCCCACTGATCGACGCCGAAACCCCATGCCATCCACGGCAGAAGCTCTGCCGGGCATTCGCGCGGGTTCCATACCGCCTTGACCGGAATCGTCAGATCAACGAGGCGGGACGCGGCTTGCGCGAGACGCTTCTCGAGCGTCGTCGCGTTCGGTGGTAGAAGTTGTGCGACATCAGCCATTCGCCTTGATCCTCGGCGTGATCACGATGCCCGTGCAATACGCGGTCTGCCCCTCCGAAATGAGGATGTCGGCTGGCGGCTGCGAAATCTCTGCCTTCGACACGCCGGCTTGATGAAGCGCCTTGTAGTAGCCGGACAGCGCGACGTCGAGCCCGATGTAATGCACGCTCTTTGCATACGCCTGCGCGGCAGCATTCGCGGCATCGACGACGGTCTGCACGTCCGGTCCGTCGAACAGTTCGAGTTCAGCGACAAGCTGATAGTTGACGACCGACGCCGAAAGGACGTCGACCTGATCGTTCATCGGGCGCACGGCTTCTACGTTCAGTGCGCTCTTGACCTTCGCGATCAGATCGTCGCTGGCCGTGCCGTCGCCCGTTCGCGACATCACGTAGACCCTGATCTGTCCGGGCGCCGGACTCGTCGGATAGGCATCCTTGATCTGCCCGTCGGCGGACAGCGCATGAAACATGTACGCACCGCGCGGGCCAGCGGTCGAATAGCCTTGGAACGACAGCTGACAGCGCGTACGCAAATCGCCGTCTTCTTCCATGACGGCGGCGGTCGGCGGAATCGTCGTATCGTCGCCGGGCGTTACGGTGAGTCGGCTAACGTTGAGGTTCGCAGCGACGTTATCGAGGTCCTTCCCCTCTGCCCACGCGAGCATCACCGCACGGACGGCATCATTGACACGCTGGCGCAGCACTAGCTCTCGATAGCTGCTTTCCTGCAGTAAGCGCGCGATCGGCTCCGATTCGAGTTCCAGCGTCGCTGCGACTTCGGCCTGTTCGTCTGCCGGGTACAGGGCAATGAAGTCAGCCTTGCGGGTTGCATAGATGGTTTCGAAGTCGAGCAGTTCGACCGCGTCCGGAATCGGCAGATTCGCCAGATCGATCAAGGTTGTCGTGCTCATGCCGATCGCCCCGTCGTCAGATCTACGCGCGTGTCGACTGCTGTGCCGGTTTCGGTCGTGTAGCCCTCGATGTCGATAATCTGCGCGCCGTCCCTCGATGTTTCATCGGTGACGAGCTGCACCCGCGTCAGCGTCAGACGGGGTTCGTAGCGCATCAGTGCGGTTGCGACGGCAGCGTAGAGTCGCGTACGCTCCGCCCCGTTGTTCGGTGCGTCGACCTGCTCAAAAAGGTCGGAGCCAAATGCGCGGCGCTTGATACACGTCGCGAGCGGCGTCGTGAGGATCTTCCCGATCGACTGGTACAGGTGATCGAGGCCGGATAACGCGCGCCCCGTCGTGGCGTTCATCCCTTTCATGGCGCGGTCCCCTCGATGTTCACCGGCAGGCTGACGAGATTGCCGTCGCCCTGCTCGCGGTGCGAGTGGCCCGGCAGGCTGACGCCGGCAGACGTCACCACGCCGGTGAAGTTCGCAGCGCCGTCGATCTGCATCGTCGCGCCGTCGCCATCGCCGTGACCCGTCATGCCGGATTCGAACGTGAGCGGGCCGCGCACTAGTAGCGCCTTCGTCACCTCTACGTCGCCGTCGAGAAGGATCTTCTCGGATGCCTTGACCGTCGCGTTCTGCGTCTCGACGTTGACGCTGTCCGGTGCGATCACGCGCACGGTGCCGCCGTTCGGCAGCGTCACGGCCATCGCATGCGCTTCATGGTCGTACACAACGAGGGAACCGTCCGGATAGCGGCGTACCGTCACATTCGACGCATTCGCCGGGGCCGGAAACTGATCCGAATAGATGCCGCATAAGGCAACGCCCTGCGCGGGGTCGCCCATCGGGCAAAGCAACATGACCTGTTCGCCCGTGGACGGTTGGCGCCATTCGACAACATCGCCGGCCGCCCAGGCGAACCACGGAATCCAGTTCGTGACGAGCCCTTCGTCGGTGTCGTCGTCACCACCACCCACGGCGACGCGGCACAATGCCCTGGCGAGGTCGATATCGGCGATCGAACCTTTCCGGACGGCATTGCGCGCTTGGCGCTGGATTTCATTTGCGTTCATGCCGCCCATGTTGCCGCTCGTGCGCGCGTGAGGCGAGCGAGCGGCTTACGGGTCGGTCTGGGTACAAAATGACGCGCGGACAGCGCTATTTCGTGATGTGCTTCAGCAACATGTCGCGGATCATCTCGCGATCCTCGCCGGTGACGCCGATCAGTTCCCGGACCGGATACTTGTATTCGACGCCATGCGGCGCGACGCGATCAATCTCGCCAAACTGGTGGACACGCGCGACGCGCGCCACGCGACCGGCGAACCCGACCGTCAGACCGGCCGCGTCAGTCTGCAATTTCAGGTAGCGGGCGGTGCGCAGCTTGGTGAACATCGCCGCTCGCTTGAGGCGGCCGCGCTTTTCACGCAGCTTCTTTCCACCCGGTTTTACACGGGGTTTGCGCGACTCGTATGCGCTGCCGTCCGTGTTGCGCTGGGCCGCGATGCGTGTCTGCTGGCTACGGCGCAACACCTGCCCGATGTCGCGGGACGCTGCGCGCCGGCCGCGCTCGTCGAGCTTCCCGAGCAGGCCGCCGACGAACGATTCGAGCAGGTTCAGGTTGTCTTGGGCCACGGCTGCGCTACCCATGTGATGTCGTCGGGCTGTACCGAATCGTCGACGTGCGTCACGGTACGCACGCCGTCATCGTCGACGCGCACCACGACGCTCTCGGTCAACTGAAGCTTGATCGACACGTCCGCCGTCATGTCGTTCAGGATGTCGATTTCAAACGTGATACCGGTCGAGCGCTGATCCCAGTTCGTGACGAGATCGGGCTGATACTTCCGCGCCCATTCAACGACGGCGATGAACACATGATCAGCCTCGCCCGCGAAGTCGAGCAGCAGCACGTTGCACACGTACCGATATTCGAACGATGGCGACTTCGTGCCCTTTGCCGCGATCGAGCCGTTATCGACGAAGACGGTCAATTTGTCGCTGTCGGTCGCAAGCTCAGGAATGGCTGCGACCAGCGCGGCGCGAAGGCTGGCCGGCTTAATCATGCGGCATCGTGCCGGTTTCGGCGTCGATACGTGCCTGCGCCTTCGCCTGACAATCGACGATCATATCGACCTTGGCTGCGCACTTTCCCCACGCTTCCTCGATCGTGACGAGCGCGCTGAGCAGCTCGCCGTTAGTCCGCGGCGCCAGCGCCGGCAGCGTGCATGGCGACAGCGTCTGGCACTCCTGCACCGAAATTTGCGGCGCCGGTGCGGGCGGGACGTGCTGACAGGCGGATAACGTCGTCAGGCAAAGGAGAATCGCCCCAAGCGCGAGCATTGGCGTTTTCATTGACGGCCTTCCGGATCTGTTGGCGAATGGTGGATGACACGATTTCGACGGCACCTGTTGACGCGTCGAGCTTCTTCTGTTGGCGGCCCTTGTCGACCGCATCGGATCGCAGGCTACTGATCGTCGCATCACGCGCGGCGACGCTTGCTTTCGCCTGCCCGAGTTTGTCGGTCAGGTCTGCGTTCTCGGCGCGCAGCGCGCGCACATACTGCGCAGCTCCGGCGAGCGCGGCGAGCAGCGTGAGGCCCGCAAGCAATTTGATCAGCAACGAATTCATGCCTCCTCCTGCGCTGCCGGCGCATACCGTTGATACGCGCGCTCGAGTTTCGTGTCGTACAGATTCGTGCGGTAGGCAGGGCCGTTGTAACCGGCCGCAAATTTCGCCCACTGTCGGGCCTTCAGCGCGGCGAGCAGCTTCGCGTCGGCAGCAACGAACCGGACGAACGCATCAAGCTGGTCGGCTTCGCTGCCCTCCATGCGCGCGACGAAGTCGTCGATTCCGGTGTAGGCAAGCCGTTCCCAGTTCTCGCCCATGACCTGAAACGCGCCCCAGCTCGCGGCTTCCCACGCTGCATGTGGGTCGATCAGCTCGGCGGCCGCGAGGCGCGTGTATTCGGCTGCCCCGCCTTTATAGCCGCCGGGCGTCTGCGACAGGATGTCCGGGTAGCGTGCCGCGATCGGCACCGGATCGATGCCGCGCGCTTTCAGCCGTCGCCAGAAAACATGCCGCTCAAACAGGATCACCGGCCGGCCGTCCGTCAGGAAACCCGAGCCGCGCGACTCTACTTCGTTGACGGCGCGTACGCATGCGGGTGGCACATCGAGCTTCACGGCTGCTGCGACCAGATCCGAATCGGCCAGATGCTTGGGCGCGCGCTGCCCGGTTGCGAGCGCAGATTGGGTCTTCGGACCGGCGATGCCGTCGACCACGAGCCCGACTTTCGTTTGCAGCGCCTGCACCGCGCGCTCGGTCGCATCGTCGAACACGTGCGTCACGGTAAGCGGATAACCGGCACGAATCAGGCGTCGTTGCAGCAGCCCGACATCGTCACCGATGGCGTTTAGCCGTAGGGTTTTCATACGTGGTCGCTCCGAAGCAAGCGCGCTACGTTGCCGCGCGCGCTAAACACAAACAGGGTGAGCAGCACCGCCGTCGCCGCTTCGAAAAAGCCAACGTGCCGCGCATGCAATGCGAGCTCGATCGATGAGCCGCCGGACACGGCGACCAGCGCCCACGCAATCCACGAAACGTGGTTCCGATGCCGCGCGCCATTGCGGCGGTATGCGAGGATGCGCAGCATCGCTGCGATGTGGGCGGCCAGTGCGATGACGGCGAAAGAGATGTGCATATCAGCCTCCCCGCTTGAAGAACGCGAGCAGGTCGGCATTCTTCAGCCGCTCGATCAACTGCAGCGTGACGGTGATCACCAGCGCGGCCGACAGGAATCCGGCGACGCCCGTCGATCGAATCGGCGTCAGGTTGACCAACTCCGGTGCAGCGATATAGCCCATGACGAGCGAAATCAGCATGTACGCGATGCGCTTGAACATGCCGAGATCCTTCGAAGTCACCACGACGAGCGCGGCGCCGGTGAATGCACCGATCAGTGCGTTCCCATCAATTCCGGGCGCCAGGCCCGCCAGACCGATGACGGTCGACAGCGCGGCGGCGGTAGTGGTGTTCGGTTCAGCCATCACGCAAACTCCCTTGTCAGTCGAATAGTTGCAGCAGCGGCGCCGTACTCTCGACCGTCGTCAGATCAGGCATTTCGACGACGGTGCCGAGCGGCAACACCGTGCCGAGGTCCGCGAGGCCGGCATTCGCTTCGAGCACGGCTTCGACCGTCCCATCGGTGCGCCCGTAGTAGCGCCAGCACAACAGGTCGACCGTGTCGCCTTGCATCGTCCGAACGTTCATCACACCAGCTCGACGGTTGATCGCGGAATGCCGCGCAGATCGTTCAGCGCCCAACGCGCATTTCGGCGCGACGTGCAAATCGTCCCTTCGAGGTCTTCAGCCTTCTGACCGCCGGATTTCGTCGTGTCGAGGTCGCGATATCGCTCCGTCAGGTCCGCGTGCGCGAGGTTGTAGACTGCGCGGCGGTACAGCGACACCAGCTCACTGACACCGCCGATCGTCTCGGCCGGCACGTCGGCCAGCGTCGCGTAGCCGGCACCGACCTGTGCGCGCCACGTCTTCAGTTCGGCGTTCACGCTGCGGATCGCGTCGATCGTCGCCTCGCGTACACGCTCGTGAGTCACGGTGCCGTCAAGACGCGTCACGCCGCGCAGCTCCGAAATCGAGATATCGGGGAAAAATCCGTTGTTCTCGATCACGTCCGCCTCGGAGGTCGGCGGTGCAGCGTCGGCAGGCGCAATGAAACTCGGCATGTCGTGACTCGGAATAGATGGCGGTGGACCGGGGTCGGAGACGCGTAGCTGTCAGCCGTTGCGCTCGTCACCCGGTGCCGCCATTGCCAGGGGGGGCTCAGTTCGTGCGGACGGCTGTCGCCGCCGCACTCCTCAACTCGGCTTCGAGTCGAGTGATGTCCTTTTTCACGCCGACGCGATCATGAAGATCGACCGCGCGGCGCAGCATTTCGAGGGCTCGGAGCTTGTCCGAGCTTTCCAGCGCGTAGCCAAGCGCCTTGTGCAACTTCGCGCGGATCTGGTCGTGCATGTCGTACGTGCTCGTCAGGTCCGCGACTTCCTGCAGGAACGCGAGCGGGAATGCTTCACCGGCGGCCGCCGCCCGATTGCCCGCTTCCGCGAATTCCTCCGCGACGGCGGCCGGCAGTGACCGTTCGTACTGTTCCGGTAACGTCATGCGGTGCTGCAAAGCGTGCCGCGCGATGTCCAGCGCGCCGGCGTAGTCGCCGACATCGACGCGCCAGATCATCACCGTCGTCAGCACGTCATCCTGAGCGCCCTTCCCGCCCGTCAGTACACCGTCGACGTAAGCCGCGTATTCCGGCAATACCTCGCGCTTGACTTCGACCTTTCGCGCGACCGACTGAATTTCCTTCAGCCGGCGCCGATCGTTGCCGAGCTTCGCGAGCATGAGATCGTAGTGACGGTGTCCGGCCAGCGACTGACCGGGCGCGACCGACGCGGCGGTTTCTGCCGCGCGGACGCGCATCTGGTGACGGCGGGCCGGGCTGCTCATGATCAGGCCGCCGCGACTTCGATGTTTTCGACCACCGCCGCGCAGCCGTAGTCCTCGACGACGTACGCTTCATTGCTCGACTCGTAGTTCTCGATCTGGTCGCGCTTCGCGTTGTCGACGATCGTGCGGCGACGGCTGCCGTTCTGGTAGTACATCGACAGGTTGTCGAGTCGCGTGATCAGGAGCGAGTTCGGCGGGAAGAACGGCGCGCTCACCGCCTGCTTTCCGCCGACGCGCTTCGCGCTCACGACCATGTCGATCGCTGCCGCTTCGGTCGCGACGTTCGCGCCGCTGATCAGCGGGAAATACTTGTCGTGCAGCAGGCCGCTGCCGAGCACGACGACGACGGACGGATCCTCGCGATACCACTCGTCGAGCAGTTGCAGCGCGTCGAACACGAGCGCGTCGATGTTCTTGTAGTCGGTACCGGCGCCGGTACCGATCTTGACCTTGCCCGAGCCTTCGACCGCTTCGTGCATCACGCGATCCGGCGCGTTCGTGCGCATCTTCTGCAACCAGCCAATGTTCACGTCCTGCAACAGCGGATTCGCAGCGCGGTCGGACGTCGCAGCACGCGACGTGCCGTTGAAGCCGACGCAGATACGGTCGAGCGCCGTACGTTGTACGATCGCGTCCCGGATGCGGGTCTGGAAATCCGGGAAGTGCGCCCACGAATCGAGACGCGAGTAACGCAGCGCGGTGTCGAAGTTCGTCTGCGTGCACATATAGCCGCTGTTGTCGAGCGTCGTCGGATCGACGGGTGTGCGGTCCTTCGCGGTCGTGTCGGTCGTGCTCGCGATCGGCTGGCCGATGCCGAGGCCGACTTTCTCGCCGCTTTGCTCCGTGACGCCGACGATATTGATGCGTTGCAGGAACTGGCTCGACGCCTGAATCCGACTCTCGAGCTTTTGCTGGACGGCCGGCGACACCGCGAACTTCGTGCGTGCGTCCGGCACGCCGTTCAGTTCCTCGATTGCCTTCACGTACGCGTTGAACGCGACGCGGGTTTCGTTACGCATGGGTGATTCTCCGAATCGTTGAATGGATGGACCGACTTCGCACCGCCTGGCTGTCGCCGGTCAGCAGTCCGTCTTCGTGCTGCCCGTGGTGCCCGTCGCGGCCGGTCGCGGTGCGCCGCCCGGCTGGGCCGACAGCGTCTCGGTCAGCGCTTTCAGGTCGGCCGACGTTTTCGTATGCGCGTCCTTTTCCGCCGTGAGCGCGGTATTCAACGAGTCCACGGTCGCGGTCAGCTTCGTGATCGTTTCGGCCTGTTCGCGGCCGAACGTCGCGAGCGCTTCGACGGCCTGCGTCAGATCACTGAATCGCTTGTCGTCGGCGTCGCCCTTGCTTTTCACGATGCCGAGCAATTCGGCGACACGGGCGAATACACCCGGCGTCTGCGTCTCGAACTCGATCACGGTTTCTTCGGCCGCCGTGAAGAGGTTGTCGCGGTGTTGCTTGCGCGTGGCAAACGGGTTGTCGTCGCCTTTCCCAGCCGCGAACGCGAGGATTTCCGTGCCGAGACTCGCCGGGCTGTCGGTGACGGCGAGACCGATGAGGTACGCCTGTTTGGTGTCCGCGAACGACGGTGCCACCTCGATCGACGTGTAGATCTTCTGGGATTTCTTCGTCATGTCGACGAGCGCCGGCGTCGGCTGAATCTGCGCGTACAGCGCCAGCTTCCCTTTCAGCGGACCGTCGCTGATCGCTTCGGCGCGCAGTGCGGTAACGTCGCCATACGAGCCGAACTGGTTCGTACTCGCGCCGGTCATGGGTGCATAGCCGCGAATGTGCTCGCAGTTCACGCGTGCGCCGTACATATCGCGGTTGTACGTGGCCGCCATTTGCGTGATCCAGTCGCGCTCGATCGTGCGACCGTCCGTCGTGGCACCCTCGACGGCGACGCGGAACCATTTCGAGGTCGTCGCGTGATTGCCGGTGGCCGCCACGCTGCCGATCCCGAGTGCCGCGAGGCCGAGGCCGCCGGCGACGGCGCCGTGACTCGTCATCGTTGAGAACATGTCGGCATGGCCGACCAAGGCGTGAACCTGCTCGCCGACGACAGCCGCGTGTGCGTACATCGGTGCAAGCATCGCGGCGATGGCCGCGCCGAGCGCGGACGCGCCCACAACAATGATTCGTTTCGCCGGTCGGTTCATCGAATTCCTCTCAGGTTCCGTTCTCGTATTGGCGCCGCACTTCGCGGCGCATCGTCGCTTGTAACAATGTGCGACTGGTGTAACGGAATGTTGCCGGGATGCTTCCTCTCGAACAACGACAGGACTCCGTAATCTGTCGGAGTACAAACTGTCACGCTCCGCGCGCGCGTGCGACGCCGGTACGCTTCCGGCATGATCGAAACTGTCGAAAACCTCTCCGCTGATATCGAGCCGAGGCGCGTCGCGCGTGACCTTTATTGGAAGGGCTGGCGCGTGACGTCGATCGCGCGTGTCCTGAACGAACCGAGATCCACAATCGAATCGTGGAAACAGCGCGACCAGTGGGATAAAGCCAGTGTTGCCGAGCGTGTCGAATCGTCGATCGAGATGCGCATGATGCTGCTGATCGCCAAAGAGGTGAAAGACCCGGTCGACTTCAAAGAAATCGATCTGCTCGGCCGCGAGCTTGAGCGCATGGCGCGCGTGCGCAAATATAGCGATACCGGAAAAGAATCCGACCTGAATCCCGCGATCAAGGCCCGCAACGAAGGACCGAGGAAACGCACCCCCAAGAACAACATCACGCCCGAACAGCAAGCCAAACTGCACGATGCGTTCCTCGAATCGCAGTTCGACTACCAGAAAGTCTGGTACCGAAACGGCCAAAACCGCACGCGCAATCTGCTGAAGTCGCGGCAGATCGGTGCGACGTTCTATTTCTCGCGTGAAGCGCTCGACGATGCGCTCGAAACTGGCCGCAACCAGATTTTCCTATCGGCCAGCAAGGCACAGGTGCACGTGTTCCGGCAGTACATCTGCGCGTTCGCGCGCGAGGTGGCGGAGGTCGAATTGACCGGCGACACGATCCTGCTGCCTAACGGTGCCGAGTTGATCTTTCTCAGCACGAATGCGAAGACGGCGCAGAGCTATCACGGCAACTTCTACTTCGACGAGTACTTTTGGGTTCACGGCTTCAAGACGCTGAACAAAGTTGCCAGCGGCATGGCGATGCACAAGCACTGGCGCAAGACGTATTTCTCGACGCCGTCGAGCATCACGCACGAGGCCTACACGTTCTGGACGGGCGACCACTATAACCGCGGACGGGCGAAGGCCGATCACATTCACCTGGACGTATCGCATACGGCACTCGCAAACGGCCGCGTTTGCGAGGATCGGCAGTGGCGCCAGATTGTCACGGTCGAGGATGCCGTCGCTGGCGGTTGCAATCTGTTCGATCTGAACGAATTGCGACTCGAATACAGCGCAGACGAGTACTCCAACCTGCTGATGTGTCAGTTCATCGACGACAGCGCATCGATATTCCCCCTCGCCGACCTTCAACGCTGCATGGTCGACATGTGGGAAGAATGGGACGACGTACAGTTTCTGGCCGATCGACCCTACGGCTATCGGCCTGTTTGGGTCGGCTACGACCCTGCCCTTACGGGCGACTCGGCCGGCTGCGTCGTGCTCGCTCCGCCTGCCGTCGAGGGCGGCAAGTTCCGTGTTCTGGAAGCGCTGCAGTGGAACAAGATGGATTTCGAGGCGCAGGCCGAAGGTATCCGGAAGATCACGCAGCGCTACACGGTCGCATACATGGCGATCGATACGACAGGCATCGGTCAGGGCGTGTATCAGCTCGTTCGCCAGTTCTACCCTGCCGCCGTCGCGCTCAACTACTCGCCCGAGGTCAAAACACGGTTGGTGCTGAAGGGCCAATCGGTGATAGGAAAAGCCCGTCTCGAATTCGACGCGGGCCGCACGGATATCGCGCAGTCGTTCATGGCGATCCGCAAGACGCTGACGGCCAGTGGCCGACAGGTGACGTACCACGCCGGCCGCAGCGAGGAAACCGGGCACGCCGACCTTGCATGGGCCTGCCTGCATGCGCTTGGTAACGAACCGCTCGAAGGCTCGACCGTCAACAACCGCAGTTTCATGGAGATTTCCTGATGAAGAAGCCCCAACGCCCGAGCGGCAAGCACAACGTCGATACCGCACCGGCGACGAGCGCGGCCACCGGTCAGGCGTTCACGTTCGGCGATCCGATGCCGGTCATGTCGCGCACGGAAATCCTCGACTATTCCGAGGTCTGGTCGAACGGCGAATGGTATGAGCCGCCCGTGAGTTTTTCCGGGCTCGCGAAGTCGTTTCGCGCCGGCACGCATCACGCGTCGGCCATCTACTTCAAGCGTAACGTGCTCGCGTCGACCTTCATCCCGCATCCGCTGTTCTCGCGCGAAGCGTTCCGGCGTTTCGCGCTCGACTTCCTGACGTTCGGCAACGCGATTACCGAGCGAAAGCTGAATCGAATCGGAAAGACAATGGCGTTCGAACCGGCGCCGGCGAAGTATGTGCGCCGCAAACCGGATCTGGTGAACTACGTGCAGACGAACGGGTTCCAGACAAAATACGAATTCCCGGAAGGCTCGGTGTTCCACCTGATGGAGCCCGACATCAACCAGGAGGTGTACGGCCTGCCCGAGTATCTCGGCGCGCTTCACGCGGCCTGGCTGAACGAGTCGTCGACGCTGTTCCGGCGCCGCTACTACGAAAACGGCAGTCATGCCGGGTTCATCCTGTACATGACGGACGCCGCTCAGCAGCAGACGGACGTCGATGCGATCCGCGACGCGCTGAAGAACTCGAAGGGGCCGGGCAACTTCCGGAATCTGTTCGTGTATTCGCCGAACGGCCACAAGGACGGCATCCAGCTGATCCCGGTTTCGGAGGTCGCCGCGAAAGACGAGTTCTTCAACATCAAGAACGTGACGCGCGACGACCTGCTTGCCGCGCATCGCGTGCCGCCGCAACTGCTCGGTATCGTGCCGAGCAACACCGGCGGTTTCGGCGCGGCCGACACTGCGACGCGCGTGTTCGCGCGCAACGAAATCGAGCCGCTACAGGCTCAGTTCCTTGCGTTCAATGAATGGGCCGGCGACGAGATTATCCGCTTCAATCCTTATACGCTGCCGACCCTTGAGGCAACCGCGCAGAACAAGTAGCGGAGTATCAACGCTTTTTCATGATGTCGATGCACTGTTCAAAGTTTGCTTCGACGAAGTACAGATTCTTTTTCCCGCATGCGATCTTCCATTCATCGAATCCCGGCTTAGATGATGGGCTTCCGAAATAGGTTACCTTTGCGCCGGTTTTCGCCAAGGTATCCCAAATGTGGCCATCCTCATGCACGACCCGGACGCCAGATACAAAAACGCGGGCAGCTTTTTTGACCGCTGATTGCCATTGAGCTTGCTGATTTTCCACAAAATCCGGCGATACCTTGACGGCCTTTCCCTTTGCGTACATGGCGAGCGCGGGTGAAAAACTATCGTCGTTTGCGCATCGATGTAACGTCTCTTCGAGAGTCAATGTCCGGATCGGTGCGGAGACGTCGGCACGTCCAGAATCTGCAATTTGGATGTTTTTGAATGTCCCAAGGGGTATGTCCGGCCAGAAATTGGACGAGCCATGGAGCTTTAGCAGCGCCATGTGTCTGGATGGCACGTTGGACGAATACAGGAGACCGTCAAGGAGACCTTCAAGGCCGACGATTCTCGCTGACTCTTCGATCAGCAAATCGTAGTTCAGGCTCGAATACACGACATGCGTTGTTCCCACCTCGCGAATCATTCGAACGTAGACGTTATTCGGTCCGGGCCTAAACTGCGCAAGATACTGAGCGAGTTCACGCTGGAATCGCATGATATTCCGCCCACTCCATTCGTAGTATTCGGCCATGCCGGCTTCGAAGTCGGAGCGAAACGTCGCTTTCAGTTCGTCCGGCAACGTCGCAGCGACCCCGCCGGCTTTCACCAGCTCGTCAAAGAGATATCCGCCGAGTGGCGGTGTATGCGGGTGCGCGTCAATACTTCCATAGCTGGCGCCAGCGCCGAGCAAAACGACCGTTGACATGTTTGGATCCCCGATTCCGATGCGTCTATTCGCTTGTTCTCCGCCCGGTGATCTGCATTTACCGGCGGCCCTAATCGTCATACTTATCCGAGCCATATTTTCTCGTAAACGGATGCATCAGACTCCCCATTCTGTGCGTTAACGTGCGGCATTTTTACAACGAGGAATTTCGCCGGGGACCGCCGCCCGGCATAGCTTCCCGCCGGGTGCGCGACCGCATCAAAAATGGGGAGACAAGAAGCGGGCAGGCGGGGAGGGGGGACCGCGTTTCAGGAACCGTGATTGTGGTACGAAAGCAACAGGCCCGCCCCCCGTTTTCGCCCCGCCGCGCCCTCTTCCTGCCCCGCCACGGCCCTGCGTCCGCCCAGCCGGTGTCTGCCGCACCCCGCGACGCCCGACCGCTCCTAGCGGTTCCTGCCGCGTCTGCGCCTCTTCCCGGTTCCGTGATATCACTTTTTGATTGCACAATGCTTGCACTTTTTGCTATCATTTCGGTATGAAATCGAAACACGCCCGCACCCTCGCCGCGATCTTCACCAAGCCGACTCTGGGCGGGATCGTGTTTTCTGACATTGAATCGCTCGTCGTCGCACTCGGCGGCGAAATCCACGAAGGCGCAGGTTCGCGCATCGCCTTCGAACTGAACGGCACGCGCCGCTATCACCATCGCCCGCATCCGGGCAAAGAGGCGAAGCGATATCAGGTGGAAGATCTGCGCGACTGGTTTATCGGAATGGGAATCAAGCCATGAACAACGCCATGTCTTACAAGGGATATTTCGCGCGGATCGATTTCGACGGGCGCGATAGCATTTTCGTCGGCCACGTGCTCGGCGTGGATGACAAGATCAGCTTCCACGGCGAAACGGTGGAGGATCTGTCTCGCGACTTTCATGCGGCCGTCGATCACTATCTCGACGACTGCAAGCGCGCCGGACGCGAGCCGCAAAAGCCCGCTTCAGGCAAGCTGATGCTGCGCATCGATCCGGCCGTGCATGCGCGCGTCGGTATCGCTGCCGCCCTGTCGGACGAAAGTATCAACCAGTGGTCGGAGGAAGTATTGGGGCGCGCGGCCCGTGAAGTGCTTGAACGCGCAGGGTACGCGCCTGATGGGCGCGCCCCGGCGCAGGTTGCCGGGGCGTGAGAAGTGATCCGCGATGGATGGCTAGATCGATGTTGCCGGGCGCCACCATCGTTCCGCATCACGTATCGCGGCAATAAGCGCGCGGGCCGTGTAGCCCAGGCACTCCGCGCGCTGCACAAGTTCGCACCGCACACGCCACGCATTCGCAGATACCAACGATCGCTCTCGCGGGCTGAACGGCATGATTGCGCCGTCGATGATCGGGCCGGTACACACGACACGGTCATATGCCTCGCACCGTTCGTGATATTCGACCGCCAGCGACGTCAGTCCGTTGTTCGTCTCCCACGTTTGACTGTACAGCACGTGGGTAACGCCCCAATCGTCCCTGGCCATCGTGCAGATTGCAGCGCGCTCACCGTCACCCGGATCGTATCCGATCCAGCTGTTCTCACCGAACGTGCTGATCGTCGCGCACCGTTCCATCACGCGCCCTCCGCGTCGACAAACCGCGACACCGCCATCGCGACGGCGGCCGCCCTGCTGACGCCCAGGCGCGCGGCCACCGCATCGACGCGCGCGAGCAGCGTCGGATCGATCCCAAGGCTGATCGTTTCTTTCTTCTGACGTGCGGGCGCGCGAGCCTGCGTCGCGACGGTCGACCGTTCCGGCGCGGCTGCGTCCGGTGCGCTTCCGATGAACTGCTCGATTGCGGCCGCTTTGCGTGCGTCCGGTCGCTTCGTGATTGTCATGCCTCCCCCTTTCGATATTGAACCGATATCGCTTTGATATCGGTTCTCCATTGCTTCGATAGTGTTACGCGGCCAGAACGGCATCGAGCAAGCGCTCGGCCTCCGCGCACGCGGACATATCCCGACGCGGCATTTCTTCAACGTGCAGCCCGGCGGCCGCCGCGTTCGCGAACGCCTTGCGCCGCGTCAAACGGCATTCGAGCAGTTCGAACGTGGAGAACTCTCGCAGCGCGGCCGCCGCGTCGCGATTGTCGGGCCCGCTCACGTCGGCAAGGTTCATGAAGGCGAGTGCCTTCAGATCGTGGACCGCGCGCGCTTCGTCGATGAGCTCGGCAATGTCCTTCACCGCCCACACTTCGAAGGATCTCGGCACGAATGGGATCAGCGCCACGTCTGCGACCGTCAGCGCGGCCCGCAGCGCGCTCGAATCGCCCACGCCGGCATCGATGACGACGTGATCGAATGCTCCGGCCTGGGCCGTGACCTGCGCGCGCAGCGTGGCGCCGTTCGAATAAGCCGAAGCGGCGATCGGCGGCCGGCCGCTTTCGGCGCGGATCGTGATCGCGCTGATCGCGGTTTCCTGACGATCGCCATCGACAAGCCAGACGCGTGCGCCGGTGAGCGACAGGCCGATAGCGAGCTGCAATGCGGTCGTCGATTTGCCGACGCCGCCCTTGGTGTTCACGACTGCGATTTTCATATTGCTCCCCCGAGCATTGACCTGCATTGACCATCCATCAATTTGCTATCGTTTCGATATCGAATCACCGCTGCTCCGCCATCGGTATTATTTCCAAGCGTCCGACCGGTACGGCCGCCATTGCTTTGCGGAACTGCTCGATATCTATTTCGCCGACGTCGGCGCGCACGGTAAGGCATCGGTCGACACCTCCGCGAGCCTCGATTTGGCTCGGCAAAACGAAGCGATCAAGCAGATAAGACGCGCAGTCGTGCGGTCGGTCCGACCATACTTTGATCCCCGTGTCGCGGTGCGACACTTCCCACATCGGGTAATTTCCGCCCTTGAGCCATTTGGCACGGGCCTTTGTCGTTTGCATACGCTCTCCAATTACACGTCGAATTCGAACTCTGGTGTCGTGCGGCGCGGCCGCTTCGGAATCGGAAGCTCGGGCGGCTCCATCTGCACGCGCGTGCGGTACGTGTGGCCGCACGTCACTTCGTCGCACTGGAAATCGATTAGCCATTCGGTCTCTGAAACCTTCTCCATCGCGCGCGCGATGCCGCGCGTGTCGCAATGCGGGCATGCGATCGTGAATCTCATGCTCGTGCGTCCTGGCGCATCGTCGTGCGTGCGTTGACCGCGCCGCGCAGCGGCGTCGACGGCATGACGTCGAGCTGCACGCCGGCGCGCGGCCGTGCCGATGCCGATAGCGAAAACAGAATCTCGAAGCCCGCCGGCGTGCGATAGCCGCAGTCGTCGCAGTAGAAGTACATGCGACGGAACGTGGTCGACAGTCCTTCCGTGTGACGCGCGTCGATTTCACCGCCGCAGCACGGGCATTCAATTTTCATAGTCATATGGCCTCCATTCGCGCTCGTTTCGGCCGGTCCCGGCCCCGTCATTGGTCTGTTCCGGCGGATCGTCGTGCGTCCAGCCGCTGTTTTCGTACTCGTTGACGCCGCCTTCGAGCGGCGGCGTACAGTTATTTACACGGGTCCAAGGCGCACGCTGCGCGTGCTCCAAACCCGACTCCCAATCCGCGGCCGCCGCGGGATGCTCGGCCGCCCACTTCGCGTATTCGTCACCCGTCAGGATCAGATCCGGGATCTCGATGCCGTCGACGCCACGCTCGGCGTAACCGCCGCGCGTGATCGCGATATCGAACGTCCCCGTGACCTTTGCGGCCGCCGAGCGCGACGCGCGCGTGATTTCCCACGTGTACCGCTTCGACGGCACCGTGACCGTGCGCGGCATGACGTCGATCCAGTTGCCGAGCACGTCACGGACCTTCGCCACCTCGTGGTATTCGATCCCAACGATGCGCGGTGCGCCGTCTTCCCCGTACTGGTTCGGCTGGTCGTTCTCGATCTTCGCGATTCGCACGCGATAGTCGCGGCCGCACGCGACGCCGCCCTGTGCCTGCACGTAGTGATCCCATGCGACGGACGCGTTCTCGCGCCCCTCATAAACCGCTACCTTGTTCACGGCGTTGTGCGCGAGCTGTACAAACTTCGGCGCGTCACTCGGCACCGCCTCGACGCGGCGAAGTTCGCGCCAGACCGACACCGGCGGGCCGCCGATCTGCTGAAACTGGCGGATGCGCCAGCGCGTCGCCCATGCCTCGACGCGCTCCGACGTCTCGATCGAGTCGTTCCCGTGCAGATCCTTTTCGAGCCGATATCCGTCAATGTTCTTCGCTACGTACTTTGCGATGTAGCCTGCCGCCGTTCCCTTGTCTGGGTCCATGCGCCTGAGTTCGACGCGACGCTCCTGCGCGCCGCGCTCGTCGCCGTCGACGGCGAGCGCATATCGGCGGATCGTCGCGCGCACCGTCGCGTCATGCTGCCTCGGATAGAACAGCAGGCAGTGCCAATGCGGCGTGCCGTCATGGTTCGGTTCTGCAATCCGGAAGCCGTACATGCAGATGTCTTTGCGCGCGAGTGCTGCGCGGATGCGCGCCCACGTTTTGCGCAGATGAGCTTGCGCCTCACGGGGAGACGTGCCGTCCCACTTCGTATTGGCGCGTGCTCGCCCGTACACCGTCGTCATGCGGTGCATGCGCGACGGGCACGTGATCGTGGCAAACATCCCTGTATCGCCGGCCGCGATTGCGATGCGCTCGAACCCGTTGATGCGCGTCATCAGCTCTGCTCGGCGGATCGACTTGTTGGCTGTACCCTTCGCGGCGAGTTGCGCGAGCGTGAATTCCTGATCGGTTTCGATGTTGCGGGCGATCGTCGCGTCGAGCGCGGCCGCGTTGCGGTCGTTCTGTTCCTGGCGATCGCGTACCGAGACGTTCGACACGTAACACTCGCGGTCTTGCGACACGATCCCCAGCAGGATTGCGGCCGATTCCTTCGCCATGCCGTGTGCTTTGCGCAGGCGGCCTTTCCACCACTTCGCGGCGACCATTCGGCGCACCGCCGGGCCGTCTTCGTACATTTCGTCCGGCGCCTCGATGTTGTATCCAGCGCAGATCGCCGACAGCGCGACACGCTGCTCGAACACGTCGGCGCCTTTCGCCTGCGCTTCCGTCAGCCCCGCAGCGCGCAGCACGCCGACGTCGAACGTGCCTCGACGCTGCTCGCGCTCCAGCTTGATCACTGTCACACGACATGCTTCTGCCGCCTTCCAAGCCGCATCGCACACTTCGTGATCAGCTGCGCCGAGTGGCAATTGCGGGCACGCCGGCCGCAGCAGCGCAACGCTGTCGCGCAACGCCTCATTCGCCGCCCGCCGCGCGATGCCCTCTGCCGTGACTTTCGAGCGGCTGAACGACGAACGTCGGCGCTCCCATTGAGACAGGAGACGCATCGCCCACGGGCGTGGAAGGTCAGCGACCATTTCGTTGGCCCAGGCGTGATCCCCCCCGATTTCGTACATACCCATCTGCTTACTCGCAGAGCCCGTAAGCGGAAGCGCATGCTGTCGCCGGTTCGGCGTCCGCGAGAAGGTCGTACTGCCGGCCGCCGCGTGTGGTCTTCGCCCATTCGACAACATCGAGAATCGTGCTCACCTTGCCGGTGTGGCCTTGCGTGCCGCGGTGAAAAAACGACACTGGGCTGCCCGGCCGGCAAACGTCGGAGACGAGGCCCTCCCATTCCGCGATCCGCTCCACGTGCTCGGGAAAGCGGCGCGCGATTTCCCGCAGTTCAAACTTCCCAGCGTTGATGCAGGGCATACAGCCAACCCGTGCCATTCCTTCGCGATACAGCGGATTCGCGCGAATCCCTGCTGCTGCATGCGCGTCGAACACGTCAGCTACGTTCCATCGCAGGATCGGTCGATACACCGAGTAATGACCGCCGCGAGCCTCGTACGAGGGGAGCCAGCGGCGCGCCTCGCTTTCGTCGGCGCGAACTCCTTGCCATGATTCAACCGCGAAGCCCTGATCGATCAGGTCGAGCTGATACTCGGTGAGCGGGTTGCGCTTCAGATATTCGGTGCAGAACTGGCGCTTGCGGGACGGGAAGCCGCCACGCACCATGCACAGGTCAAGGAACGAGTTTCCCGTCGGGTGCAGCAGGTCGAGCGCGCGAGCCGCCGCCTCGCGCGTCCACGCGTACATGAACTCACGCTTTCCGTAGACGGCCGATTCCGGCTCGCCCGCGGCGATCCGCGCGAGGTTTGCGCGCTTCGTAGCGAACTCGTCGGTGAAGTCGGCGCGCACAACGTCGACCGAGACGCCGAGTACGCGCGGCAGGTACTCCAGCGCGTACTCGTACGTCGCCTCGTGCTCGTTGCCGGTGTCGGCGAACACGGCGCGCACGCTCTCGCGGCCGTGCAGCTCGAGCGCGACGAGCAGCGTCGCGGTGCTGTCCTTGCCGCCAGACAGGGAAACGACGTGGAGGATCCGCCTCTCGCTCATGCGAAACCTCTTCCGATGCGACTGATCGCCGCCCAATAGCGCTCGGGCGTCACTGCATTCCGTTCGCTGCGTGATTCATGCGCGGCCGGGAAGCGGTGATGAACGAGGTCAACGAGCGCGGCGCATGCAGCGCTACCGGTCGATGTCGGCTTGATATCCGAAACGCGCGGCGTCGGCCGAGGCGTGAACGAAATGTGCGAATCGCCGAGATAGCCGATATCGCCGTCGTCGAGGCGGTATCCGAGGTCAGAAAAAGCGGTCGAAGTGGCCATCAGTGCAATGCCCCCTCGCTCACCTCCGGGATTGCGCCGCCGTCCAGCGCGAAATCCCACGCCATGTAGTAGGCCTGCGACAGCCCAAAATCTTCCGGCAATGAGCGCACAAGGCCGAAATCGTCAACCACAATCCCGAACAATACCTGCGGTTGGTAATGCTTGTAGTGGAGCGTGATCATGATCAAGCCCCCAGCCAATAGAAGAAGCGATCGAGCGCGCGAGCGACACGCCAGTGACGGCGGAAATACGGGCCTTCCAGCGTGAAACCGCCCAGGCTCGACGGATGGATTCGTGCATGCTTCAGGTGAATTTGCGACATGGTTCACTCCATACGGTGATTAGCAGTCCGATTGGACTAAGCTGATACCCGCCCCTGGAATTGATGACCTGTACAGACAGCGCGGCCGGGCGGAACAGGCGCGCGATCTGCGCCTTATCCCGCCCGGCCGGTCTTTGCGAGCACGTCCGCGCGCAGTCGCATGGCGTTTTCGACCGAAAGCGCCAACGTGCCGGCCTTGTCGGCTTGCGTGACTCGTTCGCGTGCGTCATCGATCGCGAGCATGCGCATCGCGGCGTTGCCGACGCTGAATCCTGATTCGATGTGGGTGACGACGTAGCGCTGCGGGCTGTCGAACGAGTGGTAGACGTTGCAGTGCACGCCAAAGGTCATGCCCTGCCCGTTCTTGATGGTGAGCGGTTCACCTACGACGCTGCGCAGGCCGTTTTCTTGAAGGATGCTGTAGCGGATAGTCCGGCCATTTGCCGGTGCTTCGCCTATCGATCTGGCACCGTTTTCCGAGGTATCGGCGGGTTTCGAAGCGGTGAGATTTGTAACGGTCTGTTGCGGCGAATCCTGCATTTTGCTGCCCCCTATTCAACCCCCGAGACGATGTTTTGGTGAAACATCGCCCCGACAGCCGGGTAGCAAGTCCAGCACCGGCGGGGGTTTTAGCCGGTTGCGGGGCGACAGCCGGAGAATACTGCAAGATTCGTAAAGCATGCAAGTATCTTGCACGTGCAAAGTTTGTGCAGGTTGCAGGATCAAGAACCTTGCAGTACCGTGCAACCTATTGATCCAAGGGGGGATTTCAATGCTGAACTGTGACCACTATCTGGACCTTGCGAAGATCAAGCGCGATCTTCCGTCCGACTATGCCCTCGCCAAACTGCTCGGCGTTGGTCAGTCTGCCCTCACGAACTACCGCAAGGGCCGCAGCCACTTCGACGATGCGATGGCGATCAAGATCGCTCAGATCTGCGAAATCGACCCGGCCGAAGTCCTGTTTGCGATGCAAGTCGAGCGTGCGAAAACTGACGAGGCACGAGCTGTCTGGTCTGGCCTTCTGGAAAAATTTTCCAAGGGTTTTCGGTGGCTGGCGCTACCCGCTAACGCTTGTGGGGCTTTGATCCCGCAGGTGTAACGCCAGCTAAGTTAGCTTTGGGGCAGGACTAGTCTTCACGTTATGTCAACTACGAGGGCTGACCAAACCGATGCTCCGATTCGGCAAAAACTGACGCCCGACGAAATGCTCGCTTGGCTCGGCGTGCACGCGTCGCATTACTTTTCGAGCCAGCGCAACCTCGTGCACTACGTGCGTGGCAGGAACGTCGTCGACGCGATTCGCGCGCGAAGCACGACCGCCCATTCGCCGCCGCCCTCGCGCGGTGATTGAACGACTGGCTCGACGAAGAAGTCGTGAGCTTCGATCCATACGCCATTCCGCCGGCCCAGCCGGCTGCATAGACCACGGTGGACCGGCGCGACATTCGCGGTCGGCCCCGGTGACGCTACGCATGCGCCGCAGTGCGGGCGCGCGGGCGGGCGCGCGTTCGTGTCGGAGCTGGCTCCGGCGTCGCTTCGGCCGCCGACTGTGCCGGCGCAACGGTCAGATGCAATCCCAACGCGCCGACAACCTTCATGATCGTTGCAAACTCCGCGTTCCCACCTTCCGACAGCGCACGATAGAGTGCTTCGCGCTTTACGCCGGACTCGCGCGCCAGCGCGGTCATGCCGCGCGCTTTCGCGACGTTCCCGAGCGCGGCCTGGATCAGGCGCGGATCGCCATCTTCGAACGCTTGCGCCAGGTAGTGACGAATCGTTTCCTCGTCCTTCAGGTACTTCGAGCCGTCGAATTCGGCCAGTTCGCTGATTTTCATCTTCAATCCTCCAGTTCACCGGCGATTTGCTTCGCCGTCTTGATGTCCTTTTTTTGCGTCGACTTGTCCCCGCCACACAACACCACGACGATGATTTTTCCGCGCCGCACGAAGTACGCCCGGTATCCCGGCCCGACGTCGATCTTCATTTCGTTGACACCGTCACCGACTGCGCGCCACTGGCCAAGGTTGCCGAGCTTCGCCCGCTCGATGCGCAGACTGATTGCCGCGCTGCCGACCGGATCGCGAAGCCCGTCGAGCCAGCTATCAAATTGGGGGGTGGTCAGGACTTTGAACATGAATGGATTGTAACCTATGGGGGACACTGCAGCTACTGCCTCGTGCGGTTTCGCCTAATCGGCGCTCGCCGCTGTCGGACGCGGCGGGCGGAGTCCGAAGTCGCAGCCTCTCGTGCTCACTTCCGCACGTTTTCTCTCTTTGGGCATACCCGTAGACGGCCTACACCGGGTTGCCTGTCGATTGCCCCTCGAGGCCCAGGCATGCGGCCGCTTCCCGATGCGGGATTTCCGTGCAATTGGATGCACAATTCGTTTACCGTGATTCAGGACCGACGCGTCCGCACCATTCGCTGTCGTGCAAGCGCGACTCCTCAAGGATCGTTGTGTCAAAGCCTCACTATTTCGGCCAGCCCCGCGTCGACGGCAACCAACCGTCAACAGCTCTCCGCAGCGGTGAAGTCGCCGGGCGGCAATGGTCGGTTCGCCACGTCCTTTGCTTCGGCGCGCGTCAGGCCTAGCGTCTGCAACACCATCGCCGCGGCCCGCTCGGGGAGCCGGCCTTCGTCTCCCGCCGGCTTCCTCGCTTCGCCCTCAGCCGTGTCGGCCGCGTAGCACTCCGCCGCGATCGCCGCCAGGATCGTCCCCGTCATCGCGAGCACGCTCATGAACGGATCGCCGACGACGAAGCGGCGTGCCGCGATTCCGCGCTCGCTGTCCCGCCGCAAGTGCCGGCCCAGCCCGTGGTCGAGCGCACGCGCGGAAAAGCCCTCCCGCATCAGGAACCGCCCCCACAGCCGCTCGCGGCGCGCGCGCATCAGCGTGTGACGCACGCAAACCGACACGACCTCGGCCGGATCCGACAAACCGCTCGCAAGACGCTCGAGCCCGTCCGCGAAATCGTCGAACACCCACTCGGTCAGCGCGGCGAAGATGCCGTCCTTCGATTCGAAGTGGTAGTAAAACGAGCCGAACCCCACATCCGCCGCCTCGGTGATCTCACTGATCGCGACGTTGTCCCTGCCCTTTTCCGCCATCAGGCCGAACGCCGCCCGCAGCAAGCGCATACGTGTCGCCTCCTTGCGCCGGGCGCCGCGGGGTTGACGCTGTTCCGCTTCCGCCACTGACGCATTCGGGCGACGCGGCCGGACCGGTTTGTCGTCCACGAGCGCACCTTCCCTTTCCATAAGAATTTTCTGCATGACGCAATTCTAGATGACTCGCTCATACTTGACAACATTATCAGTTATGAGTCTAATCTCGAAAATAGCAGAACCGGTTCCTGTCCGGACACTGTTCCGGACCCACGCCAGCGAGCGTCGGTGACGCGCAGGCGGCCCCGTCGGCACACTCGGCGGCCATCGTCGTGCGCAAGCCGTGTCATGTCGGCAATCGGAACGATCTGCACCTCGAACGTCGGAGTACTGATTGATCGTCATGCGCACCGTCGGCGGAGACGCCCTCGCGCGCCTGCATAAACCGGGGTGACCCGCCGTGGTCGCCGAATCATTTTTAGTTTGACCCTCACTTGTCTTGGAAACATCGTGAAATCACCCGGACTTGACGCGCGGACTTCAACGCGCCCGTTTCTGACACGCATCGCGCCACCGCTTCGGCGCGCCCCGATCGCATTCGCCTGCTGTGCGATTCTTCTCGCGGCTTGCCACTCGCACGAGGCCCCGGCGCCCGAACTGCAACCGGTGGTCGCGCTGCCGGTTCATGCGGACAATGGCGCCGTGCAGCGCGTGCTGCCCGCGCAGGTTCAGGCGCGATATTCGACGCCGCTGTCGTTCCGGGTCGGCGGCAAGATCGTCGAGCGGCGCGTGCGAATCGGCGACACCGTCAAGGCCGGCCAGACCCTCGCGATGCTCGATCCGGCCGATCTGCACAACACGTTGCTGAACGCGCGCGCGCAGCTCGATGCCGCCGAGCATCGCCTCGCCTATGCGAAGCAGCAACTGGATCGCGACCGCGCGCAGGCTCAGGCCAACCTGATCGCGCCCGCGCAGCTCGAGACAACGCAGGACGCGTATGCATCGGCGGTCGCGCAACGCGATTCCGCGCTCGCGCAAATGGCGCTCGCGGGCGATCACCTGCGCTACGCGACGCTGGTCGCGGATCACGACGGCGTCATCACGTCGGAGGATGCCGATACCGGGCAGAACGTCGAGCCCGGCCAGGCGGTGTTTCATCTGGACTGGAGCGGCGACCTCGACATCGTCTGCGACGTCGCGGAGCGCGATCTGCGCGATCTCGCGGTCGGCCGCACCGCGCACGTCAGCCTGACGGCACTGCCGGGCAAGGTGCTCGACGCACGCGTGCGCGAAGTCGCGGCGGCCGCTGATCCGCAAAGCCGCACCTGGCGCGTGAAGCTGACGCTGGTCGCGCCGGGGCCGGACGTCCGCTCCGGGATGACCGCCAGCATCTCGTTCGACGGCGCCACCGACACCGCCGTGGACCACGCGATCACGCTGCCGGCCACCGCACTCTTCCATCGCGGCGAAGCGCCGGCGGTCTGGGTCATTCGCAAAGGCAGCGACACGCTGGAACTGCGCCCGGTAACGGTCGGACGCTACGACGAGCGTACGGTCACGGTCACGTCCGGCCTCGCGGAAAACGAGCGTGTCGTGATGCAAGGCGTCCATACGGTGAGTACCGGCCAGCACGTGCGCGTGGTGCCGCCGCTGCATGCGGAGGACTTCGCATCATGAACGGTCCAGAACACCGGTCCTCGATGGACGGTGCGCTCGGCGCACAAAGCGGTGCCGCGTCGCGCGATGACGGCGGTTTCAATCTGTCGGCATGGGCGCTGAAGCATCAGCAACTGGTGATCTTCCTGATCGGCCTCGCGACGATCTTCGGCATGATCGGCTATACGCGCCTCGCGCAATCGGAGGATCCGCCGTTCACGTTCCGAACCATGGTGATCCAGACCTATTGGCCGGGCGCCACGGCGCGCGAAGTGCAGGAACAGGTCACGGACCGGATCGGCCGCCAGCTCCAGGCCGCGCCTTACGTCGATAACATCAAGAGCTATTCGCGCCCCGGCGAGTCGATGATCTTCTTTGCGATGAAGGATTCGGCGCCGGTCGACCAGGTGCCGGAAACCTGGTATCAGGTGCGCAAGAAGGTCGGCGACATCCGGGCGACGCTGCCGAAGGGCACTGTCGGCCCGTTCTTCAACGACGAATTCGGCGACGTCTATACCAACATCTATGCGCTCGAAGGCGACGGCTACTCGCCCGCGCAACTGCACGATTACGCGGACAAGCTGCGCACCGTGCTGTTGCGCGTGCCGGGTGTCGCGAAGGTCGACTACTTCGGCGACCCCGCCCAGCACGTATTCGTCGAGATCTCGAACGCGCAACTGACGCGGCTCGCGATCACGCCGCAGCAGCTCGCGCAGGCCATCGACGCGCAAAACGCCGTCGCACCGGTCGGCACGATCACGACATCGGACGACCGCGTATTCGTGCGGCCGAGCGGCGCGTTCAAGGACACGCAGGCGCTCGCCGACATGCTGATCACGGTGAACGGCCGGACGTTCCGGCTCGGCGACGTCGCGAAGGTCACGCGCGGCTACGACGATCCGCCCGTCACGCAGATGCGTACGAACGGTCACGCGGTGCTCGGCATCGGCGTAACGATGCAAAAAGGCGGTGACGTGATCGACCTCGGCAAGGCGCTCGACGCGAAGGCAGCCGAGCTCCGGGCTGGTTTGCCCGCCGGACTGAAGCTGGCCGCGGTGTCGAGCATGCCGCATGCCGTCAAGCACTCGGTGGACGATTTCGTCGAAGCGGTCGGCGAAGCCGTCGCGATCGTGCTCGTCGTCAGCCTCGTGTCGCTGGGCCTGCGCACCGGCATGGTCGTCGTCATCACGATTCCGATCGTGCTCGCCGTGACGGCACTGTGCATGCACGTGTTCGGCATCGGCCTCGACAAGGTGTCGCTCGGCACGCTGGTGCTCGCGCTGGGGCTGCTGGTGGACGATGCGATCATCGCCGTCGAAATGATGGCGGTGAAGCTCGAGCAGGGTTGGAGCCGCGCGCGCGCGGCGGCCTTCGCCTACACGAGCACGGCGTTCCCGATGCTGACCGGCACGCTCGTCACGGTATCGGGCTTCCTGCCGATCGCGCTCGCGAAATCGAGCACCGGCGAATACACGCGGTCGATCTTCGAGGTTTCCGCGATCTCGCTGATCGTGTCGTGGTTCGCGGCCGTCGTGCTGGTGCCGCTGCTGGGCTACCACATGCTGCCCGAGCAGCAGCATCACGACGCTCATGCACATGGGCAGGACGTTTATGAAACGGGCTTTTACCGGCGGCTGTCCGGATGGATCTCGGCGTGCATCGAGCGCCGCTGGGTGGTGCTGGGCGTAACGGCCGTGCTGTTCGCGATCGCGATGGCGGCATTCACGCGCGTGCCACAGCAATTTTTCCCGAACTCGGAGCGCCCCGAGCTGCTGGTCGACCTGCGCCTGCCGGAAGGCGCTTCGTTCGACGCGACACTGCGTGAGGCCACGCGGCTCGAGAAGGTGCTCGACGGTCGGCCCGAAATCGATCACGTCGTCGATTTCGTCGGCACCGGTGCGCCGCGCTTCTACCTGCCGCTCGACCAGCAGCTCCAGCAGCCGAACTTCGCGCAGTTCGTGATCACGGCCAAGGACGTCGAATCGCGCGACCGGTTGTCGCATTGGCTCGAGTCGACGCTGGCAAGCCGTTTCCCGACCGTGCGCACGCGCGTCGCGCGCCTCGAGAACGGGCCGCCCGTCGGCTTTCCGATCAAGTTCCGCGTGAGCGGCGACGACATCGCGACCGTTCGCGGCATTGCCGAAAAAGTGGCGGACAAGATGCGCGCCGATGCCCGCACGCGCAACGTGCAGTTCGACTGGGACGAGCCGGCGGAGCGATCGGTGTCGTTCGAAATCGATCAACTGAAGGCACGCCAGCTCGGCGTGACGTCGGAAGACGTGTCGAGTTTCCTCGCGATGACGCTGTCCGGCTATACGGTTACGCAGTATCGCGAACGCGACAAGCTGATCGACGTCGACCTGCGCGCGCCGAAGCGCGAACGGATCGACCCGTCGCAGCTCGCCGGCCTGGCGATCCCGACGCCGCACGGCCCCGTGCCGCTCGGCACGATCGGCCACGTGCGCGACACGCTCGAATACGGCGTGATCTGGGAACGCGACCGCCAGCCGACCGTCACGGTGCAGGCCGACGTTCGTGGCGAAGCGCCGAGCATCGGCGTGACGCGCGCCATCGACGGCACCCTGGCGACGCTGCGCGCCACGCTGCCGACCGGTTACCGGATCGAGGTCGGCGGTGCAGCCGAGGAGAGCATGAAGGGCCAGACGTCGATCAACGCGCAGATGCCGCTCATGATCATCGCGGTGCTGACGCTGCTGATGATCCAGCTCAAGCGCTTCTCGCGCACCTTCATCGTCGTGCTGACGGCCCCGCTCGGCCTGATCGGCGTGGTCGCGGCGCTGCTGCTGTTCGGCAAGCCGTTCGGCTTCGTCGCGCTGCTCGGCGTGATCGCGATGTTCGGGATCATCATGCGCAACTCGGTGATCCTGGTCGACCAGATCGACCAGGACATCGCGGCCGGGCAGCCACGCTTCACCGCGATCGTGGGCGCGACCGTGCGCCGCTTCCGGCCGATCATGCTGACCGCCGCGGCCGCCGTGCTCGCGCTGATTCCGCTGTTGCGTTCCGGCTTCTTCGGCCCGATGGCCACCGCGCTGATGGGCGGTATCACGATCGCGACGGTGCTGACCATCTTCTTCCTGCCGGCCCTCTATGCGACCTGCTTCAAGGTGCGCAGCGACGAACGCGAGTCGCACGCAATGGACGTCGCGTCCTCGGAGACATGCTGATGAAATTTCCCCTTACCACATCGGTGCTCGCCGCGAGCGCGGCGCTCTGCCTGAGCGGCTGTGCAATGGCCCCGAGCAGCACGCCGCCCGCGATGCCGTCGCCGGCGCACTACGGCGCGACGCCTCAGGCGCCGCGCACCGCCGAAGCGGCAGGCGTCGCGCAGCAGTTCGACGTCGGCGCCGCGCCCGTCCCGCAATGGTGGCGCCTGTATCGATCCAGCGCGCTCGACGCGCTGGTCGACGAAGGCCTGCGCGCGAACCCGACTCTGGCCGCGGCGGAAAAGACGCTCGCCGCCGCGCAGGAGGAGCTGCGCGCGCAGATCGGGGCGTCGACGCTGCCGTCGATCGACGCGAACGCGCAGGTGGCCCGCACGCGCACGCCCGACATCTCCGGCGCGGGCGCGCAAAGCCTGCGCTACAACGTCTTCGTCGGGCAACTGCAGGCGCATTACACCTTCGACCTGTTCGGCGCCACGCGATACGCGAACGAGGCGAGCGCCGCGCGCGTCGACGTGCGCGGTTGCGAGCTCGAAGCGGCAAGGCGTGCGCTGGCGGCCAACATCGTCGGCACCGCCATCCGCGCCGCGACGCTCGACCGCCAGATCCTGCTGACGGAGCGCCTGGTCGCCGTTGCCGAGGCATCCGCAGTCGAAGACCAGCAACGTTACGCGCTCGGCGCGGTGTCCCACGTGCAGTCGCTGGCGTCGACGCAGGGCGCGGCGTCGCTCGCCGCGACGCTGCCGCCGCTGCGCCAGCAGCGTGCGAGCGCGGTTCACGCGCTCGCGATCCTGCTGGGCCGCACGCCCGACGCGCCACCTCCGGTCCCCTCCTACACTGGACTGTCGCTGCCGGAACACGTGCCCGTGGTCGTGCCGTCCGACCTGCTGAAGGCACGGCCGGACATCCGCGCGGCCGCGGCAGCCGTGAAGGCGGCATCGGCGGACGTCGGCGAGGCGACCGCCCAGTTGTTCCCGAGCCTGTCGCTCACCGCGACGATGGGGCGCGGCGGCTTCAGCTGGCCAGCGCTGTTGTCGGGCGCGGGCGGGCTGTGGGCCGTCGGCGCCGGGCTGTCGCAGCCGATCTTCCACGGCGGTGCGCTGCTGGCTCACCGGCGGGCGTCGCGCGATGCGTACGACGCCGCGGTGCTGCAGTACAAGGCGGCGGTGCTGTCCGCATTCGGCGATGTCGCCGATTCGCTCGCCGCGCTGGACAACGACGCGCAAGGACTGGCCGCGAACGAACTCGCGGCGCGCGCGGCAGGCGAGGCTTTCCACGAAACGGCGCAACGCCGCACATTGGGTGCCGTTCCGATGTCCGCGCAACGGTCGAGCGAACAGCTCTATCTGAACGCGGAACTCGATGCGGTGCGTGCCGCGAGCCGCCGGATGACCGATACGGCGGCGCTGCTGCAGGCAATGGGCGAACTGCCGCCCGCCACCGGCACGACGGTCGCGGCCCGGCAATAGCCGCTGCTTGCGTCGATGGACCGGCTGCGCGCCTTCGGGCCGCACCGGTCCGCAGTCTCGAAGCCCGATGCCCGGCGTACCGTGCATCGCGCGGCGCCGGGCCTTCATTACCCGCATGGTTGATTCCCGATGAAATCCGACAACCTGGTCGCTTGCCACGAATGCGACCTGCTGATTCAGCGTCCGCCGCGCCTGCGCGCGCTCACGGCGCACTGCCCGAGATGCCACGCTCGCGTGAGCGGTGCGGCGCACGGCCGCCGCTCGCTCGACCGGCTGTGCGCATTGACGGTCGCCGCGCTGGTGACGTGTTGCGTCGCGCAGGCCTTTCCGATCGTCGCGCTTGATGCGGCCGGCATCGCGTCGCATGCGACGCTCGGTGACGCGGTTCGCGCGCTATGGTCGAACGGTCAGCCGCTGGTGGCCGCGCTCGTGTTCTGCACGACGATGCTGTTTCCGATACTGGAGCTCGCCGCATGGCTGTACCTGCTCGCGCCGTTGCGCGCGGGCCGCGTACCGCGCCACTTCGCGCAAGTGCTGCGCGGCATTCACCGATTGCGGCCGTGGAGCATGGTCGAGGTGCTGATGCTCGGCGTGCTCATCACGATCGTCAAACTGACGAGCCTCGCACACGTGCTTGCCGGGCCCGCGCTATTCGCGTTCGCCGGGCTTACCGTGATGCTCTGCGTGCTGTCGACGATCGAACCGGCCCGACTGTGGGAAGCGCACGACGAACTCGTCGCACTGCGGCCAGGCGATGCCGAGCGTGCGAAACCGCCCCGCCCCGACACGACGCGACATGCGGCGCCCCGGGCCGCGGAAAGCAGCGGATCGGCGGGCATGACGGCCCGCGCCGCGGGATGGATCGCCTGTCACCTCTGCGCGCGCGTGCAGCCGGCACACACATGCGGCGAGCGCTGCACGCGCTGCGGATCGCCGCTGCACGCGCGCCGTCCGCACAGCATCGCGCGCACGGGCGCGCTCGTCGCTGCCGCTGCGTTGCTCTATATCCCGGCGAACCTGTTGCCCGTCATGCACGCGACCTCGCTCGGCCGGGCCGAGGACGACACGATCCTCGGCGGTGTCGCGTACTTCTGGATGTCCGGCGACTGGGCACTCGCCGTCATCGTGTTCATCGCGAGTGTGCTCGTGCCGATGCTCAAGCTTGCGGCCCTCGCATTCCAGGCGATCGCCGCCCATCGCGGCGTGCGATGGCGGCCGCTCGAACGAGCCCGGCTGCATCGGCTGGTCGAGCGCGTGGGGCGCTGGTCGATGCTCGACGTATTCGTCGTGGCGCTCACGATCGCGCTCGTGCATTTCGGGTCGTTCGCCGACATCACGCCCGGCCCCGGCGCGCTCGCGTTCGGCGCCGTGGTCGTGCTGACCATGTGCGCGTCGATGCAGTTCGACCCGCGGCTCATCTGGGACGGCGCGCCCCGCCCCGCCGCCGCCCATCACCAACCTTGAACCGGCGCAAGCGCCCGCTTTATTTCGAATTCCAAAACGATGTCTTCTTTCGATTTTTCTCCGCCCGAGATCCGGCCGCGCAGCCGCTGGATCCCGTCTCTCGTCTGAATCGTGCCGCTCGTGTGCGCGCTGATCGGGCTGTCGCTCGTGATCCGGACCGTCACCGCCAACGGTCCGACGATCACGGTCACGTTCGCCAACGCCGAGGGCCTCGAAGCCGGCAAGACCAAGGTCCGCTACAAGGACGTCGATATCGGCACCGTCCAGACCATCACGCTCACGCCCGACTTCAAGCGCGTGGTCGTCGGCATTCAGCTGACGCACGAGGCCGCGCGCTTCGCGAACCGCGACACGCGCTTCTGGGTCGTTCGACCGCGCGTCGGTGCCACCGGCATTTCCGGCCTCGGCACGCTGCTCTCCGGCGCATTCATCGGCGCGGATCTTGGCCGCTCGTCGCAGAAGCAGACCGATTTCACCGGTCTCGAGACGCCGCCCGCCGTCACCGCGGACCAGCAGGGCCGACGCTTTCTGCTGCACGGCGACTCGCTGGGCTCGGTCGACATCGGCTCGCCGGTGTTCTACCGGCATGTGCAGGTCGGTCAGGTCGTGGGATTCTCGCTCGACAAGGACGGTACGGGCGTCGACGTTCAGGCGTTCGTGAAGGCGCCCTACGACAAGTACGTCAGCGTCAATACGCGCTGGTGGCACGCGAGCGGCGTGGATCTTCGGCTCGATTCGAGCGGCCTGAAACTCAACACGCAGTCGCTGGCGACCGTGATCGTCGGCGGTCTCGCGTTTCAGTCGCCGCCCGGACAAGCGGACGCGCCGCAGGCAGCCGACAACACGCCGTTCCGGCTCGCCCCCGACGAAGCCGACGCGATGCGCGACCCCGACGGCACGCCGCTGATGGTCGTCATGCGCTTCGACCAGTCACTGCGCGGGCTGTCGGTCGGCGCGCCGGTCGATCTGCGGGGCATCGTGCTCGGTCAGGTCACGAACATCGGGATCGAGTACAACGAACACACGCGCAACTTCAGCATGAAGGTCGCGATGGCGCTGTATCCGTCGCGACTGAGCCGACACAGCGATACGGCGCTGCCCGCGCCCGATACGGCCGGCGGCCACGAACTGCTCCAACACCTGGTGCTCCAGGGGCTGCGCGGGCAGTTGCGTACCGGCAGCCTGCTGACCGGTCAGCTCTATGTGGCGCTCGACATGTTCCCGAAGGCGCCGCACGCGAGCGTCGACGCGCGCCGCACGCCGGTGGAACTGCCGACCGTGCCCAACACGCTCGACGAACTGCAGGTGCAGATCGCCGACATCGCGCGCAAGCTCGATCAGGTGCCGTTCGACCGGATCGGCAACAATCTGAACGGCGCGCTCGCGCATGCGAACCAGTTGTTCGGTCACCTCGATGAGCAGGTCGTGCCGCAGGCGCGCGACACGCTGGCCGCCGCGCAACGCACGTTCAGCGCGGCAGAGTCGACGTTGGGGCAGAATTCGCCGATGCAGTCGGACGTTCATGAGGCGATGCAGTCGCTCACGCAAACGCTGCAGTCGTTGAATGCGCTTGCGGACTATCTGGAACGTCATCCCGAATCGCTGCTGTTCGGCAAGAAGGGGGACCGCCAATGAAAGCGCGTTCGTTTGGTCGTCTCCGTATGCCGGCGCGCATCGCGACGTGCGTCGCACTCGCGGTGCTGAGCGCGTGCGCGTCGCCGCCGGTGCATTTCCATACCCTCGCGGTGACAGACGATGCGGGTGTTGAGGCCACCGCCGCGCATCCCGCCTGGCTGATCGACATCCAGGCCGTGCACGTTGCGGCGCCTGCGGACGGCAGCCGGCTCGTCGTGCAACGCGGCCCCGATCGGACCGACATCCTGGAGCAGGAGCGCTGGGCCGCGCCGCTCGGCGACGAGATGCGCGGCGGACTGTCGACGCGCGTCGCGTCCCGGCTCGGCACGATCGATGTTCATCGCGTCGCCCACCCGGACGGCGCGCCCGTCTACCGGGTCGCGGTGGACGTCCAGCGAATCGAATCCTGGCCGGCATCGCACGTGCTGCTCGATGCGACATGGAGTGTGAGTTCCGGGTCCAGACAGCCGGCACTGACGTGCCGCAGCATCGTTCGGTCCGGTGCGTCGACGGGCTACGAAGCACTCGTCGACGCGCAGCGTCGCGCGCTCGATGCGCTCGCGCTCGGGATCGCCGCGGGCATTCGCGCGGCGGCCGCGCACGCCGCGCCGCCGGCCGATTGCCGCGCGGGCGCACCCGGGCGCCCGATCGCGCCCCCCGCTGTCGATCGCGGTGCGCCGGACGCGCTCGACGATTGAATCTGCGCCGTGACGACGCGACATTTCCCGCGGCGCGACGTCGCGCCACTTCAATCATTTCCACCGCACGGACAGCACAGGATGAAAACCGCCCGCCTGACCCGCATGCAGCGCCGGCTCGACACCCGCGAACGGCTCATCGCCGCCGCTCGCGAATGCTTCATCGCGAAGGGCTTCGCCGATACGACCGTCGAGCATATCGTCGAGCGTGCTGGCTATACGCGCGGCGCGTTCTATGCGAACTTCGGGCACAAGCGCGAGCTGTTGATCGAAATCCTGCGTCGCGACCGCCCGAAATTACTGGCGAAAATGCGGCCGGCAGCGCATGAGCACCGAGGCTCCCGCACCGCCGGCTCCGCGGACATCGCCGCCGGCTGGGAATGTTTCCCGCTGTGGGTCGAGGTGCACCTGTACGCGCTGCGCGATGCCGGGATCCGGCAGATCGTCGACCGGCTGCACGCCGAGCCTGCTTCGGCGAGCGGTGCGGCGGACACCTCGGAGCGCATGCCATCGTCGGCCGAATGCGCGGCAGTGCTCGGCGTCGCACTGATGCGTGCCGGTGCGTAATACGCACGTTACGACGAGCCGACGCAAGACACCGTGATGCGCGCCGTTCGGGCGGCCGCCCGGTCCATCAATCCGACCGTCCCGAACGAGTATCCGCACAATGGCGGACGCCGGCCTTCCGCAAAGGCTGGCTGTCGAATGGGCGCCAGCCGCTTGATCCCGTTCAGAACCGATACCCGACCGACACGAAAGTCGTGATCGGATCGATCTTGATCCGCGTCGAACTGGTCACGGTTCCGACCGCGGATCGCGTGCTCAGGTCGGCTTTCGTCGACAGCCACACGTAGGCGACCGACACGCCGACCGACCAGTGCGGATCGATGTTGTACGTGAGCCCGGCGTTGACGATCGGCGCAAAGGAATGGCTCAGCGCCACCGACGTGGGGCCCTCCAGGCGATTGCCGAGCGTCGGCGAATACAGGAATGCGCCGCTCGCGACCTTGTTGCTCAGCTGTACGTCCCTGAACCATACATAGGTGAGACCCGCGCCGACGTATGGCCGAAAGCGGGCCGACGGTTCGCCGAAATGATATTGCGCGAGAATCGCCGGGCTCCATGCGCGAGCCGTCCCCAGTTCGCCGAGCGACGACAGGGAGCCCGTGCCGCTCAGATGCAATTTCGGCGGAATGCCCAGGATCGTCTCGACTGCGACGTGATCCGTGACGAAATAGGTCGCCGTCAGCGCGAACGTATCGGTATCGGCCACGCTCGCGCCGCTACCCGCCACCGTGCCCGAGCGCCCGAGCGCGTTGACCGTCAGCGGCTCGCTCGAATCCTGCGGCGCCATGTGCAGCCATCCGGCGTTCATGACCCACTGACCGGCCGATTGTGCGCGGGCGCACGACATCGCCGCGATCGACAGAAGAATTGCCGCGCTCGTATGCTTCATGGTGTCTCCGATTGTTGTGATGTGCAGGATGGCGCCGCCGGGGAACGGCGGCATGCGTCGCCGCCGGACGGAGGTCATCCGCCCGGCATGCGCGTCCAGGGTTCCGGACGAAACGGGATTCAGCGGTCTCTGAGCCGGTCGATCAACCGGACGCCCGCGCCGGCAGCCGCGCGCCTGAGCGACGCCAGCGGGCCGTCCTCGGCCGAGGGCGTACCGGCGACACGCTCCGCGCCGCCGGCAAAACGCGGGAACAGGCGCAATGCGTTGCCGCGCTCGATGCCGGCGCGCGCGTCGGTATCCCAAACGGGCGACCGTTCGAGCGTGTCGCGCTGCATGGCGGTGACCGGTGCCGGCGCGAACGGGAAATCGCTGCCGAAGAGGATCTGCGTCGGCTCGACCAGTTCGCGCAATGCGGCCTGCGGATACGCGGCTGGCGACAATGCCGTGTCGAAGTGGAATCGACGAATGGTCGTGAGCACGCCGGCCGGTACCGCAGCAAGGTATTCCGGCATCAGGTTGGCCAGCGACACGCGCCACGCGACGTAAGGCAGGAATCCGCCCGCATGCGCGAGAATCCAGCGAATGTTCGGGTAACGCGCCAGCGTCCCCGTCAGCAGCAGATTGACCGCCGCGCGCGTCGTATCGCACAGGAATTCGATCAGGAATCCCGGCGCACCCAGCCCGAGCGCCTCGCTTGTCCGATGCAGGTTCGGATGCACGAACACGACGGCCTGCCGACGATCGAGTTCGGCCATCAGTTCGTCGAATTCCGGTGCGCCGAGAAACTTTCCTTCCGTACTGCCGAGCAGCACGACGCCGTCCGCCTTCAGCACGTCGAGCGCATGAACGGCTTCCGCGCAGGCCAGTTCGGTAAACGGCATCGGCAGAACCGCGAACGAACCGAAGCGGCCGGGATGCGCATCGCAGAGCTGCGCCGAATATTCGTTACATTGACGAGCGAGCGTGCGTGCCTCTTCGACGTCGCCGAAATACACGCCCGGCGCCGAGATCGACAGCAGTGCCGCCTGAATCCCGTTCACGTTCATCACGTCGAGCGACGCTTGCGCATGCCATTCCGGCAACGCCGCGCCGGCGACCTTCTGTATGCCATGCCTGGACATTGCGTCGCGATAGGCCGGCGGAACGAAATGATGATGGACGTCGATTCGGTGCACGATCTGCTCCGGCGCGAAACATTGATATGGATGACAAAATATTATTCAGGCGCGTCTTCGCGCAAAACGAATCAGTCGCTACGTCGCATGCCCGGATGCGGCCCGTGCGTTCGACAGATCCAGCGCAACATCGACGATCATGTCTTCCTGCCCACCCACCATGCCGCGTCGCCCCAGCTCGACGAGGATATCGACCGTGCCGAGGCCATACTTTCGGGCGGCCAGTTCGGCATGGCGCAGGAAGCTGGAGTACACCCCGGCATAACCGAGCGCGAGCGTTTCGCGGTCGACGCGCACCGGGCGATCCTGCAGCGGCCGAACGATTTCGTCCGCCGCATCCATCAGCCGGTACAGATCCGTACCGTGACGCCAACCAAGGCGCTCGGCCGCCGCGATGAATACCTCGAGCGGCGCGTTCCCCGCCCCGGCCCCCATCCCCGCCAGGCTCGCGTCGACGCGATCGCAGCCCTCCTCGACGGCGACGATCGAGTTCGCCACACCGAGACTCAGGTTGTGATGCGCGTGAATGCCCACCTCCGTTTCCGGTTTCAGCACGTCCTTGAACGCGCGGACGCGATCGCGCACGTCGTTCATGTTCATCGCGCCGCCGGAATCCACGACGTAGCAGCACGTCGCGCCATAGCTTTCCATCTGCTTCGCCTGCTCGGCGAGCCCGACGGGCGTGTGCATGTGACTCATCATCAGGAAGCCCACGGCCTCCATGCCGAGCTCACGCGCGGATTCGATGTGTTGACGGGAAATGTCGGCTTCCGTGCAATGCGTGGCGACCCGCACGATGCGTGCGCCAGCGTCGTACGCGGCGCGCAGATCGTGCACGGTGCCGATACCGGGCAGCAGGAGCGTGGCGACCTTCGCGTGGGTGACGGCACCGGCGACCGCTTCGATCCATTCGACATCCGTGTGTGCGCCGAAACCGTAGTTGAAGCTGCCGCCCTGCAGGCCGTCGCCATGCGCGACTTCGATCGAATCGACCCGCGCAGCGTCGAGCGCCATGGCGATTTGCCGCGCCTGCGCGATGCTGTACTGGTGGCGAATCGCGTGGCTGCCGTCGCGCAATGTCACGTCGGAGATGTAAATCTTCTTGTCCATGGTCGGGAATCTCACGTTGCGTCGCGCAGCATGCGGGCGGCGACCCGTTCGGCCATCGCCATGGCTGCGCTCGTCATGATGTCGAGGTTGCCGGCGTAGGCGGGCAGGTAGTGGGCGGCCCCCTCGACTTCGAGGAAGATCGAAGTCTTGAGGCCCGACATGCGTTCGCCGACGCCCGGAATGCGGATCGGCCGATCGGATTCGATGCGATCGAACTGCACGCGCTGTTTCAGGCGATAGCCCGGCACATACGACTGCACCGCTTCCACCATTCGCGCGACGGAGGCTTCGATGCGCGCTTCGTCGGCGAAATCGCTGAGGGCGTACACCGTATCGCGCATCATGAGCGGCGGCTCGGCCGGATTGAGCACGATGATGGCCTTGCCTCTCGCGGCGCCACCGACGGTTTCGATCGCGCGCGCCGTCGTTTCGGTGAATTCGTCGATATTGGCGCGGGTACCCGGCCCTGCGCTCCTGCTCGAGATCGATGCGACGATCTCGCCGTAGTGAACGTTGGCGACCTGCGACACCGCCGCGATCATCGGGATCGTCGCCTGTCCTCCGCACGTCACCATGTTGACGTTGGGCGCATCCAGATGGCGCTCGCCGTTCACCACCGGTACGCAGTACGGGCCGATAGCTGCCGGCGTCAGGTCGACCATGCGGATGCCGGGCTTGAACGCACGCAGGAGCGCATCGTTGTGCGCGTGGGCCGACGCCGACGTCGCGTCGAACACGATGTCGATGTCGTCGAAGCCAGGCATCCGCGCAAGCCCTTCGACGCCTTCGTGCGTCGTGGCGACACCCATCCGGGCCGCACGCCGCAGCCCGTCCGACGCCGCGTCGATGCCGACCATCGCGCCCATCTCGATGTGTTCGCCGTGCCGCAGGATCTTGATCATCAGATCCGTGCCGATGTTGCCGCTGCCGACGATACCGACCTTGAGTTTCCTGCTCATCGCGACGCTCCTTCGCCCAGGCGGCAATGCACGCTGCCAAGCGCGCCGATCTGCGCTCGAATGACGTCCCCGCTCGCCACCGCCACCATCGGGCCGAGCGCGCCGGACAGGATCACGTCGCCCTCGCGCAGCCTCTGTCCGTGACGCGCGATCGTGCAGGCGAGCCAGTAAACCGCGCGCAACGGATGGCCGAGACAGGCGGCGCCGACGCCTGTCGATACCACTGCATCCTGTTTCGTCATCGTCATTCCTAGTTCGCCGAGCGAAAGCCGGCCGAGTGCAATGGGCTGATGACCGAGCACGTATGCGCCGCACGACGCGTTGTCGGCGACGGTGTCCTCGAGCGTGATCCGCCAATCGGCGATTGCGCTGTCGACGATCTCGAGCGCCGGCAGCGCATAGGCCAGCGATGACAGTACGCGGCCATAGCTCGGCGCGTCGTCGTCGAGATCGCGCCCGACGACGAATGCGATCTCGGCCTCGATCTTCGGTTGCAGCAGGCGATTCATCGGCACATCGTCGCCGTCGAGATGCGCCATGTCGTCGAACAGCACGCCGAAGTCGGGCTGATCGACACCGAGTTGCCGCTGCACCGCGCGCGACGTCAAGCCGATTTTCCTGCCGACGATGCGCGCGCCGGCAGCGATCCGCGCCGCCGTGTTCGTTTCGGCCACCGCATACGCGGCAGCGACCCCGGCAATGCCGAACCGCTCGGCAATCGGTTCGATCGGGATGCGCGTCGCGCGCGCATTGCGCAACGCGTCGGCGGCGGCGTGAATACGGGAGTGATCGGGCAATGGTGACATGATTGATGGAACGAGAGAGTCGGAATTCAGGCGGCCCTGGCGAGCGACGATGCCTCGGCCGGCACGGCCGCGCGGGTGCCGCTGCGGGTGTTCGGCACACCGAGCTGGTCGCGCAGGCGCGTCACGGCGCGTTCGAGTTCGGTCACGGGTACGACGGCGAATACGAACCGGTCGGGCCGCAGGATCGCCACGGCCTTGTCGCGAAACCCGGCCTTCGCGAACCACGCGATCATGTTGCCGTCGATGTCCTCGACCTCGGTTGCGCCGCCGTTGCGGTTGTCGCGTTCGACGCCTTCGAGCCCTTGCGGACGCCCGCCATACGGATAGAGCGTGACGTACCGTACCGACAATGCCTGCAGCGCTTCGGCGGACGCATCGTCCAGATACCGGGAGGGATCGACGTTCAGGCCGACGAGCGAAAACCCGCGCCCGAGCACGTCGTCCATCCGTTGCCTCGCGCCGTCGAACCGGCGCACGTCGGGTTGCGGGGCGAGCGCGCCCTCCGGGCCGTTGCGGCGCCGCCGCGGCAAACCGACGTACGCGTTCTTTTTATAGACCGGCGCCGGCTTGAAGCCCCCCTCCTGGAACCAGCGCTTGAGCGGAGGGATCATCCGGATGACCGCGAGCGAGGTGTCGCGCACGAGCGTGCCCAGCGGATTGCGCACGGACACGACGTTCTTGAGCAGCACGGACACGTCGATCATCGCCTTGGCGTGCGCGTGGCGCTCTGACTGATAGGTGTCCAGCAGTGCGTCGCCGGCGGCGCCGCGCAGCACGAGGTCGAGCTTCCATCCGAGGTTGTACGCATCGCGCACGCCGGAACTGGCCCCCTGCCCCATGAACTGCGGCGTCATGTGTGCCGCGTCGCCTGCGAGCAGCACGCGGCCGACCCGCCATTTGGCCGCGATCAGCGCGTTGAACGTATAGACGAGCTTGCGCTTGACGACGAACTGGTCCGGGTCGACGAACCGGGACAGGTACGCGCGCACCGTCTCCGGCCGTTCCATGTTCTCTTTCGTTTCACCGGGCATCAGCATGAATTCGAAGCGGTGGAACTTGTCGGGCTGAACGCAGCTCACGACCGGCAGCTTCGGGTCGACGACGAAATTGAAGTACGGCAGGTGACGCAGCGCGTCGGTACCCGGCTTGCGCTCGATGTCCACGACGAGCCACGGCTCGGGAAAGCTCTTGCCGGCCATGTCGATGCCGAGCCGCGTGCGAACGATGCTGCGCCCGCCGTCCGCGCCGACCATGTACCGCGCCCGCAACGACTGCACGTCGGGATCGTTGTTCATGCTCGTGCGCGCATCCGTCGCATCGCTGAAGCGCGCTTCACGCGTGGCCTGGTGCACGATGCCGACGCCGTCGGCGTCCTGCGAGAAATCGACGACTTCGCGCCCGCGCCGGATCGTGACGTTCGGATAGCGCGACAGCGTGTCCGACAGCGTCGTTTCGAGATACGGCTGGTAGAAGAAGTTGATGATCGGCCAGCCGAGCGGCCGCTTGCGCGGCATGTATTGCGTGATCGGCGTGCCGTCGGGGCGCACGAGCTGCACCGGCGTTTCCATCATCATCCGTGCCTGCAATTCGTCGGCTACCGCCAGATGCTGGAAGATCCGCATGCATTCGTCGTCGGTATAAACAGCGCGGGCATTGCCGTAAAACACCGGCTCGCGCTCGAGCACCACGACGCGATGGCCAGCCTGGCCGAGCAGGTGCGCAAGCACGAGGCCGGTCGGTCCGAGCCCCACGATAGCGACGTCGCACGCATCGTCCTGATGCACTGCGTTCATGTTTGGTCTCCCTGGATGATGAATTCCGGATGCAGCAGCGATGCGAACGCGCGCCGGGCACGGCCCAGCCGGCCGCGCAAGGTCAGGTTCTCCGGGCGATGGCCCCACAGGCTGATCCCCTGGTAGGTCGTCGTGCGCCACGCGCGCTCGTCCACCACGATCGGGTTCCAGCCCAGTTCAATCTCGAAGCCCGACGGTGTCCGAACGTAGAACGACAGCTCGCGGTCGTTCGGATGCTGGCCGATCGTATTGGCGATCGGGTATCCCATCGACCGGCATCGCAAGTAGGCCTGAGTCACGTCGTCCAGCGATACGCACTGAAGATTCAGGTGGTGGATCTGCGTGCGCAGCGGATTCATACGGATGCCGCGCGTCGACGCGGTTGCAAGCGAATGGTGGCGCTCGTTCAGTCGAAGAAACGCGAAGTCGAGATTCAGGCCGTCGATCTTGTCCTCGATCTCGTCCGACAAGCGTGCGTCGAACACCTTCTTCCAGAACGCCTGCATCGCTTCCGGCCGACGCGTCGTGATCGCGACGTGCCCCAGGCCGGATGCGCCGGTCACGAATCCGCTCGCCTTCATCTGCAATGGCGAATCGCTCAGCACCGCATCGGTGAACAGCTCGGTGCGCAGCCGCTTCGGTCCGGTGAAGTACCAGAATCGCTGCACGCCTCGCAGCGCGGCTTCATTCGCGCTGCCCTCCCGGACATCGATGCCGAGCGCGGACAGCCGCGCGAGCACGAGCTGCAACGCCGCGTCATCGGCCAGTTGCCAGCCGATCGCGGTGACGTCTTCCGCTTGCCCCTCGTGGATAATCAATCGGCGCTGGTGCGCATCGATCCGACACGCGAGCACCGTGCGTAGCGGACGATCCGCATGCAGCCCGAGCCCCTCGGTGACGAACGTGCTCCATGCGTCCAGGCGGACGGACTGGATCAGCAAATAGCCGAGATGCACGCGACCGAACAAGCTGTCGGGCGCGGCCGGCGAACTGGCGATGGTAGGCATGGCGACGCGCTCCGGATCAGACGCGGCGGACGACGCGCGCGTCAACGCGGTCCTCGGCCAGAAACGCCACCACCATCGCGTTGAATTCGTCGGCGCGCTCCCACTGCACCCAGTGGCCGGTCTTGCTGAACAGGTGCACGTCGCAGTTCGGCATGCGCCGCTGCAGCGAGCGTGCGCCGCTTGGTCGATTGACCTTGTCCTCCGTTCCCCACAGCACGAGCGTCGGATTCTGTACGGCGGCCAGGCGCGGATCGCGCGTGAAATCGAGATTCCTGAAATTCGGAATGCCTTTGGGCCCGAGCAACGGCGGGCTGGCGACGACCTCCGGATCGATGCTGGACTGAAAGCGCTCCTGGAGCGTCGCATCGGATACCAGGCTGCCGTCGTAGACGAGGTCGCCCCGGATGAACGCCGCGAGCTTTTGCAGTGTCGGGCCTTCGCCCTTGTAATAGTTCAGCAGACGTTTGAGGCCGGGCGTGGGCAATGCGCGCGTCGTGTCCACGCCGCCGGGCCCCATCAGCACGAGGCGCCCCACCGCGGCCGGACGCTCGATCGCCATGCGTAACGCACATGCCCCGCCGAGCGAGTTGCCGAGGACGTGCGCGCGCTCGATGCGCAACGCATCGAGCATGCCGAGCATGCTCGCCGTCAGGTCGCCGAACGGATCGCCGCGATCCAGCCCCTTCGTCGATTTGCCGTAGCCCGGCATGTCGGGCACGACGACCCGGTGGACGCATGCGAGCGCGCCGACATTGCGGGCGTAATTGGACATGCCGGAAGCGCCGGGGCCGCCGCCGTGGAGCATGAGCACCACCGGCCCCTCGCCTGCTTCGGTAAAGGAAATGGTCCGCGCACCGACCCGAACGGTACGTTGAATCATTGCGTGAGTCATGGACGGGGCATTCACGGCGTGGTCGCTCCAGACGGTTGATCGAACTTGCTTGGTGTTAATAATGAGATAGTTGTCATCATGACAATATTCTCGTTTTCACCTAGCGCCTCGGAGCGCCTGCTGCGTCGCCTTATAATTCCGCCATGAATGAAACGACCGTTGACCATCGGACCCGTGTGGCGGCAGAGCGTCGCGAGCGCATGCGTGCCCGGCTGATCGAAAGTGCGATGCTGGTGTTCGCAGAAAAGGGCGTCGGCGCAAGCGTCATCCAGGACGTCATTGCGGCCGCGGACGTATCGCAGGGCACGTTCTACAAGTACTTCCGCACCAACGAGGATCTGCTCGCGGCAGTGACGCAGGAGCTGAACGACGAGTTGCTGCGCCTGATCGAAACGGAAGTCCACGGCTATGGGGATCCGGCGCTGCGCATCGCGTGCGGTGTGCGCATGTTCCTGCACGCCGCGCGCGCGTATCCGCTGCTGGCGCGCTTCATTTGCGCGGCCGGCTTGCATTCGGCGGGGCCGAGCAGCCTGATTTACGTGTTCCTGCCACCCCACATCGAACAGGGGCTGGCGCTGGGACGTTTCAGCGATGTCGGCGTCGGAACCGCACTCGACGTGATCGCCGGAACCGCACTCGCGACGATCCTCAGAATCACCAATGAAGGCCCGCAAAACGTCGTTCCGGAGCCCGTGGTCGCAGCAATTCTGCGCGCACTGGGCGTCGGGCACCTCGAGGCGGAAAAGTTGGTCGAAACGGCATTGCCGCCGATTGAAACGCCCGTTGCATCACTGCTCGAACGCGGACAGGCACGGATGCAGGCCCAGGCGCAGCCCGCGATCTGACCGTTTCGGGAATGCTCGGTCCGGCACGAAGCGTCATGCTCGATGACGATCGCCGGGCCTCAGCCGTCGGCGACGAGTTTCGCGGTATGCCTTCAATCCAGGTAACGCGCCGGCCGAGCGCGATCGACGTGCATGGTGACCGGCACGACGAGGACCTTCCCTGTATAGCGTGTTGCCATCTCGATTCGGCGATGCCAATCGTCGCCAGGTTCGCAGGTCCTGATTGATGCGAGATGGAGCGCGCGCCAGGCGCACGACCGGCAAACGCCGACTTGCCACGGCGAGATCCGGGAAAACGCTCCAAAGACAGCGATACGCTCGTCGGTAGTCACCGTCCGGCACTGCAAGAAACTGCGTGTGAGGTAGTCGTCGGTATTCGCGGGATAGTCGCGAAGCCGGTCTTTCATGCGACGCCCGCGTGGGTTGCGTCCGAAATGACGCCCACGACATCGCCGCGCGCTATTCCACTTCGACAAGCGCCGGCTGAACAGCGCAGGCGTCGCATCGCCCCCGTCGGCTGACGGGTACCGCACGAGCGCTCGGGGTGGCTTGGCCGCCGCCTGCGTCACCCCATTACGTCACTGCGCCGTCTCGGCCGCATCCACAACGGGCAGCGGCCGGCTTGCGATCTTCTCGGCTTCCGCACGCTTGAGCCCCAGCGTATGCAGCAGCGTCGCCGCCGTGCGTTCCGGAAAATGCTCTCCGTTGAAGCCGAGTTCCTTCAGGACACCGGCAGCCGGTGCGCCCGGAGCGACGAAGTTGAGTTCGGCGGCAATCGCGGTCAGCACCGTACCGCCAACCGAAAGGAAGCCGACGAATGGGTCGGCGACCACGAAGCGTTTCTCGGCGATACCGCGCTCCATGTCCCGCAGCAGGCGTTGACCCAGGCCAAGCGTCAGGACGCGCGCCGAAAAGCCCTCGCGTATCAGGAAGTGTCCCCACACCGGCTCGCGCCGCGCGCGCATCAGCGTATGTCGCACCGAGACGGAAATGATCTCCGCCGGGTCGGACAAGCCGCTGGCCAGGCGATCGAGCGAATCCGCGAACTCCTCGAATACCGATTCCACGAGGGTCGCGTAGATCGCCTCCTTCGATTCGAAGTGGTTGTAGAACGAGCCGAAGCCGACGTCGGCGGCCTCGGTGATTTCGTTGATGGCAACGCCTTCCATGCCCTTCTCCGCCATCAGCCTGAGCGCGGCATCCAGCAGGCGGGCACGGGTCTCCCGCTTGCGGCGCGCGCCACGCGGCTCGCGCTCTTCGGCGACCGCGGGACTGGATGCTTCCGGAGCGGAGCGCTTTGGTGTCCGGCGGCTCGGTGTATTCGTCATGACGTTTTCGATCCTTGTTCGTGCCCAAGTATAGATTCAAATGTCTACATTGACAAAGTCATCATCTATGATTTTAATGTCATCAAGGACGGCAGAACACGGCCTCGAGAACCGATCGAACGACGAATGGAGATACGGTGGAGACACACATGCACACGGGCGCCAGCGCGTCCATTCACAACAGCTCGCACGCGTCGCCGAAGTGCGGGCTGCCATCGATGCTCGGCGTATTGATCGCAGGATTCACGCCGGTCGGCGCCGCATCGGGCCATTTTTCGGCCAGTCACGGCGCCGGCGGCGAGGCGCGCCGCTCCCATGCGAAATCGACGAGCGACCTCGCGACATTCATGGTCCGGCCAGTGATGTCCTGCGACGGTGAGATTGCATGCCCGCCGTTGCGCGGCAAGCCCCTCGATGCGACGGCGCCCGCCTTCGCGATTGTCATTCGACCTGCCTGATTGTCATCCGCCATGAAACTGACCACCACACAACCGGCTCGCCACCCGCACCCCACATCGAAGGCATCGGCGCTCGCCTATCTGATCTTCGATCGCCCCGATCTCGACGAAGCAGAGCACTTTCTCAACGATTTCGGTCTCCGAACGGTGCTGCGGGATGACACGCAATTGCTGCTGCGCGGAACCGGCAGCGCACACTTCTGTTATGTCGTTCGCCACGCGCCGAAGGCCCGCTTTGTAGGCTTCGGATTGCAGGTCGACAGTCGTGCCGATCTCGAGGCGCTCGCCAAAATCCCTGGCGCGTCGGAGATCGAGGCATCGGATTGGCCAGGCGGCGGCCTCCGGGTGCGGCTCGCCGATCCGTCGGGTTTTCGGGTCGACGCGATTGCCGGCCAGACCCGGGCCGACACGTTGCCGCACCGTGCCGCGCTTTCATTCAACTCGGTCGACACGCCGTTGCGGATCAACGAAACGCAGCGGCCGCCGGCGAGCGCGCCTGAAGTCATTCGGCTCGGACACGTCGTGCTCGAACTCGCCGACTACCAGGAAACCTGCGCGTGGTACACGCGACATTTCGGGTTCATCCCCAGCGATGTCCAGGTGCTGCCGGACGGCTCACCCGCGGTTGCCTTCATGCGGCTCGATCTCGGCGACCGGCCGGCCGACCACCATACGCTCGCGCTCGCCCAGGGGTTCGTGCCGACTTATAGCCATAGCGCGTACGAACTGGTCGACGCCGATGCCGTCGGCATGGGCCAGCGCATGCTGCACGACAACGGATGGGCACACGCGTGGGGCATCGGCCGGCACATTCTCGGCAGCCAGATCTTCGACTATTGGCAGGACCCGTGGGGCGACAAGCACGAACACTATTGCGACGGCGACCTGTTCACGGCCGACGAGCCGACGGGCGTGCACGCGGTCAGTCGCGAAGCGATGGCGCAGTGGGGCCCGACGATGCCGCGCAGCTTCACGAAGCCCCGGCTCACGCCGTCGAGCATCGCGGCGCTGTTCCGCAACCTGCGCCGCAGTCCCGATCTGACGGTCAGCAAGCTGCTGACCCTGGCGAAGCTGTTCGCCTGATCCCCAACCGCCCATTCGACTCACGAGAGATCATTCATGTCACTGCATGTCCTGCACTTCCGGCATCATGGCCGCGCCCAATGGGGCGTGGTCGCCAACGGCGCCGTCACGCCGATTCCCGGCGACTTCGAGACAACCGCGAGCTTTCTCGCGGCGAATCCGGTTGAACGACTCGTCTCGCTCGACGGACCGACGATTCCGGAGTCGGACGTGGAGTGGCTGCCACCGGTGACCGCCAACCAGCAGTTCGTTTGCCAGGGGGCGAATTACCGTCGGCACATGATCGAATCCGGCATGGATCCGGACGCGAAAAAGTTCAACATGATCTTCACGAAGGCGACGAGTTGCATCGTCGCCGCCGACTCACGAGTCGTGAAACCCCGGCACGTCCGGTTTCTCGACTACGAAATCGAGCTCGGCCTCATCCTCAAACGCGACATCACGTCTCATCAGCAGATCACGGACGCGAACCTGCACGACTATGTCGCCGGCACCGTGATCGTCAACGACTATTCCGCGCGCGATGTCCAGATCCCGCAGATGCAGTTCTACAAGGGCAAGAGCTTCCGGACGTTCGGCCCGGTCGGCCCCTATCTGTGCCTGCTCGAGCGGCATGACTTCCCGAAGCTGAAGGCGCTCGACCTGACGTTGACCGTCAACGGCGCGGTGCGCCAGCAGGACTCGACATCGAACCTCGTCTACGGTCCGGCGGAAACGTTGACCGAGTTGTCGGGCGTGCACGACCTTCGCGCCGGCGACCTGCTCGCGACCGGCACGCCGGCCGGCTGCGCACTCAGCATCCCGTCGCCGTTCAAGCAGCGGGCCGTCGCGCTTTTCCCGGAATCCGTCAAATGGAAGATGTTCATGAAGGTGCAGGCGGGGCGAGCGCAGTATCTGAAGGCCGGAGACATCGTCGAAGCCCGGATCGCGAGCCGCGACGGATCGATCGACCTGGGCGTGCAACGTAACGAGATCGTGGACGAAGCAGCATGAACGGCATCGCGACCCAAGACGACGTGCTGGCGATCGAAGCGCCGGGCCTTCCGCCGGACCTTCCGGCCAGCACGTACGAGATGATCTGCGCCGGTGCGGCCATCGATCCGTCCGCCCCCGCCCTCTCCTTTTTCATGACCGCCGACGCGCACCGCGACGCCGAGTGCTGGACCTATCGCGAGCTGGTCCGTGACATCACGCGCACGGCCAACATGTTCGCGCGCCTCGGTGTGAATTCGCAGTCGGTGATCGCTTATGTGCTGCCCAATCTGCCCGAAACGCATTTTGTGATCTGGGGCGGACAGGCAACCGGCATCGTATGCGCGATCAATCCGCTGCTTGAAGGCGAAGCGATCGGTCAGCTGCTCAAAGCCGCCGGCGCCAGCGTGCTCGTGACGCTCGCGCCATTTCCCGGGACCGATCTCTGGCAAAAAGTCGCGGACATCCTTCATGAGGTCGAGCCGCTGCGGCATCTCGTGCTGGTCAACCTGGCCGATCGCGTGCGGGGCATGGCGCAGTCGGCGGCACGCACGCTCCAGCACGACGCGTGTGCGCAGTTGTACGGCGCTGGCGGTTTGCGCAGCGCCGTGCCTGCGCACATCCAGATCCACGACTTCGGTACGGCAATCGCGCAGGAATCCGGTACGGCGCTCGACAGTGCGCGCCGCATTCGACCCGGCGACATGTCCTCTTACTTCTGTACCGGTGGAACCACCGGGTTGCCGAAAATCGCGATGCGCAGTCATGGCAACGAAGTGGCGAATGCCTGGAGCGCCGGCCGGTTCTTCGGCGACAGTATCGGCCCCGGCAAAACGACTTTTTGCGGCTTGCCGCTCTTTCACGTCAACGCCGCGATGGTGACCGGCCTCCTGCCTTTCTCGCGCGGTGCCCATGTCGTGCTCGGCACACCGCAGGGTTACCGGGGCGACGGCGTCGTCAAACGCTTCTGGGAAATCGTCGAACATCATCACATCAATTTCTTCAGTGGCGTCCCGACGCTTTATGCTTCGCTGCTCGACATTCCCTCCGAGGATCATGTCATCGACTCGCTCGAATACGGCCTGTGCGGTGCCGCGCCGATGCCGGTCGGCGTCTTCAGGTCCTTCCAGGAAAAAACGGGCATCCGGATTCTCGAAGGTTACGGCCTGACCGAAGGAACGTGCGTGAGCAGCGTCAACCCGCCGAACGGCGAGCGTCGGCTGGGATCAATCGGGCTTCGCATCCCCTTCCAGGCGATGAAGGCGGTCGTCGTGGACGATGCGGGACGGTATCTGCGCGACTGCGCAGCGAACGAAGAGGGGTTGCTCGTCATCTCCGGGCCGAACGTGTTCACCGGCTACACGCGTGCCGACCAGAACGAGGCCCTGTGGCTCGATCTCGGCGACGGCAAGCGCTGGCTCAACACGGGCGACCTCGGCCGCTGCGACATCGACGGTTACTTCTGGCTGACCGGCCGCAAGAAGGAGTTGATCATCCGCGGCGGACACAATATCGACCCGGCGACGATCGAGGAACCGCTGCATCGACACCCGGCAGTCCAGGTCGCAGCGGCGATCGGGCGCCCCGATGCCTATGCCGGCGAGTTGCCGGTCGCGTATGTTCAGCTCAAGCCGGGCATGACGGCTAGCGAACACGATCTGGAAGTGTTCATGCAGCAGGAGATCGCTGAACGCGCCGCCCTGCCGAAGCACGTCCGAATCGTCGAGGCGATCCCGCTCACCGGCGTCGGCAAGATATTCAAACCCGAACTCAAGCGCCGCGAGACGAGTGACGCACTCCGCGCGGCATTGGACCAGGGCGGAGCGCCCGGCGCATCAGTCGACGTCTCGACCAGTGATTCCGGCGGAATGTCGGTCTCGGTCGAGCTGAGCAATCCCGGGCTCGAGACTGCCGCGCGCTTCGTGCTGGGGCGTTTTCCGTTTGCGTTTTCGATCTCGTTCGCAGCGGAACCCATTCGGTCGTCCGGTCCGGCAGCAACAGATCTGCGGTGACGGAGGCGCGTGACTAGCCGCGACAACACAAATTCCGAGAGCGGCTTGTCACTATCAATAAGGTATCCAAATCAACTGTAGTTCTTTAATCGGACCGAGACAGAGGAGACGCAAAATGAAATTGAGGCGAACGACGAGTTTCGCAGGTGCGATGGTTTGCATCTGCACGGCTGCACTTGCCGACAACGCAGATGCGCAGACGGCCGGAAGCATCACTACTTCGGTTGGATGGCTGCACGTCGCGCCCCAGGGCGACGCGACGCCCCTGACCGTGCAAAGTGTCGGCGGCGTAACGGTGAATCAGCAAATGGGTGGTACCGGGGCGCATGCCAGCTCGACGGATACGATGGGCATCACCACCGAGTACTACGTCACCGACAACATTGGTGTCGCCATGCTGTTCGGACTGCCACTGACAGTCAATCTGGTCGGTGACGGGACGTTGCAGAAGTACGGAACCCTCGGCACGACAAGGCCGATGCCGCCCGCCGTCGAACTTCGATATCACCTGTTTTCAGCTGAATCGAAATTCCGTCCGTACGTAGGACTTGGCGTCAACTACACGTGGTTCACCCAGGTTCGGGCGACCAATCGCCAGTTCGTCACCGACAGCTTCGGGCCGGGCGGCTCGGCGCGCGCGACACTCAGTTCATCGTGGAACCCGGTGTTCGAGCTCGGGGCGAGTTACGCGATGACCAAACATTGGTCGGTCGGTGCTTCCGTCGGCTACATGCCGGTGAAGACCCACCTCACGTTATACGGACAGACCGCGACCGGCACGCAGATCGTTTCCACATCGACGCTCCGACTCAATCCCGTCAACGTCTTCCTGAACGTCGCTTACACGTTCTAGCGGGTGCGTCCCGATGCCAGCCCCCCGCATGGAAGCAACACTTTGGATCGAACGATGAAACGACAGGCTCTCAAGACCATTCTTTTTGCATTGCCCAAGGTTCTGGACCTGACGGCGCGCCGCTTCCCCGCCTACCGCGATCGCCTCAAGGAGCGCAATCTCGTCGCGTGGATCGGGCTCATGGATCAAAGCATCGGTCGCACCATCGAGTTCAGGAATGGCCGCATTCGGTCGCGCGCCGGCAAGCATGCGCGGCCCGATGTACGCATGGCCTTCAAGGACGTCGCCACCGCCCTGAAGTTCCTTTCCCCGAACCCGGACCAGGGCGAGATCGTCCACGCCGCCAAGAACTTCAAGGTGGTCACCGAGGGCGAGGACGAACTGCTGGTCTGGCTCATGCAAACCCTGAGCATGATGCGCACGGTCGGCCTGACGATGGGCACGCCCATGCGCGACGGCACCCGACGCTACACCACCTGTACCAATGGCGGCCCCCTGTTCGTCTACGTCAAGGATGGCCGCATCGTCCGCGTGACGCCCATCGAGCTGGACGATACGGATGCGTCAAGCTGGGTGATCGAGGCACGTGGACGCCGCTTCAGCCCGCCACGGCGCGGACTGGTCGCGCCCCACGCGTTGACCCTCAAGTCGCTGGTCTACTCCGACAAGCGCATCCTTCACCCGATGAAACGGGTCGACTTCGACCCGGACGGCGAGCGCAATCCGCAGAACCGGGGCAAGTCCGGCTATGTGCGTATCAGCTGGGACGAGGCCCTGGACATCGTCGCCAGGGAGATCAACCGGCAGAAGCGTGTTCACGGCCCCGGTTCCATCACGTTCCCGATGTCGTCCCACCACCAGTGGGGCAACGTCGGCTACTACCTCAGCGCGCTGACGCGCTTCGCCAACCTGATCGGCTTCACCCGGGTTGCCGCGAATCCGGACAGCTGGGAAGGCTGGTACTGGGGCGCCATGCATCATTTCGGCAACTCGATGCGCGTCGGCGTGCCCTCCGGCTACGGCGGCCTCGAGGATGGTCTCAAGGAAGCCGAAATGATCGTGTTCTGGTCCTGCGACCCCGAAAGTACCAACGGAGCCTACGCAGGATTCGAGGGAACCCCGCGCCGCCTGTGGGCCAAGGAACTCGGCATCGAGTTCGTTCACATCGACCCGCACTGCAATCCCACCGCACAGCTGCTGGGCGGCCGCTGGATCCCGATCCGGCCGCAAACCGATGCCGCGCTGGCGACCGCCATCATGTACGTCTGGACCGTGGAGGGCCTGTACGACAAGGATTACGTCGCGACCCGCACGACCGGTTTCGACGATTGGAAAGCCTACCTGCTGGGCGAAACCGACGGTACCCCCAAGACGCCCGAGTGGCAGGAGAGCGAGACCGGCGTGCCGGCCAAGGACGCCCGTGCGCTTGCGCGCCTGTGGGGGAAGAAGAAGGTGCATCTCGCCGTCGGGATGACCGGCGCGGGATTCGGCGGCGCGGGCCGCGGGGCGACCGGCGCGCAATGGGCGCGCTGCATGATCATGATGATGTCCATGCAGGGCTGGGGCAAGCCCGGGGTGAATTTCGGATGCCTCGAAATCGGCGTCCCGCACGATCTCCAGTTCTACTTCCCCGGCTACGCGGACGGCGGCATTTCAGGCGACCTGGCGTGGACCGCCAATGCGGTGGACAACTACCAGCGCATGCCGCATATCCTGACCATGAATCCCGTCAAGCAAATGGTGCCGCGACAGCAGATGCCCGATGCGATCCTCGACGGTCACGCCACCGGTTATCTCTGGGACGGCATGTCGCAGGAAGCCCAGTTTGCGCCGTTCACCTACCCGATGCCCGGCTATTCGCCGATCCACATGATCTATCGCTACGGCGGATCCGCGTTCAGTACCGTGACGAATTCCGGACGCTGGACGCAGGCCTACCGGCACTCGAGCATCGAGTTCGTCGTCAATCAGTCGATCTGGATGGAGGGCGAAGCCCAGTTCGCCGACATCATCCTGCCCGCGTGCACTTCGCTGGAGCGTTGGGACATCGGAGAATGGGCGAATTCGGGCGGCTACGCCCACCACGGGTATGGCACAGTCAACCATCGCATGCTGACGCTGCAGCACAAGTGCATCGAACCCCTGGGCGAGTCCCGCTCCGACTACGACATTTTCACTGCCATCCTGACCCGGTTGGGCCTGGGTGGCATTTTCACCGAAGGCTGCGGGGATCTCGACTGGGTCAAGCGCGTCTTCGACTCGTCGGATCTGCCCGATCACATTTCGTGGCGCGAATTTTGCCGCAAAGGCTATTTCGTCGTGCCGCCCGAAAAGCCCGAGTTGCGCCATCCCGTGGATATGCGCTGGTTTGCGGAAGACAGGAAGAAGGACCTGCCGGAACCTCATCCGCTGCCGTCACAGTTCTCGGAGCGGTTCGGCAAGGGCCTGCAGACGCCGAGCGGCAAGCTGGAGTTCGTGCCCGAGTTGCTGAAGCGGCACACCGCGGACAATCCGGAGCGACCACCGCTCAACCGATATATCCCCTCCTGGGAAGGGTTGCGCTCGGACAAGGCCCGGCGCTACCCGCTGCAGTTGATCGCTACCCACAGCCGCTACAGCTTTCATACCCACGGTGACGGAAAGAATTCTGCCGTGAACGGCATCGACGATCATCGCGCGCTGATCGCGGGGCACCGGTTCTGGCTGCTGAGGCTCAATCCGGCAGACGCCGCTGTTCGATGCATCGCCCATCGCGATCTCGTCAAAGTACACAACGACCGCGGCGCCGTGATCTGTGCGGCCGATGTCTCGCCCCTGGTGAACGCTGGAGTGGTGAAATCCTACGAGGCGAGCGCTGAATTTCAGCTGATCGAAATCGATGGCGAGCAAGTCGAGATCGGCGGCTGCATGAACATGCTGACCCCCGATCGGCCGCAGACCGCCGGCACCAGCAGCATGAGCCCGAATTCCTGCCTGGTGCAGGTCGAGAAATGGCGCGGTGCCGAGGCATTCATGCTCGGTCGCGCAGCGTGAGGAATGTCAAATGAGCAAGTGGAACCTGATCATCAACGTCGGCCGTTGCGAGAACTGCCAGAACTGCGTGATCGCCGCGCGGGACGAGCACGTCGGCAATGATTTCCCCGGCTACGCGGCACCCGCCGCGGCCAGCGCCGAGAGCCCCATCCGCATCCTGCGTCGTGTACAGGGTGCTTCGCACATGATCGAGACCACTTATCTGCCGGTCATGTGCAACCACTGCGACGACGCGCCCTGCATGCGTGTGGGCGGCAGCGCCATTCGCAAGCGCGCCGACGGCATCGTCATCATCGATCCGGACAAGGCGCGAGGCCGAAAGGACATCGTCAAGGCGTGCCCTTATAAGGCGATCGTCTGGAACGAAGAACTGCAACTGCCCCAGATCTGGATCTTCGATGCGCATTTGCTCGACCAGGGCTGGTCCCGCCCGCGTTGTCAGCAGTCGTGCCCCACCGATGTCTTCGAGACGGTCAAGCTCGATGACACGGCGATGGCCGAGAAGGCCAGGCGCGAGGGACTCAAGGTATTGCGACCCAACCTGAGCACGAAGCCCCGCGTGTGGTATAGCGGCCTCGAGCGGTGGGAAACGTGCTTCGTCGGCGGAAGTGTCAGTGCTCAGGCAGGAGACGTGGTCGAGTGTGTCACGGATGCGGTCGTCGTCTTATATGCAGGTAATCGGCAGGTGGCCGAAACCGTCTCGGACGGCTTCGGCGATTTCCGGTTCGACGGCCTGGCCAGGGGCAGCGGCCTCTACAGAGTCCAAATCCGGCATGCCCGCGGCAATGCCTGGCGCGAGTGCAGATTGGGCGACAGTGCCTACCTGGGCGAGATCAGGCTCAGTCAATCGACAAACGCCGTGGCGATGGAGTGCTCGTGATCCGGGCGAGACTGGACGCCGCGGTGACCGACGGTGAACGAATCAGAAAAAACAAGGCCGGGCAGAACACCCGGCTCTCGGCAACGCCATGCCGCGTGCGCACCGCCCAAACGGCGGCACGCACGCGACCACCCGGTCATCAGACCGCCATCACCGTCACCGACTTCGTGACGAGATACGGCTCCAGCGCTTCCGGCCCGCCTTCCGACCCATAGCCCGAATCCTTCACGCCGCCGAACGGCATTTCCGGCCAGGGCGTCGCCGGCTGGTTGATCCACAGCATCCCGACTTCGAGGCGCTGCGTCAGCAGGTGCACGTTCGCGAACGAACGCGTGAACGCATAGCCGGCCAGCCCGAACGGCAGGCGATTGGCTTCGGCGATCGCATCCTCGAGCTTGTCGAAACCGCGGATCGCCGCGACCGGGCCGAACGGCTCGTTGTTGAACACGTCCGCTTCGAGCGGCACGTTCGCGATCACGGTCGGCGCGAAGAAGTTGCCTTCCGAGCCGATCCGTTCGCCGCCCGTCTCGATGCTCGCGCCGACCTTGCGCGCATTCTCGACGACCGACGCCATCGCGGTCAGCCGGCGCGGGTTCGCCAGCGCGCCGAGCGTCGTGCCTTCCTCGAGGCCGTTGCCGACCTTCAGCCCCTGCGCATGCGCGACCAGCGCACGCGTGAATTCGTCGCGGATGCTGTTGTGCACGAGGAAACGCGTCGGCGAGATGCACACCTGGCCCGCGTTGCGGAACTTCGCGCCACCGGCGGCCTTCACCGCCAGCGCGACGTCCGCGTCCTCGGCGACGATCACCGGCGCGTGGCCGCCCAGTTCCATCGTCGCGCGCTTCATGTGCTGGCCCGCGAGCGCCGCGAGCTGCTTGCCGACCGGCGTCGAGCCCGTGAACGTCACCTTGCGGATCACCGGATGCGGAATCAGGTACGACGAGATTTCCGCCGGATCGCCGTACACGAGACCGATCACACCGGCCGGCACGCCCGCGTCGACGAACGCGCGCAGCAGCGCGGCCGGCGATGCCGGGGTTTCTTCCGGCGCCTTCACGAGGAACGAACAGCCGGTCGCCAGCGCGGCGCTCAGCTTGCGCACGACCTGGTTGACCGGGAAATTCCACGGCGTGAACGCCGCGACCGGTCCGACCGGCTCCTTCACGACGGTCTGCTGCGCGCCGAGATTGCGCGGCGGCACGATCCGGCCATACACGCGGCGGCCTTCGTCCGCGAACCATTCGATGATGTCGGCGGCCGACAGCACTTCCACACGCGCTTCCGTGAGCGGCTTGCCCTGCTCCTGCGTCATCAACTGCGCGATCGTGTCGGCGCGCTCGCGCACCAGCGCGGCCGCCTTGCGCATCGTCGCCGCGCGCTCGTGCGCGGGCACCTTGCGCCATGCTTCGAAACCGCGCTGCGCCGCGGCCAGCGCGCGATCGAGATCGGCGATGCCCGCGTGGGCCACCTTGCCGATCGCCTTGCCCGTCGCCGGGTTCACGACGTCGATCGTCTTGCCGCTCGCGGCGTCGACCCACTCGCCGTCGATCAGCAGTTGCGTATCCGTATAAGTCACGTTAGCCATCCAGACACCCCAGTTTTACGTCGATAAAACGCGCGCGGCCGCGAACGGCCGCACGCCGGTTGACAGAAAGAGCTGCGCCACCGGGCGCCCTGCACCCGGCAATGTGCGACGACCGGCGTGCGGCACGCATGCCCGTCGTCGTCCGCCGCGGTCGGCCGCGCTCGGCGCTCCGCGCTCAGCGCGCGGCCGCCGTCGCCTTGCGGAGTTTCGCGACCTCCGCCGCCTGCACGGCCGGCGCGCCGTTGTTCCAGCCGGCGCGCATGAACGTCAGCACGTCGGCGATCTGCTGGTCGTTCAGCTGGTTCGCGAACGCCGGCATCGGGTACGCGGACGGCACGCCACCGATCACGAGCGACTCGCTGCCGTTCAACGTCACGTTGATCAGCGACGCGGCATCGGCCTCGAGCACGTTCGGGTTGCCGGCGAGCGGCGCGAGCAGCGGCGCGTAGCCGCGGCCGTCCGCGCCATGACAATGCAGGCAGTAAGCGTTATACACCTTTGCGCCCGGATCGTTCGCCGGCCGGCCCAACACGACCTGCGTCGCCTTCGGCTCATAACGGTAAGGCGGCGCGCCCGTGCCGCCCGCTGCCGGCAGCGATTTCAGGTAGCGGGACATCGCCGCCAGATCGTCGTCGGTCAGTTCCTGCGTGCTGTGGTTGATCACGCTGACCATCGAGCCGAACGCGGTCGCATGCCGGTTCGCGCCGGTCTTCAGGAATTGCGCGATATCCGCATCGCTCCAGCGGCCCAGCCCGGTATTGTGCTCGCCGGTCAGGTTCGACGCGAACCAGTTGTCGATCGGCGCGCCCGACAGGAACGCCGAACCGCCCTCGTCCAGCGCCTTCTCCTGGAAGCCGACACCGCGCGGCGTATGGCACGATCCGCAGTGCCCGAGCCCCTGCACGAGATACGCGCCGCGGTTCCACATCGCGTCCTTGGCCGGCTTGTCGGCATAAGGCGTCGTATCGAGGAACACCATGTTCCACAACGCGAGCGGCCAGCGCATGTTGAGCGGCCACGGGATGTCGGACGCCCGGTTCGCCTGCTTCACCGGCTCGACGCCGTGCATGAAGTACGCGTACAGCGCCTTCACGTCGTCGTCCTTCAGCTTCGCGTACGACGGATACGGCATCGCCGGATACAGGTTGTGGCCGTCCTTCGCGACGCCCTTGCGCAACGCGTTCGCAAAATCGGCTTCCGTATAGCCGCCGATGCCCGTGTCCGGGTCGGGCGTGATGTTGGTCGTGTAGATCGCGCCCATCGGCGTGACCATCTTCAGGCCGCCGGCGAACGGCGTGCCGCGCGGCGCGGTGTGGCACGCGACGCAATCGCCGGCCTTCGCGAGATACGCGCCGCGTGCGACCAGCGCGCTGTCGGCGGCCGCCGCTTGCGCGGCGTGCGCCGCCGTGCCGGCCATCAGTGCGGACAGCGCGATCAACGACGTGCCGAACGTGCGAGCGGCGCGATTCAGGCGGTTCGGACGATTCGAGGTGAGGTTTCGCATGGTTCGTGTCCTCCCCTCAAGCCGTCTTCAGCTGGTTGCCGACCGGCAGCTTGCGCAGCCGCGTGCCGGTCGCCGCGAAGATCGCGTTCGACACGGCAGCCGCGGTCGCCGCGGTGCCCGGCTCGCCGATTCCGCCCGGCGCCTCGGCGCTTTTGACGAGATGAACCTCGATCGGCGGCGTCTCGTTGATGCGCATCACCCGGTAGTCGGTGAAGTTGCTCTGCACGACGCGGCCGTCCTCGATCGTGATCTCGCCATACAGCGCGCCCGTGATCCCGAAGATGATGCCGCCCTGCACCTGCGCCTCGATCGTGCTCGGATTCACGGCCATCCCGCAGTCGACCGCGCACACGGCACGCTTGACCTGCACTTCGCCGCCTTCCACCGCGACGTCGATGACGATCGAGAAGAAGCTGCCGAACGCGTGCATCACCGATACGCCGCGCCCTTGCCCCTTCGGCAGCGGCGTGCCCCAGCCGGCCGCCTTCGTCGCGACGTCGAGCACGTTGCGCGCACGCGGCGTCTTGTCGAGCAGCGCGCGGCGGTACTGGGCGGGATCGGTCTTGGCCTGCGCCGCGAGTTCGTCGATGAAGCTCTCGACGACGAACGTGCTGCGGGTCGGCCCGACGCCGCGCCAGAACGCGGTCGGCACGTGGCGCGGTTCCTGGCGCACGTAGTCGATTAACTGGTTCGGCAGGTCGTACGGCAGGTCGTTGGCAACCTCGACCGCATCGGGATCGACGCCGTCCTTGAAGGCCGGCGGTGCGAAGCGCGCGAGGATCGACGAACCGACGATCCGGTGCTGCCATGCGACCGGCTTGCCGTTCGCATCGAGGCCGGCCGAGATCCGGTCGTAGTAGTACGGGCGATACATGTCGTGCTGGATGTCTTCCTCGCGCGTCCACACGACCTTCACCGGCGCGTTGACCTGCTTCGCGATCTTCACGGCCTGGCCGATCATGTCCGTTTCGAGCCGTCGGCCGAAACCGCCGCCGAGCAGGTGGTTGTGCACGACGATCCGGTCGGGCGCGAGACCCGTGAGCTTCTGCACGGTGTCGACCGCCCGCGTCGGCACCTGCGTGCCGACCCAGATCTCGCAGCCGTCGCCGCGCACGTGCACCGTGCAGTTCACCGGCTCCATTGTTGCGTGCGCAAGGAGCGGCTGTTCGTAGACGGCATCGATGCGCGTCTTCGCGTTCGCGAACGCGCGGCCGACGTCGCCGTCCTTGCGCGCGACCGCGCCCTTGCCATTCGCTGCGGCCTGCGCGAGATCGGCGACGATGTCCTTCGTCGACACCTTCGCGCCCGCGCCTTCGTTCCACTTCACGACGAGCGCCGACGCGCCGCGCTTCGCGGCCCACGTGTGATCGCCGACCACCGCGACCGCGTTGTCCGCGCGCACCACCTGGCGCACGCCGGGGATCTTCTTCGCGGCCGTGTCGTCGACGCTCGCGACCGTGCCGCCGAACACCGGGCTGTTCACGATCACCGCATACAGCATGCCGGGCACGCGCACGTCGAGCCCGAACTGCGCGGTGCCGTCGACCTTCTCCGGCGAATCGAGCCGCTTCACCGGCTTGCCGATCAGCTTGAAATCGGCCGGCTGCTTCAGTGCGACGTCCTTCGGCACCGGCAGCTTCGACGCAGCGTCCGCGAGCTGGCCGTACGATGCGCGCCGGCCGCTCGCCGTGTGCTGCACTTCGCCGTTCGCCGCCCGGCAGGTGGCCGGATCGACGTTCCATTGCTTCGCCGCCGCCGAAACCAGCAGCGTGCGTGCGGTCGCGCCCGCGCGGCGCAGCGGTTCCCACGCGTAGCGCACCGACGTCGAGCCGCCGGTCAGCTGGCCGCCGAGCAGCGGATCGAGGAACAGCTTCTCGTTCGGGGGCGCATGGTCGAGCGTGACGTTCGACAGCGGCACCTCGAGTTCCTCGGCGATCAGCATCGGCAGCGCCGTGTAGACGCCCTGGCCCATTTCGACCTTCGGCATCACCAGCGTGACCTTGCCGGCGCGGTCGATCTGCACGAACGCGTTCGGCGCGAATACGCCGGCGCGCGCGCTTTCGTCCGCATCGCCGCCGATCACCGAGCGGCGTGCATCATCGCCCGCCGCCGGCATGCTGAAGCCGAGCAGCAGGCCGCCGCCCGCCGCCGCGCCGAGCGACATGCCCGCCTTGAGAAACGAACGGCGCGACACGCCCGCGCCGGCCCGACCTGCTTCGATCAGTCCTCGCGACATGTCATACCCCCTTCGCGGCGTGTTTGACCGCCGCGCGAATCCGGTTGTAGGTACCACAGCGGCAGATGTTGCCGGCCATCGCCGCGTCAATGTCGGCGTCGCTCGGGTTCGGGTTCGATGCGATCAGCGCGGTGGCCGCCATCACCTGCCCGGACTGGCAGTAGCCGCACTGGACGACGTCGAGCTCGCGCCATGCCTGCTGGACCTTCTGCCCGGCCGGCGTCGCGCCGACGGCTTCGATCGTCGTGATCCTGCGGCCCGCGACGGCCGCGACCGGCAGCACGCACGCACGAGCGGCGACACCATCGAGATGCACGGTGCACGCGCCGCATTGCGCGATCCCGCAGCCGAATTTCGTGCCGGTCAGGCCGACGACGTCGCGCAGGACCCACAGCAGGGGCATGTCGTCGGGGGCGTCGACCGTGCGGTTCTCGCCGTTGATGTTGAGGGTGACCATTCAGCCTCCGGGGCGGTGTATTGGGGAAGCGGCGCGAACGATGCGCTGCGCCGCGTTGTCGTTGTCATCGCCGTTGCGTCATGCGTGACGGCTGCCGCACGGTCCCGGGCGAGAACGGGCCGTGACGGGGGGTACCGCGTCGTTACTCGGCCACGTCGATGCCCGACAGCACCTTGATGACGGGCGGCGCCGCGAACCAGTCGGCCGACTTCACGCGAAATTCCGTGAAATGCGGGCTGGCGAGGTGCGAGTCGAACGCGGCCTGGTCGTCGTAGATCTCGTACAGGTGCAGGTTCGGCGAACCGTCCTGCTCGCGGAACAGGTCGTAGCGCCGGTTGCCCGGCTCGACGCGCGTCTTGGCGACCATGCTGCGCAATTCGGCCTCGGCGGCCTGCGCGTGTTCGGGTTTCAGGAACAGGGAAGCAATCACGTGAAGCGCCATCTTTGTCACTCCTTTCGAAACGGAATCGAGCATGCCACAAGCCGGCGTCTCGCGACGCCAGCGTGCAATCGTCGTGTGTCGTCTTGCGCCGGTGTCAGGCCAGTTCGTCCGGACCCACGCGCACGACGACCTTGCCGAAATTCTTGCCGGCGAGCAAGCCGATCAGCGCTTGCGGCGCGTCAGCCAGGTCGGGGACCACATCTTCTAGCGTCTTCACCTTGCCCTGCGCGACCCACTCGCTCATCTCCTTCAGGAACGGCGCGTAGCCAGTCGCATAGTGATCCAGAATGATGAACCCCTGCATGCGGATGCGCTTGCGCAGGATCGTGCCCATCAGCGCCGGCACCCGATCGCGGCCGCCCGATACCGCGGTGTCGTCGTACGCCGCGTCGTTGTAATGCGCAATGATTCCGCACACCGGTACGCGCGCATGATCGTTGAGCAGCGGCCACACCGCGTCGAACACGGCTCCGCCGACGTTCTCGAAATAGACGTCGATGCCCTTCGGACAGGCTTCCTTCAGCCGGGCGGCGAATTGCGGATCGCGGTGATCGACACACTCGTCGAAGCCGAGCGTGCCCTTCACGTACGCGACCTTGTCGGCACCGCCCGCGACGCCGACCACGCGACAGCCCTTCAGCTTCGCGATCTGGCCGACCACCGCCCCGACCGCCCCGCTCGCGGCGGCGACGACCACGGTTTCGCCGGCCTTCGGCTCGCCGATCTTCAGCAGCCCGGTATACGCGGTTAACCCCGGCATGCCGAGCACGCCGAGCGCATGCGACGGGTGTGCGAAGTCGCGGCCGAGCGGAATGAGACCGCTGCCATCGGACAGCGAATAGTCCTGCCAGCCGCCGCTCGCGACGACCAGGTCGCCTTCGCGATACGCGGGCAGGTTCGACGCCACGACACGGCTGACCGTGCCGCCGACCATCACGTCGCCGAGCTCGACCGGCGGCGCATACGACGGCGCGTCGCTCATCCGGCCGCGCATGTACGGGTCGAGCGACAGCCAGATCGTGCGCAGCAGCATCTGGCCGGCACCGGGCACCGGTACGTCGCCGGTTTCGAGACGAAAGTCGTTCGGGGTGGGCGCGCCGACCGGGCGCGCATTCAGAATGATTCTGCGGTTTGCTGCCTTGCCTTGCGGCATGGGAACCTCCGTCAACAGGAAGGGACGTGCACGGGGCACGATCGGATCAACGTTGGACAACCGTGATGCGCGAGGCTGCGGCGTTGCCGGCGAATCAGCCGGCGGCCGGGCCGCCGCCTCGCGGGTAAAACAATGTGACTTCAGCGTAAGTAGACCAGTCGTCTAGCGCTCACGCAAAAAACAAGGCGCGCCTGCGCGCGCCCACATTACGACTGCACTCCGTCAGGCTCGAAGGACGGCAGGTTCAGCATCCGCCGTGTTTCGAGCATCGCGCGTTCGAGCGGTTTGCGGTTCCGGTGAATCTTCTCCAGCAGCGTTGCGCCCAGCCACAGCTCGTAAAGGATCGCGGCCGTATGCGCCGGATCGTCGACACCGCCCAGCGAACCGTCGGCCAACCCGGCCTCGATCCCGCCCGCGAGCCGCTCGATGATCTGGCCGGTGCCGCGCCGCAGGACCGCGCGCATCGCCTCCGACAAATCGGACACTTCCGCACCGAGCTTCACCGCGAGGCACTTGCCTTCCGGATCGTCCGCGCACTGGGTGCGCAGCCAGTTGCCCCAGTACGTCATCAGGCGCTGCGCGCCCGTGCCGGCCGGGTGCTTGAGCAGGTTGTCGAGGTGCTCGAGATAGCCTTCGAAATACGATTCGAGCAGCGCCTCGCCGAACGCCTCCTTCGAGCCGAAGTAATGGTAGAACGAGCCCTTCGGGATGCCCGCCGCGGCGAGAATCTCGTTCAGACCGACCGCCGAAAACCCCTTGTGGAGCATGATCGGCTTCGCGATATTCAGGATGTGCTGGCGGACTTCCGCGCCTGAAGATGCATTCATGATGGCGTATCTTAGCAACGATTAGACCGGTCGTCTAGTAACGTCGAGCCGGCAAGTTGAGCGGCACTTTACCCGAATCGCACCGCGTCGCGGACACGTCGTCGCCGCACCGTGGCGCCCACGTCACGCGGGTTTCGGGACGCGCTTCCTCGCGACCGGTTTCGCCGCACGCAGGGCGCCGCCCGCCGGTCGACCCGGCGCCCGGCGCGCGGGGGCGCGTGACGCGCGTTCGGCACGCAATGCGTCGAGTTCGCCGACGTACGCGGCATTGGCCGCGCGGGCCCCGTCGAGCTGGCCTTCGAGCATGCCGCAGCGGTGTTGCGTGTCGGCCAGTTGCGCCTGCAGTGCCGCGAGATCCTTGCGGTGCTGCGTATCGCGCTGTTCGGCACGAGCCGTGGCCGCGTCGAATTCCTTCTGAACGCGTGCGGCCGCGAGCCGTTCGCGGTCGATCTCCTGAAGCGCTCGCTTCTCCGCTGCACGCAAGCGCTCCTCGGCCCGTCCCGCGTCGTCGCGCAGCCGGTCGAGTTGCGACGTGAAATCGGCGCGCGCCTGCGCCAGCGCGCGATCGGCGTCCGCGTTGTCGGACTTCAGCCGCTCGATTTCCGCTTGCAGCGCGCGGCGCGATGCTTCGTCGGCCGCCCTCGCCTGCTCGAGTTCCTGGATGCGCACCTGGGCCGCCAGCAACGCGCTCGTGCGGTGCTCCAGCGCGGTTTCGGTGCGGGACAGGTCGGCTTGCAATGCCGCGACCTCCGCTTTCGCCGCGGCCCGCTCGGCTTCGACTTCGGCGCGCAGTGCATCGAGCGCTGCGGCGGCATCGGCACTCGAGCGGCGCCACAACGCGGCGACGAGTTCGCCCGCTGCCGCCTGCAGATCGGCCGGCAAATCCGGATGCTCGATGCGCACCCGGCTCTTTTCCCGCAACTCGGCCCAGAACTCGCCGAGCACCGCCGTCGGCGTGCTCATGCTGCCCTTGCGCACGAGCTGGTAAAGGCGGTTCGCGGTGGGCGTGACGCCGAAACGGAAGAACATCAACGCGCAGACCTCGCGATAGAGCTCGCGGGTCTTCGGGAAATCGGCTCTCAGGCGGTCGATTTCGGCGATCAGGCGGGATTCGTCGGCAACGAGGTCGGACATGACGGTTTGAGTCGGTAGTTTCGTTAATAATATAACGTAAACCGTTAAATATCCAATTGTCACACCCTAATTGTTTGACATTATTTCTATAATGTTGAAATGAGCGAGGCGTGTGGCGTGTGGAATCGAAGCAGATCGTTTGCACGATTTTGTAATCGCCAGACCAAAGAGCCGCCAATTACCGTTAGTGGGGAGAGATACAAAACCCTGCGACCAAACGGCTAGTACGGTGCTCGCCCGGTGGCGTCACGCGCGCTGCTTCATCAGCCCTGCCAGAAGGGTCAGTGCTTCTGTCAGATCGTCGAACGACGGACCGCCGAGGCAAAGTCGAATTCCGCTCGCCCGATCCTCCGGGTTCACCATCATGGATTCCGGAGGGGTCACCTTGATACGCATCGCTGCTGCGACGGATACGACACGATTGGCAGCGTCACGCTCCATCGGCAGCCACGCGTTGTAGGCGCCGGGATGCGAGACCACTTCGCTCGCGCCGAGCAAAGAGATGGCCAGATTGGATCGACGCCGCGCCTCATGGTGCAGGTCCCGCTGGATCGAGGAGATGACGTCGGTGGCCAGCCATTCCTCAACCACTGCGCAAGAGAGCGCCGACGGCGCCATTGGCAGGTCCCGCAGCGCGTCTTCCGCTGCGTCGTTGAGTCCGGCCGGCAGCGCGAGCACGCCGATCTGCAAACCGGGGCCGAGCGATTTGGACAGCCCGTTCACATGCAAGGTGATCTCGGGCGCCAACGCCGCAAGCGGTGGCGAAGCCGGCTCTGCCGACGCATAGACGCCGTCCTCGATGATCCACGCGCCCGCCCGGCGGCAAATATCCACGATGGCCTGCCTTCGTTCCGTGCCCATCGTTGCGGTGGTCGGGTTGTGCAGCGTCGGCGTGAGATAGACCGCCTTGCTGCCGGTCAATGCGATGCCGTCGAGTGCGTCCGCCAGTGCCCCCGGCGCCATCCCCTGCGCGTCGGTCTCGACGCCCTGCATCCGATATCCGTTGCGCCGAGCCAGCGCGATCGCGCCAGGATAGGTGATCCGCTCGGTCAGAAGCAGCCCCTGCGAGCCACAGGCAAGATCGAAGGCCAACGATAGCGCCTGACGGGCGCCGCTCGTTAGCACCAGATGCGTCGGTTCCACCATCAGGCCCAGCGTTTCGAGCCAGCGAGCCAGCACACGTCGGTGCTCCATATGTCCGGCGGGCGGGGCATAGAGATTGAGATGGTCCGCATCGATCTTGCGTGCGATCCCCGTCAACGTTCGCGCCAGCAAGCGCGCGTCGAGCATGGCTGGCGGCACATTGGACGAAAGGTCGATCTGGCGATCGTGATGCGCCTGGCGGATCGCCACGAAAGTTCCTCGGCCCTTGATGCTGCGCGTCAGGCCTCGCCGTTCAAGCGAGGCATAGGCTTTCGTCACCGTGCCAAGGCCAATCCCCAGTTTCAACGCGAGATCGCGGTGAGCGGGCAGACGGTCGCCTCCCGTCAGCCGCCCCTCGATGATGTCGTCGGCCAGGGCGAGGACCAACCGCTCGGCGGTATTCGCGTCGATGTCGGCAAGTCGTGGTGACCAAGGGGATTGCAGAAGCATGTTCGCCGCCCAGATATTAGTGTCACGTGACACTATTTATGAAAGCAACAAGCGTAACATGCGCGATGTGATTGGATGAGGTCATGCATTTCTGGAGGCGCCTGATCGCCATGACAGGCGTGTGGAGAGTCGAATGTTGAGCCATGTAACTGTTGGGGCGCGTGATCTTGGGCGGGCAGGCCGTTTCTATGACGCGCTGCTCGCTCCGCTCGGACTGAAGCGTCGCGTCGTCACGTCCGATGGCGGGCCTCCGGCGCTTTGCTGGGTAACCGGTCAATCGCCGCTGCCGCGCTTCTATGTCTACATCCCGTACGACGGTGAGCCGGCGACCATCGGCAACGGCAGCATGGTCGCCTTTCTGGCCCCCTCGCAAGAAGCCGTGAAGACGGCCTACGCGAACGGTCTCGAGCACGGCGGGACGGACGACGGTGCACCCGGGTTACGCCCCCACTACGGTGACGGCTACTTCGGCGCGTATCTGCGCGACCCCGACGGGAACAAGGTCCATATCGTTCATCGCGGAGACCTCCAGCCGTAACGCTGGAGACGCCCCGCATCTTTGGAGAAACCCGAATGATCGCCAGTCAGATCGCACTCGCCTACGGCACCTATCTGATCGCCACCGCCAGCCCCGGACCGAGCAACATGGCGATCATGGGAACAGCGATGCGCGACGGCCGTCTGCCGGCCCTCGTTCTGGCTGCCGGCGTCATCACGGGCTCACTCTTCTGGGCGATCCTGGCGGCGACCGGCGTTTCCGCCGTGCTGGCGGCCTATGCCGAGGCGCTTTTCGTCATCAAGATGGTTGGGGGTGTCTATCTGCTCTACCTGGCGTTCCGCACGGGCAGATCGGCGCTGAAACCGGGCTCCGGCTTCGCGAAGATGGAACCAGGACGCTCGACACCTCGCTATCGGCGGCTCTACCGCCAGGGCATTCTCATGCATATCGGGAACCCGAAGGCGGTTCTGGCCTGGATGGCAATCATGTCCCTTGGGCTTCAAGAGCACGCCCCCGGCGGCACCTTGCCGGCGATCATCGGTGGTTGCGCGTTCCTCGGCGTCATCGTGTTCGGTGGTTATGCGGTCCTCTTCTCGACCGCTCGGATGATCGCCCTGTATACCCGTCTCCGGCGCTGGATCGAAGGCACGCTATCCGCGGTGTTCGCCGCTGCGGGAGTCAATCTGCTTGCCTGGCAACGTTGATATCCCGGCTTGTCGGCGCCATCACGAACTGACCTGAATTGAAAGAGCGATGTCATGACCTTTGCGATCCATATGATCGATGTCTTCGGCGCCGGGCCGCTTTCGGGCAATCCGCTGGCGGTCGTCATCGGTGCCGATGCCCTGGCAACGGATGACATGCAGCGGCTGACGCGGTGGTTCAACCTGTCCGAGACCGCTTTTCTCTTGCCACCCACGCATCCTGAGGCGGACTACCGGGTCAGGATTTTCACGCTGGACAGGGAGATGCCTTTTGCCGGGCACCCGACGCTCGGCAGCTGTCATGCGTGGCTCTCGACGGGCCGCGTGCCGAAGAGCGAAGCGGAAATCGTCCAGGAATGCGGAGCCGGGCTGGTTCCGATCCGACGCAATCACGAGCGGCTTTCCTTCGCCGCCCCGCCGCTGATCCGCTCCGGCGCGCCGACACAGGATGAATTGGACCAGGCCCGGCGACTGCTGGGGATCGAATCCGGCGATGTCCTTGATGCCGCCTGGATCGACAACGGTCCCGGATGGCTGGGCATCAGGCTGGTATCGGCGGAAACGGTGCTCGCCCTCAATCCGCTCCGCGGTTGGCCCGGCCGGATCGATGTCGGCGTTATCGGCCCTCATGCAACAGGCGGCAACGCGGCCTTCGAGGTTCGCGCCTTCTTCAGCGACCATCTGGGCACCGTCGTCGAAGACCCGGTCACTGGAAGCCTCAATGCTTCAATGGCGCAGTGGCTGTTCGCGACAGGTGTGGTTGACGACGACTATGTCGCCGCCCAGGGGACACGCCTCGGCCGCCATGGCCGCATTCATTTGACCCGCGACGAGGCTGGTCAAATCTGGGTCGGCGGCAAGACCCGCACGCATGTCGAAGGCCGGCTCGGCGGCCTTTGAAAAGGCAAACGAGAAAGCGGCAACCGGATGTACGGGCGAGCCTCTTTTGCATGATGCCTCCATCGCCGAGCGTCACGTGCCCCGTCGACCGTTGTCGCTGGCTCGCCAGAGGAATGCGGCCGACTCCGACGGATCGACATCGGCCTCTACTTATCCCAGCGGCACCACGCTCCCGAGCAGGATTCGCACGAGTGTCGCCTGGCGCGTCACGCCCGTCTTCGAGAAGATCGCGCGCAGGTGCGTGCGCGCCGTGTTCTTGCTGATCCCCGATTCCTCCGCCGCCTCCTCGAGCGTCAGCCCGTTCGTCAGCAGCAGCGCGAGCGACGTCTCGGCGGGTGTCAGGTCGAACAGCTTGCGGATGATTTCCTGCGCGCCTTGCGGCTTGCGGTCGGGGTCGCGCAGGAACAGCGTGACGGCCGGCCGGCGCTTGTTGTCCTCCGACCAGTCGGACAGCAGCACGGTGCGCACCAGCAGCCCGAGGCGCGGCTTGTCGAAGCCGCGCGTGATCGGCATCGCCTCGACGATCGCCGCGGCCGTGCCGTGGTGCCCCATCACCGCGTGGCGGATCAGCCGCTTGAGCGTGCGGTTCTCCTGCGCATCGGTCGCCTCGATCGTGCCGCGCGCAATCGTCAGACCGTTGTTCTGCTTCAGGATCTCGTCGGCGACGCCGTTCATGTCGATGATCGTGCCGTTCTCGTCGAGCGTGATCGTGCCGATCTGCATCCGGTTGATCGCGTTGGCATAGATCGACCGCTCGACCTCGGCCGTGTCGAGCCGCGAATGCAGTTCGACCGCCCGCTTCAGGTGCGGCAGCAGCAGCGCGCAGATCGCCTTGTCGCGCGCGGAGAACTGCTTCGACGCATGATTGCGGCACACGCGGAACCGGCACTCGACGCCCGAAGGCGTGCGCAGGTCCGCGCCGAGGATGTAGCGCACGTCCTGCGGCTTCAGGAACTGCTTGTACAGTTCGCTCGACAGCCAGCCCGTATCGCCGAACACGTCGTCGACCGTGACCACGCGATCGGCCGGCAGGCCGACGAACGGGTCGAGCGAATAGTAGTAATTGTTGTACGACGCCTCGCCGTCCCCCGGCACGACCGGGCCGAACTCCGATGCATGCACGGACAGCGGCGCGCGACGGTCGCTCGCGGCCGCGCGCAGGATCAGCGTCACGTAGCTGGCCTGCAGCAGCCGGCGAACCATCTCGAGCGCGCCGGCCCACGGCGGCGTTTCCATCGGCCCCTGGTAGATGCGCGCCATCAGCTCGCTGAAATCAGCGACGCCGATGTCGGCCTCCTCGCTCGTTGACTGGCTCTCTTGGGGGGCCCATCTCGTCTCCATCAGCACGCTCCATCCTCCATGCAACTTGTGTTCGGTGCGATTCATCCGCGCCGCCATGATTAAGACGTGTCTTAATTCCGGCGTCATCGGGACATTCACTGAATGGTGAGCTTTGGCCATCCGGACGTGCGAACCATCGTCCAATCGGATGATGTGGCGCCCTGCCCGCTGCGCTGGAATGCCCGTCAGGCCGTGCCGGCAAGCATCCGGCGCGGGCTCAGGGAAAACCGCGATGCGGGTTTACCTGATTCAGACCGCATCCGATTCAGACAGGAGTTCCAATGCCGCTCGACCCTCAGGCGCAGGCGCTGCTCGCCGCGCTCGCCCAAGTGCCCGCGATCGATTTCGATCGACTGACCGTGCCCGCGTACCGTGCGAGCCTCGCCGGAGGCAGCGCGTTCGCGCCCGGCGACGCGATTGCCGCCGAAGAGGACTGGCAGATCCCGGCGCCGGGTCGTCAGTTATCCGCACGACTGTATCGGCCCGATGCCGACGGGCCGTTGCCGCTGACCGTGTTTTTCCACGGTGGCGGCTTCGTCGCGTGCGGAATCGATTCGCACGCGAACCTGTGCCGCAGTCTTGCCAGGCGGGCGCGCACGCTCGTGCTGTCGGTCGATTACCGGCTCGCGCCCGAAGCGCGCTTCCCGGCAGCCGCGCAGGACGCTTGCGACGCGGTGCGCTGGGCCGCCGCCGGTGCGCGTGATCTCGGTGCGCGCGCCGGGGCGATCGCCGTGGCCGGCGACAGCGCGGGCGGCAACCTGGCCGCGGTCGCCGCGCTGCAGTTGCGCGGCTCGGGCATCGCGATCGCACACCAGTTGCTGCTGTATCCGGTCGTCGATTGCGCGACCGAGCATCCGTCGTACGAATCGCTTGGCGAAGGCTATTTCCTGACGGCGGACGCGATGCGCTGGTTCAAGCGCCAGTATTTCGACGACGGCGCCGACCGCGCATCGCCGCTCGCGAGCCCGCTCGGCGTGGCGGACCTGTCGGGCGCGGCGCCGGCCACCATCGTCAGCGCGGAATTCGATCCGTTGCGCGACGAGGCCGAAGCGTACGCACTGCGTCTCGCGCAGGCCGGCACGCCGGTCTCGCTCGTGCGCTGGCCGGGCCAACTGCACGGCTTCGCGAGCATGCTCGGCGCAATCGACGCGGCCGATCGCGTGCTGACCTTCGGCGCCGACGCGCTGCGCCGCGCCTTCGACGCGACGGAGGCGCAATGACGCTCGCCAGTACGCCGGAAATCGTCGACGAGCTGCGTGCGGGGCGGATGGTCCTGCTCGTCGACGAGGAGGACCGCGAAAACGAAGGCGACCTCGTGATCGCGGCCGATCACGTGACGCCCGACGCGATCAACTTCATGGCGCGCTTCGGGCGCGGGCTGATCTGCCTGACGCTGACCGCGGAGCGCTGCGAGCAACTGCGTCTGCCGCCGATGGCCGATCGCAACGGCACGCCGTTCGGTACCGCGTTCACCGTGAGCATCGAGGCGGCCGAAGGCGTGACGACCGGCATTTCGGCAGCCGATCGCGCGCGAACGATCCGCGCGGCGGTGCGCGCGGGCGCGCGTCCCGACGATCTCGTGCAGCCCGGCCACGTGTTTCCGATCGCCGCGCGCCCGGGCGGCGTGCTGGTGCGCGCGGGACACACGGAGGCCGGCTGCGATCTCGCGGCGCTCGCCGGGCTCACGCCCGCGTCGGTGATCTGCGAGGTGATGAACGACGACGGCACGATGGCGCGGCTGCCCGAGCTGCGGACGTTCGCCGCGCATCACGGGCTGAAGATCGGCACGATCGCGGACCTGATCCATTACCGCCGCGAGCACGAGTCGCTCGTCGAACGTGTCGGCGAACGGCCGCTGCATACGCCGTGGGGCCGGTTCCGCGCGATCGAGTATCGCGACACCGTGCACGGTGCGCCGCATCTTGCGCTGGTGCGCGGCGAGCCCGATCCGTCGACACCCGTGCTGACGCGCGTGCACGAATGCCATTCGCTGCTCGACCTGCTCGACGCGGAACCGTCCGCGCATTCGTGGCCGCTGCACGCGGCGCTGCAGCGGATCGACGCGGCCGGTTGCGGCGTCGCGGTGCTGCTCGACTGCGACATGCGCGGCGACGCGATGCGAACGCCGGCCGGCCACGCACGCCGTGACGGCCGCGTGACGGGAATCGGCTCGCAGATCCTGCGTGAGCTCGGCGTGCGGCGGCTGAACGTGCTGTCGAGTCCGTTCCGGCTGCCGGCGCTGTCGGGGCACGACCTGGAAATCATGGCGTTCATCCCGCTCGGCAACGACGATCCGGAAAGCGCGGGCGCCGCCGATGCGAGCCCGCTGCGGGCGGCGTGATGATGCCGGGCTGACGGGCTGACAGGCGCGTGCCGCGCGTCCTGGCGCCGCCCCACGGGTTTCCGCTTGACAGGCTATCGTTTGTTTTTATGAAATACAGTCTCGGGTTTGTATTTTGACGATACATACCATAGACTGTATTTTTCGATTACAAACGATCGCCTGTCATTGCGCGGAGAGCCCATGGCATTCCCTGTCCAGACCTTGAGCCAGTTGCGCCCGATCCTCGTCGGCTTCCGGAAGTCGGCGGGGTTCACGCAGGCGCAGCTCGCTGCCCGCCTCGGCGTGACGCAACAGTCGTACGCGCAGCTCGAAGCCAATCCGTCCACGGTCAGTATCGAACGTCTTTTCAAGGTGCTGAACGTGCTCGGCGTTCGCCTGGCGCTCGAGCCGGGCACGCCGGACGACGCAGCGGCGCCAGCTGGCACCGCGCCGGCGCCCAAGCGCACGCCGGCCGCGCGCGGTCGCTCGTCCGGTTCGCCCGGTTCGTCCGAGCTGCCGGCTCGCCCGCCGGCCGCTGCGAAGGCCCCATCCGCCGCCACGCGGAAACGGCCCGCCGCCGCCACGCCCGGCAAGCCTCGGGGCACCACACGGGAGGACTGGTGACGATGGCCCGCCGCCCCCGCCACGACCGCCTCGATCTGTGGATGAACGGCATCCCGGTCGGCTACTGGGAAGTCCGGCGCGGCGTCGAGCGCCTCGTCTACCTGCCGGCGTGGGTCGACGATCCGCAAGGCCGTCCGCTGTCGCTGTCGCTGCCGTTCACGCCGGGCAATCAGCCGCACCAGGGCGCGATCGTCGCCGACTACTTCGACAACCTGCTGCCGGACAGCCAGCCGATCCGCCGCCGCATCGCGCAGCGCTACCGGCTCGGGTCGACGGCGCCGTTCGAACTGCTCGCGTCGATCGGCCGCGATTGCGTCGGGGCGCTGCAGTTGTTGCCCCCGGACGAAGCACCGGTCGACCTCGAATCGATCGACGGCACCGCGCTCGACGATACGGCCGTGGCCGACGTGCTGCGCCACGCGACCGCCGCGCCGCTGCCCGGCCACGCGGAGCCGGACGGCGAGCTGCGCCTGTCGATCGCCGGCGCGCAGGAAAAAACCGCGTTATTGCGCGACGGTGATCGCTGGCTGCTGCCGGCGGGCAGCACGCCGACCACGCATATCTTCAAGCTGCCGCTGGGGCGCGTCGGGAACATGCAGGCCGACATGCGCACGTCGGTCGAGAACGAATGGCTGTGTTCGAAGATCGTCGCCGCGTACGGCCTGCCGGTCGCCACGTGCGACATCGGCCGGTTCGACGACCAGAAGGCGCTGATCGTCGAGCGTTTCGACCGCCGTCCGTCCCGCGACGGCACCTGGATCCTGCGGCTGCCGCAGGAGGACATGTGCCAGGCGACCGGCACGCCGTCGGGCGCCAAATACGAATCCGACGGCGGCCCCGGCATCGCGACGATCATGGGCATCCTCGCGAATTCCGCCGAGGCCGCGCGGGACCGGACGAACTTCTTCGTCACGCAGTTCGTGTTCTGGGTGCTCGCGGCCATCGACGGCCACGCGAAGAATTTCAGCATCGCGCACCTGCCCGGCAACACGTATCGCAGCACGCCGCTGTACGACGTGCTGTCCGCGCATCCGATCATCGGCACGCGCCGCAACCAGCTGCCGCCGCGGCGCGCCCGGCTCGCGATGGCCGTGTGCGGGAAGAATCGCCATTACGTGATCGGCGACATCCAGCCGCGTCACTGGATCGCGCAAGGCGCGCGTGTCGGTCTGACCGAAGACGTCGTACGCGCGGCCATGGCCGATGTGGCGGCACGCACCGAACCGGTAATCGCCGGCGTCGCGTCGCGCATTCCGGCGGATTTCCCGTCAGACGTGGCCGATGCGATCTTCGACGGGATGCGCCGCCAGGCGCGCAAGCTGGGCGCGGCCGACTAGGCGGTGCGGGCGCCCGGGCGGCGGATCATCCACGTGGACGATGCGATCCGGCGTCGGCTCCGCACAATGGTCGCCATCCCCATTCCGACGCACGCCCGACATGGAACCTGCCGCCCTCGATACTGCGTTCAGCCCGCTGCAGATCGGCCCGCTGACGCTGCGCAACCGCCTGATCAAATCCGCGACCAACGAAGGGATGACGCCGAACGGCGTGCCGTCGCGTGCGCTCGTCGGGTTTCATGAACGCATCGCCGCGGGCGGCGCCGCGCTGACGACGGTCGCGTACTGCGCGGTCAGCGACGACGGCCGCACGTTCGTCGACCAGGCGCGGCTCGATGCGCCCACGGTCCGGCAATTCCGCGCGCTGACCGACGCGGTGCATCGCCACGGCGCGGCGGCGTCCGCGCAGATCACCCACGGCGGCTGCTTCACGTTCCTGCCGTCGCTGTCGACCAAACGTCCGTTGAGTGCGTCGGGCGGGTTCAACAAGGTCGGCGTGATGAGCGGCCGCCTCCTGAAGCAGGCGATGACGCGCGACCAGATGACCGTCATCGCCGACGAATTCGCACGCGCGGCGCGCCACGCGCGCGACGCGGGCTTCGACGCGGTCGAGATCCATATGGGTCACGGTTATCTGCTGAGCCAGTTCCTGTCGCCGCTGTACAACCGTCGCCGCGACGCATACGGCGGCGATGCGGCGCGTCGCGCGACGTTCCCCGTCGAGGTGCTGCGCCGCGTGCTCGATGCGGTCGGCCGCGATCTCGCCGTGGTCTGCAAGATCGGCGTGACCGAAGGCGTGCGTGGCGGCGGAACGCCCGACGACGCATCCGAGATCGCACGGCGGCTCGAGGCCGAGGGCGCGCACTTGCTGGTGCTGAGCGGCGGGATGAACGTCGAGTCGGTGTGGCAGCTGTTCGGCAGCCCGCTGCCCGGCGAGGCGCGCGCGAACGCCGACAACGCGATCGTGCGCACCGCGATGGCGCTGCAGAAGCTCACCGAGCCGAAGATGGGCGCGTTTCGGGAGATGTATTTCCTCGAGCATTCGCGGCAGGTGCGAGCGGCCGTCCGGATGCCGCTCGCCTATCTCGGCGGCGTGCGCTCGCGCGAGAACGTCGCGCTGGCGATGCGCGAAGGATTCGACGCGGTGGCGCTCGCCCGCGCGCTCGTGTTCGAGCCGGGTTTCGTGAACGAACTGCGCGACGGCCGCATCGCGCAATCGGGCTGCACGTCATGCAATCGCTGCGTCGTGTCGATGTACACGCCGGGCGGTACCGCATGCGCGCTCAAGGCGCCGAACGATCCGGCGCCGAACCGTGTGCCGGCCGCGGGCGTGTGACGTTACGCGGTCGCTGATTTCTCAGTCGCACTCGCGGCCGTGGCCACTACCGCGACGACGCCCTCTGCCGCTCACCCGGCGTCGCGGGCGCGGGCCAGCGCCGCGAGGTTTCCTTCCCCGAATCCGTGGTGCCCCTGCCGCTGCACGATCTCGAAGAAGATCTCGCCGGGCCGGCGCTTGACGAAGGTCTGGAAGAACAGGCGCGGCACGCCGTCGTTGCCGATTTCGCCGTCGACCAGCACCGCGCGGCGGCGCAGCGCGTCGAGATCGACGCCGTGCCCCGGCAGCCGCGCATCGACTTCGTCGTAATAGCGCGCCGGCGGTTCGATGAATTCGACGCCGTTCGCGCGCAGCGCATCGACGCTCGCCAGGATGTCGTCGGTCGCCAGCGCAACGTGCTGGACGCCTTCGCCCGGATGGTCCGGCAAATACGCGTGCATCAGCTCGGTGCGGCGCGTGCCTTCCTCGTAGACCGGAATCCGCACCGCGCCGCACGGCGACACCATCACGCGCGACTCTTCCGACACATGCCAGTGCGCGTCGATTTCATGGATTTCGCGGAAGTGCAGCAGGTCGTGATAGAAGTCGAGCCACTCGCGCATGCGCCCCGCGCCGACCGTCTGCGTGAAATGGTCGACCTGCTGCAGGCCCGTGCCCGCGCAATCGAGATCGGTATGCGCGGTCGCGATGTCGATCGGCCGGAAATCGATGTCGAAGATCGAGATGTCGCCGACGCCGCCGCGCTGGCCGTCCCGCCCACGCCAGCGGTCGACGAAATAAAGGTGCGAATCGCCGATCCCCTGGATTGCCGGAATCTTCAGCTCGCCGACCCCGATCCGCTCGCCCTCGAACGCCCACGCGCCGAGCTCGATCGCACGCTCGAACGCGCGCCGTGCGCTGGCCACGCGCAGCCCGATCGCGCACACGCCCATCCCGTATTCCTCTGCATAGCGCGCAGCGAACGAATCGGGCTCGGCGTTGATCAGGAACTGCATCTGCCCTTGCCGGTACAGCGTGACGTTCTTGCTGACATGGCGCGCGATCGCCTTGAATCCGAGCTGCTCGAAGCGTTGCGCGAGCGCGTCCGGCACCGGCGCCGCGAACTCGACGAATTCGAGTCCGGCCATCCCGAGCGGATTGGCGGCCGGATCGGCAACGGGCGGCGTATCGCTGGACAGGGGGTGGGAATTGCCGGGCATTACAGTCTCCGGGGTATGCGGTCGATGGGGATGACGCCCGGCGCGTGCGGCATGCCCGGCCGATGGGGTGGCCGGGTGTCCGCCCGATTCGGGCAGGGTTTTGATGGTCCCGATTTTAACCAGATCGTTCACGCCGGCACACCCTGGCCGAACGGGATACGAATGCCTCGCCTAGTGCAAACCCGGGATTCGTTCGATAATCGCACATAAAAGAGCGATAATCGCGCATTTTGTCCAATCGGCCAATTGCCGTCGCGCGGCGCGCGCCCTATTCTCCGTCCACCCATCGACTTCAATGCAGCATCGGACGCGGCGCCGCCACGATTCCACGATGCGCCATGCCAGGAGACTTCGCCATGACCCCAACCTTCGACACCCTCGACGCCGCCGCCGGCACCCGCGCGCGCAGCCAGGCCCGCAAGGCCGCGATCGGCAGCTTCGTCGGTGCCGTCGTCGACTGGTACGACTTCCTGCTGTACGGGATCGTCGCCGCACTCGTCTTCAATTCCGAATTCTTTCCGAAGGTCAGCCCGACCATGGGCACGCTCGCGGCGTTCGCGACCTTCGGCGTCGGCTTCCTGTTCCGGCCGCTCGGCGGCGTCGTGTTCGGCCATTACGGCGACCGGCTCGGCCGCAAGCGGATGCTCGTGCTGACCGTGATGCTGATGGGGCTGTCGACCGTCGCGATCGGCCTGCTGCCGAGCTTCGCGACGATCGGCTGGTGGGCGCCCGTGCTGCTGGTGCTGATGCGTGCGATCCAGGGCTTCGCGGTCGGTGGCGAATGGGGCGGCGCGGCGCTGATGGCCGTCGAGAGCGCACCGAAGCAGAAAAAGGCGTTCTACAGCAGCGGCGTGCAGGTCGGCTACGGCGTCGGGCTCGTGCTGGCCACGGGGATCGTGTCGATCCTGAGCCATACGCTCGGCGAGGCCGCGTTCAAGTCGTGGGGCTGGCGCCTGCCGTTCGTATTCAGCATCGTGCTGGTGCTGATCGGGCTGTGGGTCCGCAAGAGCATGGACGAGTCGCAGGAATTCGTCGAGAAGGTCGAGCACGGCAATCGCAAGCTGCGCCTGCCGGTGCTGGAGGCGCTGACGCGCCATCCGAAGGCGTTCCTGCTGATCGTCGCGCTGCGGCTCGCCGAACTGTTCACGATGTATATCGTCACCGCGTTCGCGCTCAGCTATTCGACGTCGAACCTCGGCATGTCGCGCGACCTGTTCCTGAACATCGGCCTGCTGGTCGGCGCGGTCAGCTGCGTGACGATCCCGTGCTTCGCATGGCTGGCGGACCGCTTCGGCCTGCGCCGCATCTACCTGATCGGCGCGCTGATCGGCCTCGCGTCGGCGGTGCCGTTCTTCGTCGCGCTGGAATCGCGCTCGATCGCGTGGATCGTGGTCTTCTCGATCCTGCTGGCCAATGCCGCGCACGACATGATCGTGAGCGTCCAGCAGCCGCTCTTCACCGAGTTGTTCGGTGCGGAATACCGCTACAGCGGCGCGGGCGTCGGTTATCAGTTCGCGAGCGTCGTCGGCGGCGGGTTCACGCCGTTCATCGCGGTGGCGCTGGTCAGCCTGGCCGGCGGTTCGTGGCACCTGGTCGCCGGCTATCTCGCGGTGGGTTGCCTGATCTCGCTGGTGGTCGCCGCGCGGATGCGGGCGGCGGAGTGAGGAGATGACCGGAGGGCCGGCCGCAATACGCGCCGGCCATTTTCACACCGGCTACTATCCCCGGCGAGCCGGACGGGCCCGGCCCTCGCCCAACGTCAAACACGGTCAATCCCGCGCGCAGAAGCCCTTTTTGCCCTCTGAACATTCCACGTCACCCGCCGACCAATGGCATCATATGGGCCTACGTCAGTCACAGATACGCCCCCATATCATGTCGAATCTCATCGTCCACGGCGGCACTCCGCTGCGCGGGGACATCAAGCCGTCCGCGAACAAGAACGCCGTCCTGCCGATCCTGTGCGCCACCCTGTTGACCGATCAGCCGCTGCGCCTCGTCGGCGTGCCGGACATCACCGACGTGCGCAAGATCCTCGACATCTTCCGCACGCTCGGCAGCGACGTGTCGGTCGACTTCACGACCGGCATTCTCGAACTCCACCATCGCAACACGACGTTCGACCCGGCCGTTCACCGCCTGCCCGAGGCGATGCGCTCGTCGATCATGCTGATTCCGCCGCTGCTCGCACGCTTCGGCGTCGCGCGCCTCGAGAACGACGTGAAGGGCTGCACGCTCGGCGTGCGCGAAATCGATCCGCACGTCGAAGTGTTCGAGCGCTTCGGCGCGCACATCCAGCGCACGCCCGATTCGCTGATCGTCCGTGCCGACGGCCCGCTGACGGCCAACGATCACTGGCTCGACTACGCATCGGTGACGACCACCGAAAACTTCGCGCTGTGCGCGACGGCCGCCGGCGGCACCTCCACGCTGATGAATGCGGCGTCCGAGCCGCACGTGCAGGAGTTCTGCCAGTTCCTCGCGATGATCGGCGTCGCGATCGAAGGCATCGGCACGTCGCGCCTGTGCGTGACGGGCGGCGGCAAGCTCGGCGGCGGCGAATTCCGCTTTGCCGAGGATTTCCACGAAATCGCGACGTTCCTCGCGCTGGGCGCGATCACCGGCGGCGACATCACGGTGCGCAACTCGTCGCCGGAGCATTTCCCGCTGATCGACCGCACGTTCGCGAAGTTCGGCGTGACCGTCACGCACCGCGACGGCTGGTCCCGTGCGGAACGCGACGGCCCGCTGCGCGTGCGCCGGCCGTTCACGCAGAACATCCTGACCAAGGTCGAAGCCGCTCCGTGGCCGTACCTGCCGGTCGACCTGCTGCCGATCTTCATCGCGCTCGGCGTGCGTGCGGAAGGCAGCGCGATGTTCTGGAACAAGGTCTACGACGGCGCGCTCGGCTGGTCCGGCGAACTGTCGAAATTCGGCGCGCACGTGCTGCTGTCCGATCCGCACCGGCTGATCACGTTCGGCGGCCTGCAACTGACGCCGGCGCGCGTCGAGAGCCCGTACATCATCCGTGTCGCGATCGCGCTGCTGATGGTGGCCGCGAGCATCGAAGGCCGCTCGGAAATCATGAACGCGCTGCCGATCCGCCGCGCGCACCCGCATTTCGTCGAAAACCTGCGTTCGGTCGGTGCGAACGTCGAGTGGACGAGCAGCGAGTAATGGCAATCGGGATGCGGCGGGCGTAACAGGCGCGCCGCATCCGCCGCTTTTTGCATTCGACCGGCGGCGCCGACGCGCCGCTGCCCCTCTTCAGCCATCGGCCGCCGTCGGGTGCGTATCGGCCATGCTCCCGCCTCATTTCCCGTCCCGGCATCGACGTCGTTCGCGTCGACGTGGCAGCATCGATCACACCATTACGGTCACGCCCCTCGGCCGGGATTGCTCGAGCGCATGAGCTGGATGTCGCCGGCGCCAATGCATTGCATCGCTCGCCGAACGCCAGATTCAGACCTGTCCGATTGCCCAAACACCTGTCGAAGCCATAGGCTGCGTTCCTGCCCAAGCGAATAGCCGCACACACGGCAACTCGCACTTCAACCGGAATGCAAGCGACATGGAACCTCGATTCACACTGATGCAGATGCGCGAAGTCTGGATCGATGCGTATCGCCACGCCGACGTCGAGCAACTCGATTTCGTGGCAAGCCCGCACTTCTTTATCCAGCACGAAAATCGCTTTCGTCCGAAAGCGCAGTTTCTCGCTCGAATGCGCGCCCTGTCGGCCGAACGGGCGACGGTCACACGTCGTGTTGCATACCGGGATGACGCGATACAGATCGCCGAGCACGCGCAATGGGCGACGATATCCGGAACTGGATTCGTCTGGCACGACGGAACGATGGATTCTCGCTTCGATTTTCTGGAGCTGTGGTGCGTGAGCGACACCCGATGGCGGATTGCCGCGCTTTGTCACGAACACACGTGAGCCCGAGAACCTCGCGCTGCCTGACCGCCCGTCGCGACCAGAACGCCGGACGAGCGCGTGCCCGAAACCGCCGGCGCTCAGACAAACGGATTCCGCAATACTGGATCACCCTCCACCCGCAAGCCGTCATGCATATCTTCGGTGTACAGGTACTCGCAGCCCTCGATCGAGGCCGTTGCCACGATGCACGGGCTGCAAGGCCGCACAGCCGGCCGAACGGATAGCGCCGGCTGGCCGCATGTCGCATTGTCCGCCGCGCCGCGCGATAATCGCCCACTCCCGCACGAACACCGCGCACGACGCGCCCCCGACCATGAAAAAGCCCGACCTCGACCGACGCGACTGGATTGCCGGCCTCGAAAAGGGCCTGATGATCCTCGAGGCGTTCGACAGCCAGCACGCGCGGATGACGCCGACCCAGGCCGCCGCCCGCACCGGCCTCACGCGCACAGCCGCGCGGCGCTACCTGCTGACGCTCGAATCGCTCGGCTACGTGTACACCGACGGCAAGCTGTACGGCCTCACGCCTCGCGTGCTGCGGGTCGGCTGGTCGTACTTCGATTCGGCGCGCCTGCCGCGCACGGTCCAGCCCTATCTGCAGCAACTGAGCGCGTCGCTGAACGAATCGGCGTACGTGAGCGTGCTCGACGGCTGGGAACTCGTGTTCATCGCCCGCAACGGCGTGTCGCGCGTGATGACGACCGGCTTCGTGCTCGGCGCGCGCGTGCCCGCCCCGCTGACGTCGCCGGGCGTCGTGCTGCTCGCGCATCAACCGGATCGCGAGGCCGTCCGCACGTGGCTCGACGACACCGAACTCGCGCCGTTCACGCCGCACACGATCACCAACAAGGCACGCCTGCTCGAACAGGTCGACCACGCGCGCGACGCGGGCTTCGCGGTGATCGAGCAGCAATTGCAGGTCGGCGTGCGCGGCATCGCGGTGCCGCTGAAGAACCGTCACGGCGAAGTCGTCGCCGCGCTGAGCACGAACATGCCGATCGGCGCGGAGACGACCGACGCGGCCGTGCGGCGCGTGCTGCCGCATCTGCAGGAAACCGCGCTCGCGATGCTCAACGTGCTTTAGGGATTCACGCGAGCCGCGCGCACGTCATCCCGCGCACGACATCCGTCACGCCCGTCACCCGATCCGCCACCACCGCGGCAACAGATCGCGCACCTCCCGCCGCCGGTAACGATCGTCGATCAGATGCACGACGCCCTCGTCGTGTTCGGTGCGGATCACGCGCCCGGCCGCCTGCACGACCTTCTGCAGGCCCGGGTACAGATACATGTAGTCGTACCCGTTGCCGAAGCGCGCCTCCATCGCGCGCCGCATCTGTTCGTTGACATCGTTGACCTGCGGCAGCCCGAGCGTCGCGATGAACGCGCCGATCAGCCGCTCGCCGACGAGATCCACGCCTTCCGAGAACGCACCGCCCAGCACCGCAAAGCCGACCCCGCGCCCGCCCGCGTCGAAGCGCGCGAGAAACGCGTCGCGCTCGCTTTCGGCCATGCCGGGCGCCTGGGCCCACACGGGCACGTCCGGATGACGCGTCTGCATCAGCGCGACGACGCGCCCGAGATAGTCGAAGCTGCTGAGGAAACCGAGGTAGTTGCCGGGCCGTGTCGCATACTGCGCGGCGATCAGGTCCACGATCGGTTCGAGCGAACGGTCGCGGTCGCGCCAGCGCGTCGATACGTGGCTCGCGACGCGCACGGTCAGCTGCTCGGCGCGGAACGGCCCGTCGACGTCGAGCCAGCCGGTGTCGGCCGGCAACCCGAGCGTGTCGCGATAGAAATGAAACGGGCTCAACGTGCCGGAAAACAGCACGGTCGCGCGCGCGGCGTCGTAACGCGGCGCGAGAAAGCCGGCCGGAATCACGTTGCGCACGCACAGCGTCGACTGGATGCGGCGCCGGCGCCCGGCCGGTGCGACGCCGTCGAGCCCGGCCTGGCGCGGCAGCGGCTCGCCGTGCAGCGTCGCGTCGAAGATCGACGCGCCGTCGAACGCATCGGCGAGCACGCCGAACTGGATCGCCTCGAAATGAAAGCGCAGCAGCGCGTCGCCGTTCGCGCGCGGCGCATCGGTCAGGTGTTCGCCGATCGCCGCGACGAGGTTCTGCACGGCCGACACGATCGGCCCCGGGATCTCGGGGTATGCCGCATAGCGCTCGGCCTGTGCGCGATTGAGCGTGCCCCACGCGCGCGCGAGCCGGTCGAACGCCTTGCGCAGTGCCGCGGGCGCCGCCTCGCGCGCGGCCGCGAACGCGAACGGGTCGAGCGATGCGCTGTACATCTTGCGGGCGCGATCGAGCAGGTTGTGCGCCTCGTCGACGAGCACGCCGACGCGCCACTGGTTCTGCTGCGCGAGCGTATGCAGCATCGCGCTGCCGTCGTAGTAGTAGTTGTAGTCGCCGATCACCATGTCCGACCAGCGCGCCAGCTCCTGCGCGAGATAGTACGGACAGACGTCGTGCGCGAGCGCCGCCTCGCGCACGGTATCGCGATCGAGCAGCCCCGCGCCGATCGCCGCGTCGCGCGCCGCCGGCAGCCGGTCGTAGAAGCCTTGCGCAAGCGGGCACGATTCGCCGTGACACGCGCGGTCGGGATGCTCGCATGCCTTGTCGCGCGCGACGAGCTCCAGCACGCGCAGCGGCAGCGCCGGCGTGCCGGCGCCGAGCGTGGTCGCCGCTTCCAGCGCGAGCGCGCGACCGGGCGTCTTCGCGGTCAGGAAGAACACGTGATCGAGCTCGCCCTCGCCGCACGCCTTCAGCAGCGGAAACACCGTGCCGAGCGTCTTGCCGATGCCGGTCGGCGCCTGCGCCATCAGGCAGCGCTCGTCGCGCGCCGCGCGATAGACGGACACGGCCAGCTCGCGCTGGCCGCTGCGGAATCGGCCGTGCGGAAACGTCAGCGCGCGCAGCGCCGCATCGCGGGCCGAGCGGTGCGCGGTCTCGCGCTCGGCCCAGCCGACGAAGCACGCGCACTGCTCGGCGAAGAACGCGGCGAGCGCGCTTGCGCCGAGCGTCTCGGTCAGCACGGTCTCGCGCTCCGACACGATGTCGAAATACACGAGCGCGACGTCGATTTCCGCGAGTCCGCGTGCATCGCACATCAGGTGCGCATAGACCTTCGCCTGCGCCCAGTGCAGCGCGCGATGATTGGCCGGCATCGCGTCGAGGTTGCCGCGGTAGGTCTTGATCTCCTCGAGCCGGTTCGCGACCGGATCGTAGCCGTCCGCGCGCCCGCGCACGGTGAGCGTGCCCCACGTGCCGGTCAGCGCGATCTCGGTTTCGTAGCGCGCGCCGCGCTTCGACGTGACGGCGCCATGACCGGCAATGCCTTCGAGCGCGGTCGGCGCGGGCGTGAAGCGCAGGTCGAGATCGCCGCGCCGCGCGGTGAATTCGCACATCGCCCGCACCGCGACGACGTAGCTCATGCGGACAATCCCGCCGCTTCGGCCTGCTCGACACCGGCTCCGGCCCATTCGACATCGACGACACGCACCGGCATGCCGTGCGCGAGGCAGTACGCGAGCCAGCGCGTCTGGTTGTCCTGCAGCCGGTCGCCGGGGCCCTTCACCTCGATCAATTCATAGCGCCGCTCGCCGGGCCAGAAACGGACGAGATCGGGCAGCCCCGAGCGGTTGCCGCGGATATCCGCGAGCAGGCGCGTGAACCACAGCCGCAGGTGCTCAGGCGGCAGGCAGGCCAGCGCCTCGTCGAGCAGTTCGCCGGTCAGCACGCCCCAGAACACGAACGGCGATTGCAGCCCCGTCTTCGTCGCGAAGTGCCGGCGGATCGTGTCGCGGTACGCGCCCGAGTCGAGTTGCGCGAAACAGGCGGCGAACGCGTCCGTGCGGCGCACGGCGAAATCGGGCGCGTGCAGGTCGGCCGGGCCGCGCTGGAACGGGTGAAAGAACGCGCCGGGCACGGCCGCGAACACGGGCTCCCAGCACAGCAGGCCGAACAGCGAATTGATCAGCGTGTTCTCGACGTAGTGAACCGGCGCATCGGGCTGCGCAAGATGGTCGCGCACCGCGTATTCGACGCTGACGAACGCTTCAGGGCGCATCAGCACGAGCGTCTCGCGCGGCACGTCGGGCGTGCTGCCCGCGCGTTCGACCCGCTGCCCGAGACGGCGCTGCAGGCGCGGCAGCATCCGCTCGACGCGCTGGCGCTCCTCGTCGCTTTCGAAGCCGCCTCGCGCATCGAGCGCCAGCGCGAGCGCATCGGCGTCGCGGCCGCAGCGTTCGAGCACGCGAATGCGCCGGTGCCGGCTGCCCGGCCACGCGCTGCGCGCATACGCGTCGAGCGCGGCAGCCCAATCGGCGCGGCGCTCGCAGGTCTGCCCGAGCGTGAACAGCAGCTTCGCGCGGCGCGTCGCGAGCCACGGCTGCGCGCAGCCGACCGCGTCGATCGCCTGCAGCAGATCGTCGAACGGCTGGTCGTCGGGCCATGCGTCGAGTGCTTCTCGGCAGGTCTGCAGCGCGAGATACGCGTCGACGTCGTCGCGCTGCTGGAACGCGCGCGACGACGGCGCGAACGGCACGCTTTCGTACTGGAACACGCCGAGATCGGCGAGCACGAATTCGCTCCAGTCCTGATGCAGATTGCCGAAGAACATCAGCCGCAGGCGGTCGCACAGCGCGCCGACCGTCACGCGCAGCACGCGATCGTCGGCCTGCGCGCACCATGCGTCGAGCGGTTGCGCCACGTCGTGCGCGGGCCGCAACCGCTCGAGCCACTCGGGCTTGCGCTCGCCCGCGTGCGCTGCGAGCGACGGGAACATCTTCAGCAGGTCGGCCTTGGTCGACAGCACGAACAACTCGTCGAGCGTGAGCGCGGGGGCCGGATCGACCCAGCCGAGCTCGACGAGCGGCGCGGCCGCGTCGAGCGTGCTGCCGATTTCGTCGTACGCGAGCTTGCTCGCGCGGAAGTCGGCGCCGCTGCGCATCAGCATCCGCACGAGCAACGCACGCGACCCTTTCGGCAACTGCGCGAAATGCGCGAGAAACGCATGTTCGCTCGCATCGAGCAGGTCGTCGTAACGCTCGCCGAGCCAGGCCAGCGCGCGTTCGAAATTGGTCAGGTAGTAAAACGCCGGGGGCGTCGGCGATGCAGGCGTCACGGGGATCGATCACTGTACGTTTGTACAGGTCGGAATCATATCAAATGTGACGAAAAATGCCGCATGCCGCGCACCGCCATGCGGCTGCCCCGCCGGCGCCGATCCGGTCAGAACTGGTAATTCACCGACATGTCGAACACGCCGTTCGTCGACTGCTGCGTGATCGGGCTGCGCCGTGCGCGGCCGACGAGCTGTTCGATCGCGCCGTCCATCGTCACGAACCAGTGCTTGTTGACGAACCACACCATCGTCACGCCCGCGCCGAACGACTTCATCCCCGCGCCCGACGAATAGGCCGGCAGCCCCGAGCGCGCGGAGGCCCCCGCGGGCACGCCGAACCAGCTGTTCATGTAGCGCGAATCGGCGAACGACACGGTCGGCCCGGCGAACCAGAAGAAGTGTTCGTTGCTGCCCGGCATCGGCATGTACGCGGAGAAATCGCCGACCCAGCCGTTCGAGCCGCCGATGCTGCGCCGCACATCCGCGCGCAGCACGAGCGGAAAATCCTTCGAGATCACGTAGTCGGCCGCGAGCTTCATCACCGGCGCCGCGTTGATGTTGTCGAGCCCGTTCAGGTGGTCGAGATCGTCGGCCGAGCGGCGTCCGAGGTCATAGCCGACCGACAGGCTCACGCGCCAGTTGGGCCCGCGCAACACGTTCGCGCCGAGCCCGTCGCCCGTCGACAGGAAGAACAGGTCGCGATAGCGCACGTCGAGATTCGGGCCGCCCATCACGCGATAGCGATCGGAACCCGCGTAGCGCGGCTGCAGCGTCATCGCCGCGCCAACGCTGACCTGCCACGTGGGGACGGTCGGACTGAACAGTTTCTGCAGCGGGACGCCCGCCGAGTATTGCCATTCGCCGAGCGGCGACGGCGTCTGGGCCGACGCGTCGCGGGCACCGGCCGCCGCGAGCGCGGCGAAGGCCGACAGGCCGGACACGAACCGGCGGGTGCCGGGCGACAACAACGGGCGGGCAACGGTCATCAAGGCGGTCTCCGTCGGTTGCACGAAACGAACCTGAGGGAAAGCGCGTCGCAGCCTGGCCGGCTGCAACGGCGAGCAGCCGACGGCGCGAACGTAGCGTGCGCTGAATTGTGAACATCCTACGCTGGCGCGCGCGAAGCCGCAAAGCGCCCGTTGACCGCGGGCACTTTGCCGTATTCCGGCATGAACCGGCGCTGGGTTGCGGAATCAGAAACGCTCGACGTGATAGTCGCCGGCGAGCGCGGCCGGGCTGCGCTTCGCCATCATGCGCGAAAAGCCGTCCGCGAGACGCCCGAGCGCGAGCTGCTTCTGGCTCGCGTCCCAGTGCGTGTAGGTGTCGTAGGCGGTGTCGTCGAACGACACGGTGACGGCGACCGGGCGCCCGCTCGCGCGAAAGCCGATATGCAGCACGCCGCCCGGCAACTCCTCGATGTGGTAACGCAACGAACGCGACTCGAAATAGCGGCCCAGCACCTGGGCGATCGCGCGCTTGTCGGGCGATTGCACGTGAATGTCCATGATGGTCCTCCTTTCTGTGATCGCGCGGCCGGCCGCGGTTCGCTGCCCTCGCCCGGCATCCGCATCGGCGGCGGCTGCGACGGCGGATCGCCTTGCGGCAGGCCCGGGAGCACGGGCGGATCGAACGGATCGTCGTGCTCGGGCAGCGCCGGATCGGGATCGAAGTCGGGCGTCGGCTCCGGACGGTGCAGCATGGATCGTGTACTCATGTCGCTCCTGCGCGGCGGCTCGCGCGTGTCGATGGGTGCGGCGAGCGCGCGCAAGCAGCGTGCCTGCCCGGCGGGCAGCCGCGCGCCGGTCATGCATCGTAGGCCGCCATCACCAGCCACAGCGTGCGTCCTTCGGCGGCGAGGCGCGCCGCGAGTGCGAATCGATCGGACGGCGCGCATCGCGCGGCGAGCGCCCGCCGTGCGCTTTCCGGCCCCGCGTAGACGGTAGGGTTCAGCTCGCGAACCTCGTCCTTCCCGTCGAACATGCGCCGCTCGGGCCGGTGGATCTGCGATTCGCGCTTCCATGTGTCGAAACGCTCGCGCACCTGACTGAAATCGCCGCCGCACACGTTCGCGTCGTAACGTATTCTTTCCCTGGGTTCATTCATCACGATGTCCTCTCGTCCACGCCGGCGGCGGGCCGGCCACGTCTCAGCCCGCCCGGCCGGCTCGACGGCTGCAAGCGTCATGCCGCCCGCGCTGCGCGGGTACGGTGCTTGCACCCCTCGTACCCATAAGGAGGTTCGATCATGACCGCATCCGCCCCCGGTAGCCTAGACGCCGTGTCACCGGCTGCCAGCCCGCTCTCCCTGGCCACGTCGCGCAAGCCGTCTGACGACAAGACGGAAGAGCGCATCGACGAAGGGCTCGAGGAGACGTTCCCGGCCAGCGATCCGCCCGCCGTCGGCGGTGCGACCCGCATCGACCCCGCCAGGCCGTCCGGCGAACGCGAACGTCGCGCGCCCGACGCCCCGCCACCGCCCCGCGATCACGGCTGACGGCGGCACCCCGGCCCGCGATGCGCGGCAGCGTAGCGTCGCCCGGCCGGCCCAACCGGAGTGAAGTGATGAAACGCATCGAACGTGCATGGCACGAAGTCAGCGGCGCCGCAGGCGTCGCGGCGCTCGCCGCGATCGAGAGTGCGCTGGTCCTCGCAATCGTCGTGATGACGGGCGTCGGCCACTGAGCGTCGCTCGCGGCCCGGCCACGGCTGCCGCCGTGGAAGATGTACAAGCCGGCTGGCAAATTTCTCCGTGGCCCGGCCGCGCAGGCCCGGCCTGTGCCGATTGAACGCGGCACGCGTTCTGCTTCCATGTCGTCTCGTTCACGAAGGAGGCGTTCATGTATCGCGTCAATGAAATCATGTCGCGCGACGTGGTCTGCGTCGCGCCGACCGACACGATTCGCCATGCGGCCGAATTGATGCAGCGCTTCGACATCGGCGTGCTGCCGGTCTGCGACGACACCGGGCTCGTCGCGATCGTGACGGACCGCGACCTCGCAGTGCGAGCGCTGTCGCACGGGCATTCGTCCGATACCCCGGTGAAGGTGGTCGCATCCGCGCCGGTGCAGTGGTGCGTGGAAGACGACGGCGTCGGCGACGTCCAGCAGCGGATGGCCGACGTGCAGTTGCACCGGATGCCGGTGCTCGACGCCAATCACCAGATCGTCGGCATCGTGTCGCTGGGCGACATCGCGACACGCGCGGGCGGCCCGGCACGCGACGAGTTGGCGAACACGCTCGAGGACGTGTCCCTGCCGCGCCGCCGCTGACCGCGGCCCTCACCCGTGCGGCCCGCGCGCCGTGTGCGCCGCGCCGCTTCGACCAGGAGAACAGCGATGACAACGGACAGACCGTCGCGCACGCAGGCGCGCATCGTCGGCGACCGCGGCCGTTCGGCCGGCGGGCCGGGGCCGGACGTGATGGCCGCCGGCACGCTGGAAGACGATCGCGTGCTGACGCTGGACGGCGACGACATCGGCAAGATCACGAACATCATGCTCGATATCCGCTCGGGCCGGATCGCGTATGCGGTCGTGTCGTCGGGCGGGTTGCTCGGGATCGGCGACAAGCTGCTCGCGGTGCCGTGGAACGTGCTGACGCTCGACGCCGGGCGCCGCTGCTTCGTGCTGCCGGTTTCGACCGAGCGCGTGCGCGACGCGCCCGGCTTCGAGAAAGACCGCTGGCCGACGATGGCGGATCCCGCCTGGGCCGAGGGGCTGCACGCGTACTACGGCGCATCGCCGTACTGGCTGATCGAGGAAGGCGAAACGGTACTCGACGCGCCGCCCTTCGAGGCGTCGCCGGAGGGCCCGGAAAGCGACACGCGGCCGCACTGACGGACGCGCCGGGGCGCGCGGATCGCCGTGCGGATCAGTGCGCGGCCGCGATCGCACGCTCGAGTGCGCGCGCGGCGCTCAGGTGCGCCTTCAGCGTCGGCAGCGCATTGACCGCGAACGCGCGAAGCTGCGGGTCGTGGCCGTCGCGCGCCTCGGCTGAGTAGAGCCGGATCGCCGCGTCGTGCGCGTTCGGTCCCGCCAGCTCGATGTACCCCTTGTCGAACGCATGGCCATTCTTGCTTCGCAGCGCATTCACCGCCGGATCGACCAGCATCCGCGTCTGCACGGGCAAGCCCTTTTGCGTGCCGAGCCGGCGCAATTCCGCGGTCATGCGAACGTGATCGTCGATCATCCGGCGCGCGAAGGCCTTCACGCGCGGATTCGACGACCGGTCGAGCGCGAGCTGGCTCGCCTGCAGCTCCGTCTTGCCGACGATGCCCGCCTTATCGATGAATTCGGCGTCGATGCCGCTCGGCCGCCGCGTCATGTCCGCCTCGTCGGCGGTCGGGCCGGGACTGACGACGCCCGGCGCGACCTGAACGGACGATGCCGGCGGCGCCTGCGCATGCGCCGGCGCGAACGCCGGCACGCGCAACACCGCGAGCGCACCCGATCCCAGCAGGCACACGATGGCGGCAACCGCGGTGGCTCGGCGGAGATTCCTGTCGCTCGTTTTCATCCGGACCTCCGTATCGGTCGACGGATCGGCCCTGCCGAACGCGGCAACCGGCCCGTCATGCGGGACGATGCGCGGACGCGGGAAATCGGTCCACGCGCCTTTGCTCCATGCACCCTCGACACGCTCGATCCACAATGCGGCGGTTACCCGCAGCGTGCGCTCCGCGAACGTCGTGTCATACGTGACTTCCCGCGGATCCGCAGCCTGTCGCACACACCGCGCGAACGTCGATGTTGGGCACGACCCGAATCGCCGTCGCGCGTCGCCGCTCGTCGGGCACGCTGCCCGTCGACTCGGCCTGCCGCCGATGCTGTCGCGCCGGGCAAGGTTCGATCCCTTCATCGTGCCGCCTGGCGCGGGATGCGGAGGCCGCCGCGCGTCAGCGATGCCGCTCGGCGCTCGACACGTCGACGATGACGCTGGCCAGCGTCGGCATGTCGACCGGCTTGCACAGATACGCGTCGAAGCCGGCGGCCATCACGCGGTTCCGGTCCGCCGCACCCGCATGCGCGGTCACCGCGACGACGGGCAGGCGCCCGCTGCCGTTCGGCAAATGGCGGATGTGGTCGAGCAGCCAGAAGCCGTCGCCGTCCGGCATCGCGAGATCCGACAGCACGACGCTCGGGTGCTGCCGCGCGACCACGTCGAGCGCGTCGCGCCCCGATTGCGCGGTCGACACCTGCGCACCGAGCGTTTCGAGCGCCGCCGCGAGGCTCGCGCGCGACGTCGCATCGTCATCGACCACCAGCACGCGCCGGCCGTCGAGCGCGACCGCCGCCGACGCACCGCTCGGCCGTAACGGCTGGCCGTTCGGCATGTCGGCACCCCAGTCCACCGGCAGCATCACGGTCACGGTCGTGCCGCGCCCGGCGCCATCGCTCGCAGCCGTCACCTCGCCGCCATGGAGCCGTGCGATGTTGCGCACGATCGACAGGCCGAGTCCGAGCCCACGCTTGGGCGAGGCCGACGCGCCTTCCGGCCGGTTGAACGTATCGAACAGATGCGGCAGGCGTTCCGCCGAAATGCCTTGGCCGGTATCGGCGACCGACAGCCGCACGCGCGCGCCGGCCCGGGTCAGGGACACCTTGATGCTGCCGCCCGGCGGCGTGAACTTGATCGCGTTCGACAGCAGGTTCGACAGCATCTGGCGCACCCGCTCGCCGTCCGCGGAGATCACGCAGTTGGACATCGCGCACGCGATCGACAGTTCGAGACCGTTCGCCTCCGCCGTCGCGCCGAGTTCGCGCACCGCCTCCCGCACGACGCGCACGAGATCGACGGGCGCGCGCTCGAGCCGCATCCGCCCCGTCGCGAGCGACGAGGCGTCGAGCAGGTCGCCGACCATCCGCGACAGCGAGCGTGCGCTGCGGTCGATCGCATCGATCGCCTGGTGAGCGAAGCTCTGGCCGTCGGCGCTGCGCATCACCTCGACCCAGCCGTAGATCACGTTCAGCGGCGTGCGCAGTTCATGCGATACGGTGGCGAGCAGTTCGTCCTTCAGCCGGTTCGACTCGTCGGCCTGCACGCGCGCGTCGCGCGCACCGCGTAACGAACGCAGGTTGCGCCGCTCGCTTCGGCGGCGATCGCGCGCTTCGCGCAGCGTCATCGACATGCCGGTGCAGTTGCCTTGCGCGTCGACGATCGGCGCCGCCACGAAGGTCGCGCGAAAGCGGCCGCCGTCGTGGCGCAGGCACAGAATGTCGAGCGGGCCGGCGGGGGCGCGCGCGTTCGCGAACGACGTGGGGACCGGATGCAATCGCAGCCAGCGCGGCGCGATCAGCGTCGTGACGTCGTGGCCGATCACCGCCGCGGCATCGATGCCGAACAGGCGCCGCGCGGCCGGGTTCCAGCTCGTGATCCGCCGGACCGCATCGACGCCGACGATCGCGTCGGGCGACGCATCGACCACGCGGCGTAGCAGGATGTCGTCGAGCGAGCGCGCCGCGGGTGCCGGTTCGCGGCGCGGCACGCGTGCGTCGTTTTCCTCCACATCCTCGGCCCCGCGCAGCCGATCGTTTGCGAGCAGCGGCTTGACGACCATCACGAGCACGCATTCGACGAAACCGATCGCGACGAAGGCGCCGGCCTGCGCGAGCAGCGCGGGCAGCGTCACCTCGCGCCAGCCCAACGCGCCGATCACGACCGCGCTCGCGGCGATCGCGGCCAGGCCGCCGCCGAACGACGTCAGCCAGGCCGCAGCCGCAACACCGGCGTAGAAAGGCAGCTGTGCAAACGGTGCATGTACGCCGACGACGTGCATCGCCCACGCCTGCAGCGCGGACGCCACCCCGACGGCCAGCACGACCCATGCGCCCTGCCGGAACAGTTCACGGGTATGGATCCTCATCGTGTCCCTGCATCGCCCCGGCGACCGTCGCTCGACGGCTCCCGCCTCGGCGGTCGGCATGTGCCGTCGAGCGTTCGGGGGCGAGCCCAAGGGCCGGCGCAACGCGCGTACCCGCGGCACGGCCGCGCGGCGGCTTCGCGGCGCGGCGCGCTGCGCGTGCCGCCGCGCCGCGTCGCTCGGCCGCCCTGCCGCGTTTGCGCGGAACGCGGGCGCTGCCGACTTGCGATTTTTCATCGGTCGGCTGCAAAAAAGCATCGACACGCGGTGTCGGCTGCCGCCTGTCGGCATCGTGCCCCCGTGATCGCGTATTTCTTCGATCCCCGCACCGGACATTGTAAATTTCTAAATCGCGGCACCTTCCGTGCGGTTTCGCTGTCGATGATAGATATTGCAATGAAGGGAACGTGCGGTGCCGATTTTCAAAACGGCCCGCCGACGCTTATGGCTGAATCCGCAAACCGTCCGAAGCAAGGCGCCGACCCGCGCCGGCTGTCCGGCCGCTCCGCGGCGATGCGCACGCTGCTCGGCCGTATCGAGAAAATCGCTCCGACCCGCGCCAGCGTGATGATTGCCGGCGAAAGCGGGGTCGGCAAGGATATCGTCGCGCGCCGGCTGCACGACCTCAGCACGCGACGCGACGGGCCGTTCGTGCCCGTCAACTGCGGCGCGATTCCGGCGGACATCGCCGAAGCGCAATTGTTCGGTCACGAAAAAGGCAGCTTCACCGGCGCGATCGCGCAACGGGAGGGGTTTTTCGAAGCCGCGTGCGGCGGCACGCTGTTGCTCGACGAGATCGCGGAGATGCCCGCGTCGCTGCAGGTGAAGCTGCTGCGGGCGCTCGAATCGAACACGATCGTGCGGGTCGGCGGCACCGATTCGATTCCGCTCGACGTGCGCATCCTGTCGGCGACCCGCCACAATCCGGCCGATGCCGTGCGCGACGGCCGGCTGCGCGAGGACCTGTTCTACCGCCTCGCCGCGTTCGCGCTGTATGTGCCGCCGCTGCGCCAGCGCAGCGGCGACGTCGAGGCGATCGCGCATGAGTTCGTCGATGCGCTCAACGCGCGGCACCGCTCGCACAAGCGGCTGACCGACGCGGCGATCGCCGCGCTGCGCGCCTATTCGTGGCCGGGCAACGTGCGCGAGTTGCACAACACGATCGAGCGCGCGTACATCCTCGCGGACGACGGCATCGACGTCGCGTTGCCGAGGCCGGCAGCGCCGCCCGACCACACGTCGGACGACGCGATGGCGCTGCCGCTCGGCGCGACGCTGCACCATGCGCAGCAACGTTTCATCGCGGCGACGCTGCAGCACTTCGACGGCAACAAGCCGCAAGCCGCGAAAGCGCTCGGCATCAGCCTGAAGACGCTCTACAACCGGCTCGCGCTGATGCGCGACGACGGCCGCCCCTGAGCGCCGCCGCGCGCCGCGGCGCGCCCTGCGTCAACCGGCGCAGGTCATGCGACCTTGAACTGCCCGACCGTCGTCGCGAGCGCGTTCGCCTGCGTCTGCAGCGCGGTCGCGGCCGCGGTCGACTGTTCGACGAGCGCCGCGTTCTGCTGCACCATTTCGTCGAGCTGGGTGACCGCGCGGTTCACTTCCTGGATGCCGCGCGTCTGCTCGTTCGCCGCGTGCGTGATCTCGGAGATGATCGTCGTCACGTTGGCGACGTTCGACACGATCTCGCGCATCGTCTCGCCGGCCTGGCGCACCTGCCCCGACCCGGCCGACACGCTCGCCACCGTCGATTCGACCAGCACCTTCACCTCGCGCGCGGCCTGCGCGCTGCGTTGCGCGAGACTGCGCACTTCCTGCGCGACGACCGCGAAACCGCGGCCCTGCTCGCCGGCACGCGCCGCTTCGACGGCCGCGTTCAGCGCGAGGATGTTGGTCTGGAACGCGATCCCGTCGATCACGCCGATGATGTCGCCGATCCGGCCCGACGCTTCCTCGATCTTCTCCATCGTCGACACGACGTCCGATACGACCACGCCGCCGTGCGACGCGATCCGCGACGCCGCGGCCGCGCGTTCGTCGGCCTGGCCGGCAGCGGCCGCCGACTGGCCGACCGTCGCGGTGATTTCTTCCATCGACGCGGCCGTTTCCTCGAGGCTCGCCGCCGCCGATTCGGTGCGCGACGACAGGTCCTGGTTGCCCGCGGCGATTTCGTTCGCGGCCGTGCGTACCGATTCGCTCGCGTCGCGGATCTGCCGCATCACGTCGTTCAGCTTGTCGACGAAACTGTTGAACGAGCGCGCGATATCGGCCACCTCGTCGCGGCCGTCGGCCGGCAGGCGCTGCGTCAGGTCGCCCGTGCCCGAGCCGATCGACGCCATCGCCTGACGCACCTGAGACAGGCGGCGGAACGCGGTCGTCGTGATCGCGCCGACGATCAGCGACGCGACGCCGACGATCACCACCAGCGTGATCAGCGACGCGGTCAGCAGCGAGCGCATCCCGGCCGTCGCTTCCGATTTGTCGAGCAGGACCAGTGCGTACCAGTCAGTGCCCGGCACGGCTTGCGCGCGCACCAGCTTCGCGTCGCCGCCGACGTGCACTTCGACCGGCGCGCTCGACGCCGCCAGCGTCGCGGCGCCGATGCCGCCGAGATCGGGCGACACGTCGGCGACCGGCTTCAGCGTGAGCTTCGCGTCAGGATGCGCGACGACGTGGCCGCTGCTGTCGATCAACATCCCGAAACTCGCGGGCGTCGGGTGGATCGACTTCACGTTCGCGATCACGCTGTCCATCGCGACGTCGGCGGCGACGACGCCCTTCAGCGCACCGTCGCGCAGGATCGGCACCGCGAACGTGACGACCAGGTTGCCGGTGCCCGCATCGACGTACGGCGGCGTGACGACCGGCTTGCCGGCCTGGGCGGCCTGCTTGTACCACGGACGGCCGGTCGGGTCGTAGTCGGGCGGGATGCCGGTCGGGTCGGAGAAATGGAACACCTTGTCGGCATAGCCCGCATAGACGTTCGTGAAGCCGCCCGCCGCGGCCATCTGCTTGAACACCGGCAGCGGATCGGGCGACAGCGCGGCGTCCTGCAACGACGCGATCATCCGGCTTTTCGTCGCGACCCAGTCGCCGATGCCGACCACGTGGCCGCTCGCGACGGAGGTCAGGTTGCGGTCTATCGCGTCGTTGTTGTACGCGCGTGCGATGAAGTAATTGATCAGCGTGGTGGCGACGAGCGCGAACACGACGATGGCGACGCACGCGGCGAGGATGCGGGTGCGGATGGACGAGAACATGGCAACGACTCGGTAAGGGAGCGCGAACGCCCGGTGGACGAATTCACCGGGTAAACGGCATCCGCGCCGCTTACTTGAGGCCGTTGTGTCGATTCGGTCAAATATATGAAGAAAGGCGCGACCGGCAGGCAGGCGCGTTGTCGGTATGCAGGCGTGCAGCGGTGCCGGTGCCGGAGGCGCGCGCGGCGCTCAGGGGCCTTCCGCTGTCATGAGGCACCGCGGCGCCGGTCGCGCCGATCGTCCCTTACAGACGGCGGCCGGTACGCGTATCCGGCTCGTCGCGCGGCGTACTGGCCGGCGTGTCGCGCTCGAGTTCGTCCTGCCTGCGCATCCGTTCGCGCAGGTGGCGGATCGCGAACACGTGGATGTAATCGTGCACGCGGGCATCGGACGACAACGCTCGCACTTCATCGTCGAGCATCGTGCGCAACTGATCGGCGCCGATCGCGCGCTCTGCGGCGACGGCCTTCAAGGCATCAAGCAAATTGTCCTGTGACATCGACGGGCTCCTGACGGTCGAGGAACGAAAGGAAAACATGACGCTATCGGAAGATTAAAGGCTGGACAGCCGCCCGGCGTACGATGCGCCGAAGCGTGGTTGCGCGCGATCAACGGCACCTTGCGTGCCGCCGCGCCGATCCGTCGCCGGACCGGCCCGCGCGCAGGATTCGCGGCGCCCAGGCCCGCGAACGACTGGAAGGATTGCCACGCCACCCCGAGGCGCGGCACCGTGCGATCGCTCGGACGATGAACCGTCGCGCGATGCCGATGCAGTGTGGGACCTTAGACCCGCGAAAGTCCTGCGTCAAGCGACGCGCGACGGCCGCAATTCGTCTGTTCGAATGCACCGGATCGGGGCGCCGCACATCGCGCCTGCCCGCCTGCCCGCCTGCCCGCCTCGCGCCGCAGCGGCGGCTCGCCGGTCCGACGTGTCAGCGGATTCCGATACCTCGCACGCAACGTCTGACAGCGACTTCAGCACGCACCGATTGGCAGCGCGGTCTCCGCGGCGGATACTGATGTCATGAACGACGCGTTCATACCCGGTCATCGCTCAGCCGGCCCTCGAGCCGGCACGCGGGGTCGGGCGCAGGGAGACCCATCATGATTCATCGCAACTTCCCGGCGCGGGACGGACATCGGCGCACGCGCATGCTGGTCACGACCGCCGTGCCGGCCGCAATACGCCCGCCGGAAGATCTCGACGCGTTGCTCGCACTCGCGCGCGAATCGGGCTTGCTCGTCACGCTCGACGGGCAGATCGGCCGCGAAAAGTACCAGAGCGTCGCGGGATCGGTGCTCGCGCTGCAGCGGTTCGCCGCGGCTCTCCGCGCGCGGGCCGGTGCCGGCGCAACGGTCGTCGTGAGGCAGCGCCGCAAGACGCGCCCCGGCTGGCCGCGGCTGCGCAATCGCACGCCTGGCGGACGAGGCCGACTGCATGGCGTGCGTCGCGGTGCATGCGTATGCCGCGACGCGCACCGCCAGCGCGACCTGCGAGCGCCTCGCGCCGCGTAAAGGCCTGAACGCGGGGCCTGAACGCAGCCGACGCCGCACGCGGCCGCGTGAGGGCTGCGGCACCGCGCCGGGCGCGCAGCGCATGCCGCGATCCAGACCGACTCCGCGATCGCGCGATCGCGTGGCATCACGCGCCGTTCCACACGGCGACATCGACGAAGACAATACCTGCGAGGAAAAGAGTCAGCACGGGGCCAGGAAAGCGGACGGGGTGCAATGCACCCCGTCCGTTATCCAAGGCAGCCGCCGGCTGCCTACCCTCGTGCCAGAGAGTTCGTGATCGGCCGATGCGCGATGCGCTGCGCGGCACGGCTCAGGAAATCGGCTGAATCGCAACGGCGTCGGACATGCGCCGGTTCGCGCGGTTCCGGACCGACGTGTCGAATCGCGACGTCGGGTACGGACGACGGACCATCCGCCGCATGCACACGCACCTCGTGCGACTATCTCATGCAAAACGCGCGACGTTTCTGATGCAGGTCAATGAAAGTCCGCTTCGCATTCGTCGCAGCGCAATCCTCACGCGGCCTCGCGCACGAGCAGCACCGGCACCTGCGCGAGATGCGCGACCCGGCGCGCCACGCTGCCGATCAGCCAGGCCGCGATGCCGCGCCGGCCGTGCGTGCCGACCACCAGCAGTTCCGCATGCCAGTGCACCGCGTCGCGCATCAGCGCATGGGCGACGTCGTCGCTGGTCGGACGGGTTTCGACGATGCCGCGCTTGGTCGGGTTCCCCGTTGCATGGAACAGCGGACCGATCCGCGCCAGCGCATCCTCGCCCTCCGCGCGATACGCATCCTCGAGCGCGCGCACCGGCACGAGATCCGTCAGACGCACCGCGCGATCGACGACATAGGCCGCGTACAGCAGCGTCGTCGGCACCGCGAAGCCGAGCCCGACGCGCACCGCGTGCAGCGACGGCTCGCTGCCGTCGACCGCGAACATCAGGCGCTGCAGCGGCCCGTCCGACGGCCGCACATAGTCGGCGGGCACGATCAGCAGCGCGCAGCGCGCGCGCGCGGCCAGCGTGTCGGACACCGCCCCCTCGACGAGCCGCAGCAGCCCATGGTGCGGATTGGCGCCGACCACGAGCACGTCGGCGTGCCATGCCGACGTGTCGTTCGCGAGCGCATCGGCCACCGTGCCGCCCGTGAGCGACGTATCGATGATCATCTGTTCGATCCCCACGCCGCTGCCGGCGAACAGTTCCGCGATGCGTTCGAGCGTCGCCTGAGCTTCACGCGTCATCTCCTCGCGCGCGGAGGTCAGCAGCGCGTCGACGCGCGGGATGTCGGGCAGCACGAGACGCGGATTGTCGATCGCGCAGACGATGCGCACCTGCATGCCGGGACGCAGCAGCGTGCGCGTGTAGCGCGCGGCGGACAGCGACTCCGGCGTCAGATCGACGGCCAGCGAGATCCGCGCGAGCGGCGGGATGGTCGGGGTGGACTGCATGGCGAAAGCCTCCTTGCGGACGCGTCGTCGCGAACGACGACCGGAGCTTCGCGCGGGCAGCGGCGAACGACGAACGGCGGACGGACGGCCGACGCGGTCGCGCGGATCGGCGGACGGCCACGCGAAGCGCGGACAAGCGATTCAGACAGCATATGTCGTCCGGCCCGCACGTGCATGATCGCGATCAATACCCGTGCGGGCCGCGATGCGCCGCGCACACCTGTGCGGCGCGCGGCGCGGCGACTTTCGGCCGCTTGGCTTACGACTTCGTCGACGCGGGCGCGCTCGACCGGTTCGCATGGAACACCGCGTATGCGATGCCGAGCAGCACGATCCAGACCGGGCCGATCACGAGCGCGACGCGCGTATCCGGCGAGAACGCCATCAGCACGACGACCAGCGCGAGAAACCCGAGTGCGACGAACGAGCCGAGCGGATAGAACGGCACGCGGATCGGCAGGCGCGCGATCCTGTCGGCCGACAGCGTGCGGCGAAAGCGCATCTGCGCGATCAGGATCACGCACCACGTCCAGATCGCGCCGAACGTCGACACCGACGTCAGCCACGTGAACACGTGCTGCGGCGCGAGATAGTTGAGCAGCACGCCGATCAGCAGCAGCGCGACCGACACGGCTACGCCGTACACCGGCACGCCGTTGCGATTCACGCGGCCGAGCATGGCCGGCGCCTGGCCCTGCTGCGCGAGGTTGTAGAGCATCCGCGCCGTGCTGAACAGGCCGCTGTTGCACGACGACAGCGCCGCGGTCAACACGACGAAGTTGATGATGCCGGCGGCGGCCGGGATCCCGAGCCGCGAGAACGTCATTACGAACGGGCTGCCCTGCGTGCCGATCTGGTCCCACGGATAGAGCGACATGATCACGAACAGCGCGCCGATGTAGAAGATCAGCACGCGCCAGAACACCGAGTTCACCGCCTTCGTCAGCGACTTCTCCGGATTGCGCGCCTCGCCGGCCGTGAGGCCGAGCATCTCGACGCCGAGATACGCGAACATCACGATCGGCAGCGCGCCGATCACGCCGTCGATGCCGTTCGGCATGAAGCCGCCGTGGGCCCACAGGTTCGAGATGCCCGTCGCGACGCCGCCGTTACCGGTGCCGAACGCGATCATGAGGCCGCCGCCGACGATCATCAGCACGATCGTGACGATCTTGATCAGCGCGAACCAGAACTCGAATTCGCCGTACAGCTTGACCGCGATGAAGTTCACCGCGCCCATCGCCGTGAGCGCCGCGAGCGCCCAGATCCAGTTCGGCACGCTGGGGAACCACATGTGCATGTAGACGCCCACCGCGGTGATTTCCGCCATGCAGGTGACGATCCACACGAACCAGTAGGTCCAGCCGGTCAGGTAGCCCGCGAGCGGGCCGAGGTAGTCGCGCGCATAGCGGCTGAAGGCGCCGGCGACCGGATTGGTGATCGCCATTTCACCGAGCGCGCGCATGATCAGGAAAATCGCGATGCCGCCCAGCAGGTAGGTCAGCAGGATGGCCGGGCCGGCCGTGCGGATCGCGGCGGCCGAGCCGAGGAACAGGCCGACGCCGATCGTCGCGCCGAGCGCCATCAGGTTGATGTGCCGCTCTTCCAGCCCGCGGTGCAGCTGGTCTTCTGGTTGTTTCAAGTCCGTCTCCTGGCAGCCGCGAACGGGCCGCCGTCATTGTCGATGTCAATGCGCGACCGTTCATGCCGATACCGGCAAACCGAAAACGAAAAATCCCCGCCGCCGTTTTCCGGATGAAAAACGCTGCGGATACTGCGTCACTCCGATTGGAATTACCGTTGATTATCGGTATTTTCCGGAACAATCCCGAAAAACGGATCTGGCCTTTCACGGAATACGCCCGTGCGGCCCGCGCGACACGGCTGTACGCGTGGCGGGCGGCAATGGGATCAATCGCTTTCGGCGCGAACGAACGCGCGTCGAATGTGCGCAATCAAGCGCACGCAATATGCAGGCGGGATTATAAGAATAATCGGATGTTTCGCGCCAGCCGATTTTCCCGGAAACGGGAAGCGTGAGATCGGAGGCGAAATCGGCACGTGCGCGGCATCCCGCGCACGATTTACTTCGATAACGGCCGGACTGTCGACCTTGTCGACACCCGTCAGGCTCGATCCGGTCGATGCAGCGAGATTACGATCGCCCCGCATCCGGGTTCGAGCGCCTGCCCCGCCCCGGTCACGATCACGTCCGGGAATGCAGCGACTTCATCTCGCACCACGCCGAACACCGGTTTCGCGTCGCCAGCGCCGATTCCTTGCGGTACCGCCGCGTCAGTCCGAAACGCGCGCAGTCGATCGCTGCCGGCCGGCGCCAACGGCAATGACCGCGCCACCGAGTATCGCCATGCCGATCGAGGTCAGCGTCACGACGAGCGCAACGCGCCCGTGACCGGAGAAGAGCCCCACAAGCAGCCCGGCAAGCGGCTGCGTCGCGTTATTCAGCAGGACGATGACGCCCGTCGTCTTGCCATAGTCCCGAGGGGGAATGATGGCCTGCCGGGCGCTGCGTATGTACACGTTGAACATCTTGTCGAAACCGATGACCAAAAGGAAACCGGCGACGTACATCGCAATCGAGCCGGCCATGCCCATCGCGAGGCCGCCAGCCGCGATCGCGACGAATGCGACGATGCCGAGCCGCTCGCGCGCCACCTCGATACGCGCGACGAACAGCAGGATCGCGACTGTCGCGACGGCACCCGTGACCTGCAGTCCGGCATAGAAACCGCCGGACTGCCGAAACGCACCGGTGACCATCGCAGCCGACGTCGCAAGTGTCGTCCCGATCACGAGGTTTTCCGCCGCTGCGAGCAGGATCAGCCGCAACAGCCCCGGCAGCGTGACGACATGCTTCAGCGCCACACCGAACGGTGCATACCACGGCCCCACCGAGCGTTCCGGAGGCGCAACGCGTGCCGTGCTGGTCCGTTGGCAGACGAATGCCAGCAAATCCGCCGAGACAAACAGCAGCGCCGCGGAAGCGACAGCCCACTCCCAGTCGCGATACCCAAGCAGCGCCGCCGCGACGATCGGTCCAAGCACGACGCCCAGCTGATCGGCGAGCTGCGTATAGGACAACACTTTTTCGAAGCGCTGCTGCGGAAAGATCTGCGGCAGCAACACCTCACGAGCGACGAGACCTTGGCTCGTGAGTGCGCCGCATACGGCGGACAATGCGATCAGCCATCCGATTCCGCTCCAGGCGACATAGCCGGCGATGCCGATCACGCAAGCGACGGCCCGGCTGGTCTGGCTCGCTCGCAGCACGCGGATCGGTGACACACGGTCGCTCAGTGCGCCACAGACCGGAAAGGCGATGAATCGCGGGAACGCCTCGACGAAAAAGGCGAGCCCGGACCACGTCGCTTTCCGAGTGACCTGAAAGACGACGAGCGGCACCAGAAAGAGCAGCATCTGGTCTGCGAGCCGCGACAAAAAGAAAGAACCCAGAAAGGCCGGCTGATCGACGCGCATCCCGCGTATGCCCCTGCAGATTTATTCCACCTTCACGACGTTGTTGGCAAAGGGACTGATCCGCTTGGGCTGTTCGGGACCACACACGAATTGGGTGCACGCTTCGGACACTTTCCGTCATGAACGGAATCCCGCGCACGACTCACTTCGACAACGTCGCGCGCACCGTATATTCGCCTGCGAGCGCCGCATGTTCCGGCCGCACGAAATACCTCGATGAATCGAGATCGGCCGGCAGCGGCTCGACCGGATAGCCGTGCTTCTCCCACGCGTCGAGGCCGCCCTTCAGCGCCTTGATGTTGTGCAGCATCTTCTTGCGCTGCATCTTCGCGATCAGGCGCTTCGCGGTCGCCTCGTTCGGGCACACGCAATACACGACGATCGGCCGCTTCAGCAGCTCCGGATCCAGCAGGTCCGGCGAATCGAGATCGACCGGCACCGCACCGGCAATCCGGTACGGCTCGCGTTCGCGAATCGCGCGCGGCCGCGCATCGAAGATCAGCGGCGGCTCGTTCGACGTCATCATCTCGACGAGTTGCGGCGGGGAGATGCGCACTTGCGCGAGGTAGCGGCGGAACTGCACGCGGCGCACCCAGCGGTACAGCAGGAACGTGATGAAGATCGCGAGGAATGCGTCGAGGATCGTGCCGCCGCTCGCGCGCACCCACAGCACGAACTGGACGATCTGGTCGTGCACGGCCGCGCCGCCGATGAGCCAGAACGCGGCCCACAGCGACGCGCCGGCCAGATCCCAGAACAGGAACACGCCGACGCCGATCGCGGTCGTGCCGAGCAGCGGCGCCGACACGAGGCCGAGGCCAGGGAGGAATTTGGAGAGGACGAGCAGCGGCGCGCCGTATCTTTCAAATACATTACGCGCGAAGCGCAGCGTCGTGTCGAGCGACAGCGAGAATCGCACGAGCCCGTTCAGCAAGCGCCGGCCGCGCGTGCGGCCCATGAAGAACCACAGCGAATCGGCGAGCATCGCCGCGCCGATCGCCGCCACGAACATGCTCGCCCAGGACGCCTGCCCCATCGCCGCCATCGTACCGCCGAGGATCAGCATCGGCACGGCCGGCACCGGCACGCCGAGCTGCGTGATCAGTACGCTCGCGAACACGGCCCACGGGCCGAGCGACGAGGGAATCGCGATGGGAAAGTGCCACACGGCGGCGCTCCTGGAAGACATGCGGACCGTGCGACGGGGGCGGCCGTCGATACGGCAAGCAGCGATCGCCACGGCACGTCCGCGGCCGATCCTGCACCACCGTGCATTCTAAACGGGTTTGGCCGCGGCCGCGCGGAACGGCTGCCGTCGAAGGCGGCTCGGTGCGGCCGGCATGGCCGCCGGCACACTCATGCGTCGGAGCGCTGCGCGAGCCCCGCGACGTATTCCGCATACTCGGGGAATGCGGCGGCCAGCGCCGTCGCGTCCGCGAGTTCGAATTCCGCAAACTCGAACCCCGGCGCAACCGTGCAGCCGACGAGCGCGACGTGCTCCGGCGACGCGCAGCGCGCGCCGAACCAGCGCCCGGCCGGCACGACCGCCTGGAATACGGTGCCCGGGTGCGTGAGCGGGTTGCCGAGCCGGTGGATCGTCAGGCCGTCGCGCTCGTCGAGCACCCATACTTCGAGCGGATCGCCCGCGTAGAAATGCCAGACCTCGTCGGAACGGATCCGGTGCCACGACGAATACGCGCCGTCGCACAACAGGTAGTAGATCGCGGTCGACGCCGCACGCGACGCGCCGTCGGCCGGACGCACGACCGTATCGGCCGCGCGGTAGGTTTCTCGGAAATAGCCGCCCTCGGGGTGCGGTTGCAGATCGAACTGTTGAATCAGGTCGGCGGCGGAGATCGGCATGGCGGATGACGTCGATGAAGGAGTGAACCGGACACGCAACGCGCGGCCCATCCGATCGACGATGCGATCGACCGGCGGCGCGTGCCGCTGCGTCGATCGCCGCGGCCATGCACGCGGCGACCGGGTCGCGCGCGGAACGCGGCGCGCGACGATGAAGCGAACGCCGGTCGATGCTGCCAGAAGTGCAGGCCACGATGCAACCGGCGCGACGTGACACCGCCGTTGCGGCGCAGCGTATGCGCGGTATGGCGATCGATGCAACGGACGAACCATCGAACCCACATCACGCCGGCGCCCGCGCGGCAGCCCCTGCCTGCCGCCGCTCACGCGTCGGTGCCGTACCGCCCCGTCACGCGGTCGCCGCCGCGGCCGGCTCGTCGTGCCGCACCAGCAGCACGGGCCGGTCGGCCGCGCGCAGCAGCGATTCCGCGACACTGCCGAGCAGCAGCCGGCGCAGGCCGTGGCGCCCGCTCGTCCCCATCACGATCAGATCCGCGCCGACCTCGGCCGCCGTGCGCATCAGCACTGCGGCAACATCCTCGCCGTACGCGTCGATCGCGCGCACGGTGCCCGCCACTTGCCGCTGCGCGAGCGCCGCTTTCGCGTCGTCGAGCACGGGTGTCGCCGCAGCGGTTGCCGCCGCGTCGCCATCGCGTTCGGCCGCAAATCCCGCATCGACGTCGACGAGCTGCGGCCGGTGCTCGACGACATACGCGCACGTGACCTCGCCGCCGGATGCCGCCGCGATCCGGATTGCCTCGTTCAGCGCGAGACGCGCACTCGGGCTGCCATCGAGCCCGACGAAAATCCGCTTGTACATGGTCCACCCTCCGACCGGGCACCCGTCGCGCATCGCGCATACGGCGTCCCCGTCACCGCAAGCCGGCCCGATGCCGGCTCGCCTGCCGAACAGTCTGCCCCACGTGCCGACGCGCCCGTTGACGCGCGTCAAATGCGGCCGGGACGCCCGCTACACCGCCCGGCTATCTCATTTTTAGCTGACCCTATTACAAAAAACGCGTAAAACGCGCACAATTTCATCTTGAAAATAGACGTCGCACGCGGCCGGTGCGAGTTTTTCCCGGTTTTTCCCGGTTTTGCCGCGCTGCCCGCGTGCCACGGGCGGCCCCGACACCAGAATGGCCATCGAATGACCACCGCCAGTGGAACCCCGTCGCGTGACGCCCGAGGGCCCGCGCGTTTCCAGATCATGTTACGCCAGCCGCTCGCGGCTGGCGTCGTTACGCTGTTCGCCGGCGCGGCGCTGTCGCTCGGCGTCGCGCTGCTCGTGCGCGAGCAGTGGCAAGGCGCCGTCCATACGCGCTTCGAACGCCGCACGACGCACGTGACGGCGATGCTGCGCCACGAGCTGCAAGGCAGCGTCGCCGTGCTCGAAAGCGCGCGCGGCGCATTCGCGCTTGCGCCGCAGATCACCGCCGAGCAATGGCGCCGGTATGCCGACACGCTCGATCTCGACAGCGGGCGTTCGCCGATCCGGCAGCTCGGCTATGCGCCGCTGTCGACCGCGGCGCGCAGCGCCCTCGCCGGCCACGCGCCGATACCAGCCGGCCCGCTCGCGGTGGCCACGCTCGTTGCGCCGGCATCGAGCTCGGCCGGCGTGCGCTTCGGCGCGCCGGACCAGGCTCCGCTGGCGCACGCGCTGCGGACCGGCGATATCGCGCTCGGCATCCATCCGGCCGACAACGATACGTCCCGCGATGCGCGCACCCTCACGCTGTTCGTCCCCGCGACGGCTTCGTCGCGCACGGCCGTCGCCCATGACGCCGGCGCGGACGGCGTGCTGTTCGCGGAAGTGAGCCCGAATCGCCTGGTCGAGCGCGCGCTCGACGCGGAACGCGGGCTCGACCTTCGGATGAGCGCGGGCGACGATCCGCACCCGATCGCGAGCGCCGAGACGACGACCGACGAAGCCTCCGCGTCACCCGACTTGATGCGGCGCACCGACCAGCTGAATTTCGGCGGAACCGTGCTGAAGCTCGCCTATTCCGCGGACGGCCGCCCGAGCGCGACCGGCGCGCAGCGCGCGGCCGGCACGGTGCTCGCCGCGGGGCTGATCGCGTCGTTCGCGTTCGCGGCGCTCGTCCATGCGCTGCTGCGCGGCCGCGCCGGCCACGCCGATACGGGCGCCAGCAGCCGCGGCATCCTGAACGAGGCGCGGATGATGGGCATCATCCGTTCGTCGATGGAAGCGATCATCACGATCGACGAGAAGCAGACGGTGGTGATCTTCAACCCGATGGCCGAACAGGTCTTCGGCGTGTCGGCGATGGAAGCGATCGGCGCGCCGCTGTCGCGCTTCATCCCCGAGCGGTTTCGTGCCGCGCATGCCAAGCACGTCGACCAGTTCGGCGTGACGGGCGTGTCCGAGCGACAGATGGGCCGCCAGCGCGTGCTGTTCGGGCTGCGCGGCAACGGCGAGGAGTTCCCGATCGAGGCGTCGATCTCGCAGATCCGCGATGCGTCGGGCAAGCTCTATACGGTGATGCTGCGCGACATCACCGAGCGGCAGCGCGCCGAGAATGCGCTGAAGCAATCGCGCCAGGAGCTGCGCGAACTCTCGGCGAACCTGCAGAACGTGCGCGAAGAGGAAAAAACCCGCATCGCGCGCGAACTGCACGACGACCTCGGCCAGCAACTCACCGCGCTGAAGATGGACCTGTCGGTCATCGAGCAGCAACTGCGCACGCCAGAGCATGCGCAACCCGAAGTCGGCGTGCTGTCGCACCTGCAGGGCATGCGCCGGCTGATCGACGCGACCGTCGCGTCGGTGCGGCGCATCGCGGCCGACCTGCGCCCCGTGATGCTTGACGATCTCGGCCTCGTGCCGGCGATCGAGTGGCTCGCGAACGACTTCACGAACCGCTACGGCATCGACGTCGAGCGCCACATCGAAACGGGCGGCCTCACGTTCACCAGCGCGGGGGCGACCACGCTGTTCCGGATCGTCCAGGAAGCGCTGACGAATGTCGCGCGCCATGCGGACGCGACGCGCGTCGCGCTGCGCCTCGACATCGAGGAAGGCTTCTGCGTGCTGCGCGTCGCGGACAACGGCCGCGGCGCGGCACCGGTCGGCACCGCCCACGAGGACAAATCTTTCGGCCTGATCGGCATTCGCGAACGCGCACACATGCTGGGCGGCAGCGTGACGATCGACACCGCGCTCGCGCGCGGCTTCTCGATTACCGTCGCATTCCCGCTCGGTTCCGTACAACAGGAAACCACCCTCACATGATCAAGGTGCTCATCGCCGACGACCATACGCTCGTGCGCGACGGTCTGCGGCACATCCTCCAGAACGCCACCGGATTCGAAGTGGCCGGCGAAGCATGCGACGGAGCGTCGACGATCGCGCTCATCCGGTCGACGCCTGCGCAGGTGCTGGTGCTCGACCTGTCGATGCCGGGCCGCAACGGCGTCGAACTGATCAAGCAGATCAAGGACGAGAAGCCCGCGCTGCGCGTGCTCGTGCTGACCATGCACGCGGAACAGCAATACGCGGTGCGTGCGTTCCGCGCCGGTGCGTCGGGTTATCTGACCAAGGAAAGCGCGAGCGCCGAACTGGTCGGCGCGGTGACCAAGGTGGCGTCGGGCGGCGTCTACGTGAGCCTCGCGATGGCCGAACAGTTCGCGCAGAGCCTGAACGAGCCGGCCGAGACGCTGCCGCACCAGCGGCTGTCCGATCGCGAGTTCGACGTGTTCCGCCGCATCGCCGCCGGGCAGACGCTGACCGAGATCGCGCAGGCGCTGTGCGTCAGCGCGAAGACGGTCAGCACCTACAAGACCCGGATCCTGGAAAAGATGCAGATGCCGCACGAAGCGGCGCTGGTCCGCTACGCGCTGCGGCACAAGCTGCTCGACGAAACGGACGACGTCTAGGCGAACGGGCCGGCGAACCATGCCGGCCGCGCGACGTGCGCTATAAGCTGGCCGGACGTCGCGCAGCCGTTACTTCGCCGGCACCGGGCACGCGAGATCGCCTTCCTCGCAGGACAGATAGCCCTTCAGCGTCTCGGTGCGGGTCTTGGTCAGATCGTCGAGGCAGGTCGACACGACCATCGGATAGGCGCTGCCGCCTTCGGCATTCGCGCTGGAGAAGTTGCATTCGGCATCGCGGTAGGCGATCCACGCGCGCTGCGCGTTCACGAGTTTCTCTGCGAGCGGCTTCGCATCGCGCAGGCGCGCGGTGACAGCCTGGTAGGTGCGGTTCAGCTCCGCGTCGGATTTCTTGTACGCGCGATCGGCACATGCCGTCATCGCCGCCTGATCCGTCGCGTCCGCGCAATTCGCCTGTGCGTGGGCAAGGTTCGCCGTCAGCGCCAGCGCACACAGCAGACCGGTCAAGACACGCATGGATGCTCCTGTTTGTTTTCGTTGAAGTCGTGGAACGTGATGCCGGGCTTGCCGCCGCGCCTCGGCGCGCGGCGTCGCAGGCCGGCCGGCGCTACCCCATTCGCCGCGGCTGCGGCTACGGTAGCGTGGCGATGCCGACCGGGATGCTAGCGCACGCGCGGCGGATTGTCAGCCGGCGCCACGCTTGGCCGCGCACGCAAAAAAGCCCGCACTCGACATGAGTGCGGGCTTTTCGATACGGCTTTGCCGGCGGCCCGGAGGCCGCGCGGTGAACGGCTTGCTCAGTGACCGAAGTACACCGACGAACGATCGGCTGCGGCCGGCACGGTCACGCGCTGGCCCGACTGCGACGTCGCCGCCGGGTTCGCGCCGTAGCCCGTTGCATCAGCCTGCGCACCGGTGTTCTGGGCTGCCGCGATCTTCGCCTGTGCGGCCTGGATGTTTTCCGGATAGTTGATCCAGTCGTTCGGGTTGTAGCCGGCCTTTTCCAGCTGGGCCAGTTCGGCACGCACTTGCGCGCGCGTCAGCGGCTGCTGGTTCGATTGAGCGAACGAGACGACCGGTGCGGCCACCAGAGCGGCCAGTGCAACTGCCTTGATCAGCGATTTCATGATGCGTTACCTCCAGATTTGTCTTGTCAGGCGCTTCGGACTGGGTAGTCGTTGCGCATGAGTGAAAGTCTAGGCGGCACGACTATCAGGGTAAATACTTAAATCGCAAATTCACTGTTGACCGAAACCGTACAATTGCCGCGCATTCGATCGAATCATCAGATGATTATGGCCGCATCCGCAGCCAATAGGCTCTGCGCGCACTCGCCCGGCTCGCGCGGTGCGGATCGATTCACCGGGCCGTGGACGACCGCCCAGCGGTTGCCACGTTTGCCCCGCTTCTCCGTTCGACACCTCAGCGGACCTGCTCCGCCTCCACCGCCCCCGACGACAGGTCGAACAGCAGCGCCTTGAGGCGCATCCGGTCGGCGGCAGCGACTTCGTCGAACGCCGCGTGGTGAAGCGTCCAGCCCGACCCGGCCGGATCGGCATGCACCGCACGCACCGTCCCGTCGAGCGTCAGCAGCGCGACACGGTCCTCGTCCGCATACGGCAACTGCACGCGCAACGGCTCGCCGGCCGCCGCGAGCGGCCGGTCGACCGCGATCGACAGTCCGTTCAGGCTGAGATCGCGCACGATCCCGATGCCGTCGGCCTGCGCCGGCCCGCCGGTGCAGCGGGCCGCGATCCGTACCGGCACGCGCGGCTCCGCGCGCGTGCGCAACCGGTCGACGAAGCCCGGCGGCGACAGCACCATGAACGGCGCGGCGCCCGTCGCCTGCACCGCTTCGACCGTCGCACCGAAGCGCGACACGGCCGACCGGCCGATCGCGACCGCCTCGACGTCGTCGCCGCGGGCAAACTCGAGCACGACCGCCGGCTGCGGCTCGACGAACAGCGCGCCCGATGCGCCGACCCCGATCAACCGGCAGCGCTGCAGCACGCGGGTCGCGCCGACCCGCCGCCGGATGCCGATCGCGGCGCCGGCCGACAGCCCCATGCGCGTGGCCGCCGGCACGGTGTCGTGCGCCGGCGCGGCAGGCTCGGCGTCATCGCGCCGGCGCACGGGCCGGAAGTGATCGAACAGGAAGTCATGCTGCGCGGGATCGCGCAGCGTCGTGCCGGCGGGCAGCAGCGCGGCGCCGCCGGCATCGTAGAGATCGAAGCCGAGCGGGACGCCGGCGGAGATGTCATCGCGCGCGAGCGCGACGTGATCGGTGATGAGCCGCATCGGAAAGGCGCGGAGCGACCGCGCGAGCTGTCGTGACAACGTTATTACGGCAGCCTCGCGCGAAATCTGAACGGCTCGTTACTCCGAACCGCTGGTCGCGTCGGGTGAAGCCGGTGTCGGCGCCGGCGCCGGCGTAGCGGAAGGCGCGACGGCCGGGGCGGAGCCGAGGCCGCCCCCGGCGTTGCCCGGGCTCGTCGCATTGCCGCCCGTCGCCGGCGGCTGCGCGACCGGCGGTTGCGACGCCGACAACGCAGCGGCCGATGCCGCCACCTCGGACGCGGGCACCCATTCCTCGACGATGCCGCCGGATGCCGCCTCGGGCGCCGACGCGCCGGATGCGGCCGACGCCGCGGCTGCGTCCGCCTCCGGCTCGCGCTCGATACGCTGCGTCCTGACGGGCGCCGCCGCCTGCTTCGGCTCGGGACCGAACCAGCCGTCGACCAGGTCCGTCACCCGTTCACGCACCGAAGCGAACCAGCCGGGCGACGGTTCGGTGTCGAATTTCAGCTTCGTGTCGACGATCCGGGCGCGTTGCGCGCGCTGGAAGAAGTCGCCGACGATCGGCAGCGCGCTGTGCGCGCCTTGCCCCCAGTAGTCGCTGCGCAGCGTCACGCGGCCGTCGTCGAAACCGACCCACGCGCCGGCCACCAGCCCGGGCTGCATCAGGATGAACCAGCCGTCCGCGTTGTCCTGCGTGGTGCCGGTCTTGCCGGCCACGTCGCCGCGAATGCCGAAGCGCGTACGGATGCTGCTGCCGGTGCCGCGCGTCACGACGCCGCGCATCACGTCGAGCAGCGTCTTGTCGGTTTCGGCGTCGAGCGCGCGCTCGGGCGGCGCCGGCGCGTATTCGGCGAGCACCTCGCCCCGGCGGTTCTCGATGCGCGTCACCATTTGCGGCTCGACGTACAGCCCGCCGTTCGCGATTGTCGCGTACGACGCGACCATCTCCTTCAGCGTCACAGGGCTCGTGCCGAGCGCAAGCGACGGCACGCGCTCGAGCGGGCTTTCGCGCACGCCCATGTCGCGTGCGAACCGCGCCACGGCCGCCGGACCGACCTTCTCCATCACCTGCGCGGTGATCCGGTTGCGCGACAGCGCGACCGCGTCGCGCAGCGTCATCGGCTTGCCCGTCGGCGGCGCGTCGTCGTTCGGCCGCCAGATCTCGCCGCCCTTCAGCGGAATCTCGACCGCCTGGTCGATGAAGGTGTCGTCCGGCTTCATCCCGTTCGCGAACGCGACGCCATAGACGAACGGCTTGAAGGTCGAGCCCGGCTGACGCCGCGCCTGCGCGACGTGATCGAACGGCTCGTTCGTGAAGTCGCGGCTGCCGACCCACGCGCGAATCTGCCCGTCGCGCGGATCGATCGCGACGAAGCCGGCCTGCACGTCGGTCTTCGCCTTGCACAGCGCGCGCATGAAGCCGCGGTCGGCGGCGAGCTGCTTCATCGCGGCCGCATCGTTCTTGCCGGCGTCCTGCGCGGCCTTGTATTCGGGCGACTCGCGCATGAAGGTGCGGAACACCTCGTTGTCGGTGCCGCAGCCGTCGCGGCCGCTCCACGCATTGTTCGCGATGCCCTGCAGCTGGTTCGCCTGTAGCGTCAGCGCCTGGGTCGCCATCTGCTGCAGACGCGAATCGATCGTGGTGCGCACGATCAGCCCGTCCGAATAGATGTTGTAGTCGTTGCGGTCGGCCCAGCCGATCAGCCATTTGCGCAGTTGCTGCGCGAAGTGCGGCGCGGGCCCCGGCGGCTCCTTCTGGCGCTCGAAGTCGATGCGCAGCGGCCGGCGCTGCAACTGCGCGAACTGCGCCGGCGACAGCTTGCCGTACTTCACCATCTGGCCGAGCACCGTGTTGCGCCGCTGCAGCGCGCGCTCGGGATTCAGCACCGGGTTGTAGTAGCTGTTGCCCTTCAGCATCCCGACGAGCGTCGCGCTGTCGAGCACGTCGAGCTCGTCGGCCGACTTGTCGAAATAGGTGCGCGCGGCCATCTCGACGCCGTACGCGTTGTACAGGAACGGCACCGTGTTCAGGTAGGTCTCGAGGATCTGGTCCTTGCTGTAGACGGCCTCGATCTTCAGCGCGGTGATCGCCTCCTTCATCTTGCGCGTGAGCGTCGGCGCGCGGCCGATCTCGTCCGGATACAGGTTGCGCGCGAGCTGTTGCGTGATCGTCGAGCCGCCCTGGCGGCTGCCCGAGAACGTATGGAGCGCGGCCGACGCCGTGCGCTTCCAGTCGAGACCGTGATGCTCGTAGAAACGATGGTCCTCGGTGGCGATCAGCGCATCGACCATGTGCGGCGAGATCTGCTTGAGCGACACCCATTCGCGGTTCGACGGCTTGAATTCCGCCAGCACCTTGCCGTCGGCGGACAGCACCTGCGCCGGCTGGTCGACGCGCGCCTTGCGGATGTCGCCGATGCCCGGCGTGAACGGAATCAGCACCAGCACGTACAGCAGGAACAGCGCGGGCACGGCGGCAGCCGCGCGCAGCACGCCGCGGCGCGTCGGATGACGGAGATGGTGCCAGGCGCTGGCCAGGACACGCTTGACGAGCACGGCGGCAGCGGCCGCGACGGGTTGGGCGCGCGCGACCCATTTGGCACTGAGGTCACGCACTGACGACACGTTTCGGCGATTCACGCGGGTGGGGGATCTGCTGGAAAGGCTGCATCGTACCAAAACTCGCGCGGCCCACCGGCCGGCGGCCGTCCCGGGCCTGCGCGAACGGCGTCCGGGCGTGCGTTTTTACAACAAAAAAGGCGCGCGCCCCGCAACGGGGCCGCGCGCCAAGCCTGGTACAACGGTGCCGTGCGCCGCTGCTCAGCGCACGAGAAAACCGTAGGTCAGCGGATCGCGCTCGTCGACGATCCAGTTCGCGAATCCGCAGATGTGCGCGCTGCCCTCCACTTCCGGGATCACGGCCGGGATGTCACCGACCGTCGTCTCGCGCAGCACGCGCCCCTTGAACACGGTGCCGACGATCGACTCGTTGACGAGCGTGTCGCCGGCCGCGAGCCGGCCGCGCAGGTACAACTGCGCGACGCGGCCGCCGGTGCCGGAGCCGGTCGGCGAGCGGTCGACCTCGCGATCCGCGAACACGCAGCAATTTGCCTGCGTCGAGCCCGGATGGCGCGGCGCGTTCGCGATGATCGTGCCGTAGATATGGTTGATCTCCGGAATCTCCGGATGCACGACCGGATATTTCGCGTTCGCGGCGGCTTTCACTTCGGCGCCGAAGCGGATCAGCTTCTCCACGGCCGCCTCGCGCACCGGCAGGTCGAACGGCGCGCCGTCGACGTAGAAATAGAACGCGCCGCCATACGCGATGTCGCCGGTCACGGTGCCGAACGACGGCGTGTCGACCGACACGTCGCGCTGCCAGATGAACGACGGCACGTTGACGAAGCGCACCGGCCCCGCATGCTCGCCGTCCCATTTCACGAACGCCTCGATGAAGCCGCATGGCGCGTCGATGCCGACGCGCGTCTCCGGCACCGTGCGCTGCACCCAGCCGAGCTCGACCGCGGCGGTCGACAGCGCGATCACGCCGTGCCCGCAATGGTCGCTGTAGCCTTCGTTGTGCACGAAGATCACGCCGAAATCCGCGTTCGGCGACACCGGCTCGGTCAGGTAGCCGCCGTACATGTCGGCGTGGCCGCGCGGCTCGAACATCAGCGCGCGGCGGATCTCGTCCGCGTTCTCCTTGAGCCATGCGCGGCGCTGGACGATCGTGTCGCCGGGCAGGCGCGGCAACCCGCTCGTTACGATGCGGAACGCTTCGCCGCCGGTATGGACTTCGACGGTGGAAAGGGATCGGGAAATTTTCATGAAGATCGAATGCGTGAAGACGAACGACGGCGCACCGGCGCCGTCGTTCCGGTAACGGTTTTACTTCGCGTACGGTTCGGGCAGCCCGTTGCGGATCACGTAGACGCTGGTCGGCGCGCCCTTCAGGTCGCCGTGTTCGTCGAACGAATAGGTGCCCGCGACGCCCGCATAGTTCGACTTCGCCAGCTGCGCGAGCAGCTTCGCCTTGTCGGTGGTCGTGCCGGCCTTGACCATCGCGTCGGCGAGCAGCTTCATGCCGTCGTAGTAGTTGACGCCGTAGACCTGCGTATCCGTGTGATAGGTGTCGTGGTACTTCTTCAGGAATTCGCGGCCGGCCGGCGTCTTCTCGAGCGCGACGCCGCCCTGCGCGCAATAGACGATCGACGCGGCCTCGCCCGCGACCTTGCCCATGTCGGCCGAGCAGATGCCGTCGCCGCCGAGCAGCTTCGCGCGCAAGCCGCGCTGCTTCATCTGCTTCGCCATCGGCGCGCCCTGCGCCGCATAGCCGCCGAGGAAGATCACGTCGGGATTGCTGGCCTTGATCTTGGTGAGAATGCCGAGGAAATCGGTGGCCGACGAGTTCGTGTACTCCTGGTCGACGATCTTGATTCCGTTCGCCTTCGCGACGTTCATGAACTGCTCGGCGACGCCCTGCCCGTACGCGGTGCGATCGTCGATGACCGCGGCGGTTTTCGCGTTCAGCGTCTTCGCGGCGAAGGTCGCCATCGTGCCGCCGAGCTGTTCGTCGCTCGCGCCGATCCGGAAGATGTTCTTGAAGCCCTGCCGCGTGAGTGCCGGGTTCGACGCGACCGGCAGCATCGGGACGCCTGCGTTGCTGTACACACGCGATGCCGGGATGGCGACGCCCGAGTTGTACGGCCCGAGCACCGCGACCACGCCCTTGTCGACCAGGTTCTGCGCGACCTGCACGCCCGCTTTCGGGTCGGCCTGGTCGTCGTCCGACACCAGCTTGAACGTGACCGTCTTGCCGGCCACCTTCACGCCCGCCTTGTTGAGCTCGTCGACGGCGAGGCGCGCGCCGTTTTCATTGTCCTTGCCGTTCGCGGCCTGCGGGCCGGTGAGCGGCGCGGAATGGCCGATCATCACGACTTCCTGCGCGTGCGCGGCGCTCAGCGCGCCGGCGGCAACGGCCACCGAGAGCGCGGTAACGAAGTGTCGCATGGAGTCTCCTGATTGGTTTTGTGTGAAACCAATGTAGGACACATGTGGTCACCATGCAAGCAATTTCAAAAAGATTTTTGCGATTCTGGTCATTTTTTAGACCAGAGCGAGGTGACGCGCATTACTTCGGCGTGATGTCGCGACGCACGCGAAGAATGTGCTGCTCGACATAGAACGCGGCCGCATCGGCGTCGCCGGACACGATCGCCTCGTAGATCAGCCGGTGCTCGGACACGTAGAGCCGGATCCGGCCCGCGTCGTAGATGCCGTCGTCCTTCAGCCGCTTCCACAGCGGCTGGTCCATCGTCTTCGCGACTTCGTCCGCGATCTTCACGATCAGCGCGTCGCCGGTCATCAGCGCGAGCTGCCGGTGGAACAGCCGGTCGCTCTCGTTCCACAGCGCGCGCTGCTGCGGATCGTCGATGTCGGAGACGGTTTCCATCTGTGCGAGATAGCCTTCGGCGACAGGATCGGCGCGACCGTGCGCGGCCGCGAGGCGCGCGATCGCGGGCTCGAGGATGAGCCGCACGTCGAGCGTCGACGTCGGGCTGAAGTCGGCATCGGGCGCGCCTTGCGGGTCGCCGCGCTGCGCGAGTACGTCGAGCGGCGCCGGCACGACGTAGGTGCCCGAATTGCGCTTCGTGAACACGAGCCCTTCGTTCTGCAACGCGCCCAGCGCCTCGCGCACGGCCGGCCGGCCAACCTGGAACAGCGCCGCGAGTTCGCGCTCCGACGGCAGCCTGGAATCGGCCGCGTAGCGCCCCGCGCGAATCTCGTCGCGAATCCTTTCGGCGACCTGTTCGTAGATCTGCAGCGGCCGGAAACCGGCTTCGAGCGATTCGGGACGTGCGGACATCATCTGGGGCTCCTGCCCGGTCGGGTGGGGGATCGGGAATGCGTCGCACTATACCGGAGCGGTACCGGCGCCGGTGCGCGCGACGCCCATCTGGACGGATATTAGAACCAAAATCGGTCGTCCGCTGGCTTTTCCGGCTTGCCGGGTGGCCGGAAACTGGTATAGATTTGATCCAGACCGCCTGCCACCGCGACAGCCGGCCGCCTCCGTGGCGAGCGCGCGATGCGCCCGTCACCCACGCCCACCGCCCCAACCGACCGACACGATGACCGCCCTCTCCCGGATTCCCTCTTTCGACGCCGCCGAAACGGCCGCGCTGCTCGACTACCCCGCGCTGCTCACGACGCTCAGGCACACCGTCGCCGAATACGCGGCGGGCGAGATCGTCAGTCCCGAACGCCTGGTCGTGCCGCTGCAGGCCGGCGGCGTGATGCTGTCGATGCCGTCGAGCGCGCGCGACCTCGCGAGCCACAAGCTCGTGAACGTGTGCCCCGGCAACGGCGCGCGCGGGCTGCCGACGATCCTCGGGCAGGTGAGCGCATACGATGCGACGACCGGCGAGCTGCGCTTCGTGCTCGACGGCCCGACGGTCACCGGGCGCCGCACGGCGGCCGTTACCGCGCTGGGCATCCAGGCGCTGCACGGCGCCGCGCCGCGTGACATCCTGCTGATCGGCACCGGCAAGCAGGCGGCCAATCACGCGGAAGCGCTCTCGGCGATCTTTCCGGACGCGCGCCTGCACGTGCGCGGCTCGCGCGCCGACAGCGCGGCCGCGTTCTGCGCCGCGCACCGCGCGCAGGCGCCGCAGCTCGCGCCGCTCGACGGCGATGCGATTCCCGATGCGATCGATGTCGTCGTCACGCTGACGACGAGCCGCACCCCCGTCTATCGCGAAGCAGCACGCGAAGGCCGCCTCGTGGTCGGGGTCGGCGCGTTCACCGCGGATGTCGCCGAGATCGACGCCGATACCGTGCGCCACAGCCGGCTCGTCGTCGACGATCCGGCCGGCGCGCGCCACGAGGCCGGCGACCTGATCGTCGCGCAGGTCGACTGGCAGCAGGTCGCGTCGCTCGCCGACGTGCTGCGCGGCGCCTTCGCGCGCGGCGGCCCGTTGCTGTTCAAGACCGTCGGCTGCGCCGCATGGGATCTGGCCGCGTGCCGCACGGCACGCGACGCGCTGGCCGCGCGCCGGCACGGCTGACTCGACGGCGGCGGCGACCGGCAACCCGCCGACCGCACCACGCACGCCAGCCAGCGCGGCTCGGGCGGCGCCGCCGCCTTCCCGTACGCGTTGTAGGAATCGCCCTACAACACGTCGAAGCGGCCTACACAAACTTCCAGTTCGGCCGATTTCATTTTTGGCGGCGCAACACGATACTGCCGGCATGAATGCCAGCCTGTCACCCGCCGTCGCGCTCAGGGTGTTTCTCGTCGATCACGCCATCGCCGTCCGGCAACGGATCGCGCTGCTCGTCGGCGCGATCCGCGGCGTCGCGGTCGTCGGCGAAGCGGAAGACGGCCAGGACGCGTGGTTGCACATCCGCAGCAGCCACGCGGACGTCGTGATCGTCGACCTGCGGCTCGCGGACGGCAGCGGTCTCGACCTGATCGGGATGCTGTCGAAGGCCACGCCGCGCGTCGTCACGATCGTGCTGACGAACCACTCGGCGGCGGCATTCAGAGAGGCATGCGCGGCGGCCGGCGCCGATTATTTCTTCGACAAGACCGCCGAATTCGACGCCGCATGCCGCGTCATCGAATCCCTGGTGCACGCTCGCGCGCACCACCCCTGATCGAGCCGGAGTGACTCATGTCTACCGCCACTGCCTGCGCCACCGCCCCGCCCGTCGCGCCTCGGCCAACGACTCCACTTCGTGCGGTCGCACGCACCGACGCCGTCAAAACCCCGGCCGCGCGCTGCTCGGGCTGCGCGATGCGCTCGATGTGCCTGCCGCCCGACCTGACTGCGGACGAGTACGGCCGCCTCGACGCGATCATCTGCTCGACCCGGCAGGTTCGCCAGGGCGACGCGCTGTTCCGCATCGACGACCCGTTCCACAGCATCTATGCAGTCCGTGCGGGCTCGTTCAAGACGGTGATGATGCATCGCGACGGCCGCGAGCACGTGACCGGCTTCCAGATCGCCGGTGAAACGCTCGGCATGGACGGCATCGGCAGCGGCCAGCACTGCTGCGACGCGATCGCGCTCGAGGACAGCGTCGTGTGCATCATCCCGTTCGGCGCGCTCGAGGCGGCGTGCCGCGAGATGAAGCCGATGCAGCATTTCCTCTACCAGATGCTGAGCAGCGAGATCGTCCGTGAATCGAGCCAGATGCTGCTGCTCGGCACGATGTCGGCCGAGCAGCGCGTCGCGCAGTTCCTGCTGAACCTGTCGGCGCGATTCGAGGCGCGCGGCTATTCGGCATCGGAATTCAACCTGCGGATGACGCGCGAGGAAATCGGCTGCTATCTCGGCATGAAGCTCGAGACCGTCAGCCGGATGTTCTCGCGGTTCCATCGGGATTCGCTCGTCGAAACGCGCGGCAAGCGCGTGCGGATCCTCGACGCGCAGGCGCTCGCGCAGGTCTGACGCCCGACGCGCGGCCGGCGTCATTGCGCGGCCGCGCCCGTCGTGGCCGCATGCCGCGCGACCGCTTCGGGTTCGCCGGCCTGCCAGGCGGACAGCGCCTGTTCGGCTTGCGCGAACACGCGCCGGATCGTCTCGTTCACGTCGTCGCCGCTGCTGCCCGGCAGCACCGCCGGCGCGCGATCATGCATGAGCAGTTCGAGGCGCACGTCGTAGGTCCGGCCGCCGTCGCCGGTCGTGCGCGACTCGATCGCCAGCAGGCAATCGTCGAGCCGCGCGCGGAATCGTTCGAGCCGCACCAGCTGCGCCCCCGCCTCGCCTTCGAGCGCGGCGGAACCCGCGAATCCGACGCAGACGATCTGCATGCCCACGCCCATGTCGTTCCTCCTGACGCGGTCGCCGCTCGTCGACCGGATTGCCTGCCCCATGTTTCCCTGCCCTGCCCGCCGCGGAATCCGCCCGCACGCATGTCGCGCGGCGCGACGACGGATGCGGCGATCACTGCCGTGGCAGCATCGCCTCCGCGCGCCGTCGGCGCGAGGCGGTTCACATGCTGAACGTCTGCGACGCCTTCATTTCGATCCACGTCATCCCGGCCCGCAACCCTTCGATCGCGGCCTCGTGCTCCGTGGGATACGCATGACTGTGCTCGAACGTGTGGTGAAAGCGCGCCGGCCCGGTGCCGTGCTCGACCGACACACGGCAGCGGAACTCGCCGGATTCGCACTGTCGCGTCTCGATCTCGACCGACCAGTCGCGTTCATGAATCGTGCCTTGCAGTGTCATGCGTCCTCCTGCGGAATCAGCCGTCCATCCGGAAGTGACCACTGTGCAGCAACACCGGCCGGCCGCCGATTTCGTCGAGCATTTGTCGTGCCTTGGCCTCGATCGCCGACCGGTGCGCATCGAACGCATCCAGCAAATCCCGTTCCAGCAGCGACGGCGCACCGAAATGGTCTTCCAGTGCTTCGGCCGTGATCGCGCACTGCACGCAGCGGCCGTCGACCAGCGCCGAAAACGCGACGACCAGATCGCGCGCGCAATATTCGGGCGGTTCGGGTGGAAAGGCAATCTGCATCTGTCCGCCTGTCATCGTCGGGGCAATTCATGACATGAGCATAGCGGCCCGCGGCACCGCACGCTTGACCCACGTCAACCGGTTCGCTGCGCCGCACGAAGCAACGCCCGACGGGCGCTCAGCCCGCTTCCGCGTCGATCGCCGCGCCGCGCTCCGCCAGCAGTTCGCGCAGCACGCTGCGATGGCAGCGGCGCTCGTCCTCGCAGTAGCAGCCGATCGAGAACGCGCTCGTCGCCGACAGCGCGGCGAGCAGGTCCAGCACCTTCGGTGCGTCGCCGTGCGCCATTTCCGCGCGGAAGTGGCGCGTGAACGCACGCCATTCGGCATCGGTTTCGGCAGCCTGCGCCTGCGCGACCAGCTCGGGGCTCGGCGACAGCGTCGGCAGCCACACATCATAGTAGTTGCGCGATGCGAATTCCGCCTTGGGTACCCCGCGCGGCGGCCGCCGCACCGTGCCGATCCTCAGGCCCTCGCCGGCCGCGCGCGGCGTGCCGAGCCGTACGATTCGAATTGCCATGCCGCTCCTTCGTCTTGCGTTCGATCCGCCATCGTACCGCCGCGCCGCCGCCGCGCAAGAAAAAACCGGCTGCCTCCGCGAGGGAGACAGCCGGTTCATGCGATGCGATCGGGCGCCCGGGGGCGCACCGGTCAGACGCCGCTCTTCAGCACCTTGCCGATCGCATCCGCGACGATGCCGACGTTCGAATCGTTCAGCCCCGCGACGCACATGCGGCCCGAACGCAGGATGTACACGCCGTGCACTTCGCGCAGCGCATCGACCTGCGATTCGGTCAGGCCCGTGTACGTGAACATCCCGCGCTGCTTCACGTAGCGCGTGAGGGCTTCGCCGCTGACGTAGTCGCGCAGGCCGTCGTGGATCGACTGGCGCATCCGCGCGATCCGGCGGCACATCGCGGCGAGTTCCTCTTCCCACTGCTTGCGCAGCGCGGGCGTGTTCAGCACGGTCGCGACGACCTTCGCGCCGTAGGTTTGCGGGTTGCTGTAGTTCGAGCGCACCGCGCCGGCCAGCTGGCCCAGCACGCGCTCGGCCGCGGCTGCATCGTCGCAGACGACGCTCAGGCCGCCGACGCGCTCGCCATACAGCGAGAAGTTCTTCGAGAACGAGTTCGCGACGAGTGCCGGCACGCCGCGGCGGGCCAGTTCGCGCACGGCGAACGCGTCCGCGTCGAGGCCCGCGCCGAAGCCCTGGTACGCCATGTCGACGAACGGCAGCAGCCCGCGCGCCTCGATCACGTCGATCAGCTTCTCCCACTGGCCTTCGTCGAGATCGACGCCGGTCGGGTTATGGCAGCACGCGTGCAGCAATACGATGCTGCGCGCCGGCAGCGCGTCGATCGCCGCGAGCATCGCGTCGAACTTCAGGCCGCCCGTCGCTTCGTCGTAGTACGGGTACGTGTTCACCGTGAAGCCCGCGCGCTCGAAGATGAAGCGGTGGTTTTCCCAGCTCGGGTCGCTGAGCCACACCTGCGCGTCCGGGAAGTAGCGCTTCAGGAAATCGGCGCCCACTTTCAGCGCGCCCGAGCCGCCCAGCGTCTGCACGGTCGCGATGCGGCCGGCCGCACGCGCCGGATGATCGGCGCCGAACACCAGCGCCTGCACGGCGTCGCGATACGCGGCGAGGCCGACCATCGGCAGGTAAGGCTTCGGGCCGAGGTCGCGCTGCAGCGCGGTTTCGGCTTCGCGCACGGCCCCCATCACGGGAATCCGGCCTTCGGCATCGAAATAGATGCCGATGCTCAGGTTGACCTTCTGATCGCGCGGATCTTTCTGGAAGTTCTCGTTGAGCGTCAGGATCGGATCGCCCGGGTACGCGTCGATGTGTTCGAACATGGCTATGTCGGTCTCGTTTGGAAGAATGGTCGGGAGATGCCCGTGTCAGCGCGCGGACGCGCCGTCGCGCATCACATAGTCCGCATTCTTCTGACGGAAGCGATACCCGACCGCGAGCACCGCGAGCCATACGGGAATCAGGTACACCGACAGGCGGAGATCCGGCGTCAGGTACATCACGACGAGAATGCCGGCCATGAACGCCAGGCACAGGTAATTCGTGAAAGGATAGCCCAGACTGCGGAACGAAGTCTGCTCTCCGGCGATGCGCTTGGCCTGGCGGAACTTCAGGTGGATCAGCGTGATCATCGCCCAGTTGATGATCAGCGCCGACACGACGAGGCCCATCAGCACCTCGAACGCCTTGCCCGGCATGAAGTAGTTGACCAGCACGCACGCGCCGGTGGCGAGCGCCGACGCGCCGAGCGCGGCGAGCGGAATGCCGCGCTTGTTCACCGAGCACAGCACCTTCGGCGCGTTGCCCTGCTTCGCGAGGCCGAACAGCATCCGGCTGTTGCTGTACACGCCGCTGTTGTAGACCGACAGCGCGGCCGTCAGCACGACCACGTTCAGCACGTTCGCGACCAGGTTGCTGCTCAGCGCGTGGAAGATCAGCACGAACGGGCTGCCGCCGGTGACGACCTTCTCCCACGGATACAGCGACAGCAGCACGGCGAGCGCGCCGATGTAGAAAATCAGGATCCGGTAGATCACCTGGTTGGTCGCGCGCGGAATGCTGTGCTTCGGATCGTCGGCCTCGGCCGCGGTGATGCCGATCAGCTCCAGCCCGCCGAACGAGAACATGATCGCCGCCATCGACATCACGAGCCCCGACACGCCGTTCGGGAAGAAGCCGCCGTGCTGCCACAGGTTCGCGACGCTCGCTTCCGGCCCCGCATGGCCGCTCGCGAGCAGCCAGCCGCCGAAGCCGATCATCCCGACGATCGCGGCGACCTTGATGATCGAGAACCAGAATTCCGTCTCGCCGTACGACTTCACGCTCGCCAGGTTCAGCAGGTTGATCGCGACGAAGAACACCAGCGCCGACACCCAGGTCGGCACGCCGGGCCACCAGTACTGCACGTAGATCCCGACGGCCGACAGCTCGGCCATGCTGACGAGGATGTACAGCACCCAGTAGTTCCAGCCGGACAGGAAGCCGGTGAAGTGGCCGACGTACTTGTCGGCGAAATAGCTGAACGAGCCGGCGACCGGCTCGTCGACCACCATCTCGCCGAGCTGGCGCATGATGAAGAACGCGACGACGCCGGCCACCGCGTAGCCGAGCAGCACGGACGGGCCGGCCATCTTGATCGTCTGCGCGATGCCGAGGAACAACCCCGTGCCGAGCGCGCCGCCGAGCGCGATCAGCTGGATGTGCCGGTTCTTCAGCCCCCGCTTCAGGCCGTCCTTCTCGTTTCCAGAAACCATGTCTTCTCCATTTTGCCCGCCTCCGCCGGAAGCGGTGCGGCGCGCCTCGGTGTGCCGGGCGCTGTTTTGCTGTGCCGGCGGCCGTTCGTGGAGCCGCCGGGTTGGGGACTGCAATCTTCGCGTGGCGACCCCCGATTCCTGTCGGCAGGCCCACCAGACCGGCCACCGACCGTCGCTCTCGCCGCCTTGCTGCAGGCGCACACGAAAATCCGGCGTCAGTTTAGCGTCGCGACAGCGAAATCGGGTTGCGTAACCGGCTCATGCAAACCCTACATTATGAGATAAGATTGCGCCCGGGAGACAGATGAGGAAACAAAAATGCCTGAACCGGTTCTCGATCGCATCGATCGCCATTTGCTGTCGGTGCTGCAGGAGAACGGCCGTGCGTCGAACCTCGACCTGGCGAAGGCCGTCGGCCTGTCGCCCGCGCAGACGCTGCGACGCCATCGCCGGCTGGAGGAGATCGGCGCGATCCGCCGTTACGAAACCCGTCTGTGCCCCGACACGCTCGGGTTCGGTGTCACCGCGTTCGTGCACGTGACGATGGAGCGCGGGCATATCCGCGACCTGTCGAAGTTCCAGAAACTCGTGTCGGATCTCGCGCAGATCCAGGAGTGTTTCTCGGTGACGGGCGATATCGACTACGTGCTGAAGGTCGTCGCGCGCGACCTGAAGGGGCTGTCCACGTTCCTGCTCGAAACGCTGATGCGGATTCCCGGCGTGAGCGGCGTGCATTCGAGCGTGTGCCTTGACGAGATCAAGTGCACGAGTGCGATGCCGGTGGAAGGCTGATGCGGCGCCACGCGAACGGCGGGGCGATGCCCGGTTCGGCAGCCGCGCTCAGCGCACCGCCTCGAACGCGCTGATCAGCAACGCGCCGCACGCAATCACCAGACACCCGCCGGCGCGACGCGGCGTCAGCCGCTCGCCGAGGTAGACGCGCGCGATCAGCGCCGCGAACACCACGCTCGTTTCGCGCAGCGCCGATACCGGCCCCATCGGCGCACGCTCCATCGCCCAGATCACGATCCCGTATGCGAGCGCCGCGCACACGCCGCCGCATGCGGCCTTCGCCGTTTCACCGACATCCTGCGCGAGCCGCAGCGGCCCCGCCCGCAGCCGGTAGTACGCGGCCATCAGCAAGCCGGTCAGCACGAACATCCACGCCGTATAGCCGACCGTGCTGCCGCTTTCCCGCACGCCGATCCCGTCGACCACGCTGTACGCGGCGATCGATACGCCGGTGGCGAACGCAGTCGGCAGCACCTGCGTCATCCGATGCCGCGCGCCGCGTCCGCGCTCCAGCCCGATCGCGATGATGCCGGCGCAGATCAGCAAGAGCCCGCATTGGGCACCCGCGTTCAGGCGCTCGCCCGCGAACGCCGCGGCGCCCAGCGTGACGAGCAGCGGCGCGGTGCCGCGTGCGACCGGATACGCGACGCTCAGGTCGCCGTGCTCGTAAGCGCGCACCAGCAGCAGCGTATAGACGACGTGGAGCACCGCCGATGCGACGACGCAGGCCCAGCTCGCGGGCGTGATCGGCGCGGCGGCCGGCAGGAACAGCAGCGCGAACAGCCCGATCGCGATCTGCAGCACCGTGGCCGAGCGCAACCGGTCGCCGCTGCTGCGCACGAGCGCATTCCACGACGCATGCAGGAAGGCGGCGCACAGGACGGCAAACAGAACGGGAATCGGCACGTTGAGTACTCGCTGACGGCCGGCAACGCGAAATCGTCGCCGCGGGCCAACCATCGTATGAATGCGTCACACGATTGTCAAAAAAAGAACGCGGCCCGGCACCCCGCGAACCGGCCCGCCGCGCGCTGCCGCCCGCCCCGCGCGGCATGCGCGGCCGTGACCGTGCCCACCGCCCACTGTGTCGCCCAGGTTGCATCCGCGTGGCCCCTTTCCGCTTTCTTTCGCGCCGCGTCGCGCCGTAATGGAATCGATACCGCGGCGCAACCGTCGCGAAACCGGTCCGCCCCCATATCTTCATACCGAACTGCTTCAATGCCGGTGCTTTATCGCGTTCCGCGCCGGACCGACACGGCGACGGGGCCGATCTTCACCGTCGAAAGCCTACCTGGAGTTTCCCGATGTTCCGTCAAGCCTTGCTCGTCACCGCCTGCGCAGCCGCGGCGCTTGCGCTGTTCGCCTGCGGCGGCAGCGACGATCCCACGTCGACGCCCGCCGTGTCGTCGCAGGACGCGCTGCAGACCGCCACGCCGATCAAGCACGTCGTCGTGATCTACGGCGAAAACGTGTCGTTCGACCACTACTTCGGTACCTACCCGAACGCGTCGAACCCGTCCGGCGAACCGGCCTTCAACGCGAAGCCCGGCACGCCGGCGATCAACGGGCTGACGGGCACGCTGCTCACCGCGAACCCGAACTTCACGAACACGGCCAACGGCACCGACGCCGCGAACCCGTTCCGCCTCGACCGCACGCAGGCCGCGACCGCCGACCAGAACCACGCGTACACGGCCGAGCAGCAGGCCGAGGACAACGGCCTCGCCGACCTGTTCCCGAAGTACACCGGCAAGGGTTCGTCCGGCGGCGCCGGCGCGTTCGGCACGAAGGGCCAGGTGATGGGCTACTTCGACGGCAACACGGTGACCGCGCTGTGGAACTACGCGCAGCGCTTCGCGATGAGCGACAACGCGTACACGACGGTCTACGGCCCGTCGACGCCGGGCGCGCTGAACGTCGTGTCGGGCCAAACCAACGGGATGCAGATCGTCAAGACGTCGAAGCAGCCGTCGACGCTCGCCGCCACCTCGTACTACATCAACGACGGCCAGGGCGGCTTCACGATGATCAACGACGTCGACCCGGGCTTCGACGTGTGCTCGAGCACGACCGACCAGGCGATGATGAGCGGCAAGAACATCGGCGACCTGCTGAACGGCGCGAAGATCACGTGGGGCGGCTTCATGGGCGGCTTCAACCTGTCGACGACCAACAGCAACGGCACGACCGGCTGCAGCCGCAGCACGGTCGCCACCGCCGTGAACGCCGCGACGACCGACTACATCCCGCACCACAACTGGTTCCAGTACTACGCGTCGACCGCGAACCCGCAGCACACGCGCCCGAGCGCGGTCGCGGCGATCGGCTCGAGCCTCGAAGCCGACGGCAAGACGGCCGAACCGGCGAACCACCAGTACGACACCGACGACTTCTTCGCGGCCGTGAAGGCCGGCAACGTCCCGTCGGTCAGCTTCCTGAAGGCACCGGCCGCGCAGGATGCGCACGCGGGCTACTCGGATCCGCTCGACGAGCAGGCGTTCGTGACGAAGGTCGTCAACTTCCTGCAGCAGCAGCCGGACTGGCAGAACACGGCCGTGATCGTCACCTATGACGACTCGGACGGCTGGTACGACCACGCGTACACGGCACCGACCCGTGCGTCGTCCGACGCGGTCGACCAGGTGAACGGCAACGGCAAGTGCGGCTCGGGCGGCACCACCGGCGTGAACGGCGGCACGGTGAACGGCCGCTGCGGCCCGGGTGTGCGCATTCCGCTGGTCGTGATCTCGCCGTACGCGAAGCAGAACTACGTCGACCACACGTTGATCGACCAGGCGTCCGTCGTGCGCTTCATCGAGGACAACTGGCTCGGCGGCCAGCGCATCGGCGGCGGTTCGTTCGATGCGACGGCCGGCGACCTGCGCGGGCTGTTCGACTTCTCGTCGAAGCCGAACACGGCGCCGCTGTATCTCGATCCGGCGCAAGGCACCGTGCTGAGCGCGGCGCCGTCGATCTGACCGGCATCGCGTAACCGGTCGCAGCAGGCAACAGCAGGCCGGCGCATCGTGCGCCGGCCGTTTCCGTTTAACGCGCCGCTTTCACACGGTGCCCGATTTTCGACCGACAGCATGACAGCTCGTCCCGCGTTCCCGTCTCCCGACGCATCCGGCGGCGCCGCGCCGCGTTCCCCTGCCCGCATGCTGCGCCGCGCGGCGTTCGCGCTCGGCGCGGCCGTGCTCGGTTACGGCGCGTTCGCGATCGCGTTTCCGGCCCGCACGCCGGCGGCGATCGGCGACGTCGTCGCCGGCTGGACGGGTGCGAATCCGCATCCGGTCGTGCTGCAGCGCCCGGCCGCGCAGCCGCTGTCGGCGGTCGCGCAGCTCGGGCGCGCGCTGTTCGCCGATCCGTCGCTGTCGGCATCCGGCAAGCAGTCGTGCGCGTCGTGCCACAGCCCCGATCATGCGTACGGCCCGCCGAACGGGCTCGACGTGCAGCCGGGCGGCCTCGCGATGACGCAGCAGGGCTACCGCCCGCCGCCGTCGCTGATGTACCTTTATCGTCAGCCGAACTTCAGCATCGGCCCCGATGCCGGCGAAAACGACGCCGCGCCGAGCGTCGCGCAGCAGGCGGCATCCGCGGCCGGCGTAGTCAAGGCGCAGAAGGTGGCCGGCACGTCGGCCGCGCCGCAGCTCGTGCCGCAAGGCGGGATGTTCTGGGACGGCCGCGCCGATACGTTGCAGCAGCAAGCGTTCGGGCCGCTGCTGAATCCGGTCGAGATGGCGAACGCGAGCATCGACGACGTCGCGCGCAAGCTCGCGCAGTCGCCGCATCGCGCGCAGTTCGAGCAGCTGTTCGGGCCGCGCGTGTTCTCCACGCCGCAGCTCGCGGTGTCGGAGGCGATGTTCGCGATCGCGCGCTATCAGGTCGAGGATCCGTCGTTCCATCCGTACAGCAGCAAGTACGATCGCTGGCTCGAAGGCCGCGCGCGCCTCACGCAGGCCGAGTTGCGCGGGCTGAAGCTCTTCAACGATCCCGACAAGGCGAATTGCGCGGGCTGCCACCTGTCGAAGCCCGGCAAGGACGGCTTGCCGCCGATGTTTACCGACTACCAGTACGAGGCGCTCGGCGCGCCGCGCAACAAGGCGCTCGCGCAGAACCGCAACCCGGCGTTCTACGATCTCGGCGTGTGCGGGCCGTTCCGCGAGGACCTGAAGGACCAGACGCAGTACTGCGCGATGTTCCTCACGCCGACGCTGCGCAACGCGGCGACGCGCCATGTGTTCTTCCACAACGGCGTGTTCCATACGCTCGACCAGGTGATGGCGTTCTACAACGAGCGCAGCATCTCGCCGCAGAAGTTCTATCCGCGCGGCGCGGACGGCAAGCTCGACGTGTACGACGACATCCCGGCGAGGTACCGCGCGAACGTCGACGTGACGGATGCGCCGTTCGACCGCAAGCCCGGCGACCAGCCCGCGATGACCGAGCAGGACATCAAGGATATCGAAGCGTTTCTCGGCACGCTGACCGACGAGCCGGCACGCTGACGGCTGGCCCGCCGCCGCTTTTGGTCAGCGCTGCGCGCGAATGCAGAGGAACGCCGGCGCCAGCGACAGCTCCGCATGGAGCCGCTCCGTCACGGCCTTCATCTCGGGCAGCGGCTTCGGTTCGACGAACCGGTCGAGCCGCCAGCCGGCGTCGGCGAGCGCGTTCAGGATGTCGGCAAGCGGCCGGCGCCACGCTTCGACATAGGGCTTCGGTTCGCCGAAACCCGACCAGTGGAAGCCGAAACGGCTCGTATCGAAGTACGTGGCGTCCCCGCGTGTGCGCTCGTCCATCCAGTCGCGCATCGGGTGCGCCATCGAGAACACGAGCGTCCCGCCGGGCCGTGCGACGCGTCTGAATTCACGCAGCGTCGGGGCGAGGTCACGCACGTAGTCGAGCGCGAGCGAGCACAGCACCTTGTCGACCGACGCGTCGGGCAGCCACGCGAGCGGCGCCTCCAGGTCGCCCTCCACGACGTCGACCGTGAGGCCTGCGCAGCGCGTTTGCGCGAGCGCGACCATCTCGGGCGTGATGTCGAATGCGTGGACGGTCGCGCCGTGGCGCGCGAGATGCGCGCTGCAGATGCCGGGCCCGCAGCCGGCGTCGAGCACCGTCAGGCCGTCGACGTCGCCGAGCAGTGCCATCGTTGTCGGACGCTCGTAGAGTGCGTTGTGCGCCTTGGTCGGCGCGATGTCCGCGTAGCGTTGCGCGAAGCTCGCGTAAGCGCGGCGGGCGGGAGGTTCGGTCGGGTCGGTCATGCGGCGTCCGTCGGTGGAAAGGCGGCAGGCCGATTCTGCCCGATCGGACGATGGATGGCGACCCGCCCTCGCACCGGCGTCAGGACAGGCTGTCGAGCAGCCGATACCACGCGACCCCGGCCGCGATATAGAAGCGCTGCAGCCCGTGCAATGGAATCGGCCGGATCTGCGTGACCCGGAACGGCAGCGGCAGTTGCGCATCGCCCGACAGATGCGCGGCCAGATGTTTACCGAGCGTCGTCGCCATTGCGATACCGCGACCGTTGTAGCCGAGCGCGATCGTCACGCCCGGCGCGGGCTCGTGCACGTGCGGCAGGAAATCCGCGGTGATCGCGACGCGCCCCGCCCAGCGGTATTCGAACCGGACGCCCTTCAGTTGCGGATACAGCAGCGTCGTCGCGCGCTCGAGATGGCGCCAGTCACCCGGCGCACGCGGTTCGGCGAACGGGCCGCGGCCGCCCATCAGCAGGCGCCCGGCGGCGTCACGGCGGAAGTACAGCAGCAGACGCCGCGCATCCGATGCGACCTCGCCGCCGGAGAGGATGTCGCGACCAAGCTCCGGCGCGAGCGGTTCCGTCGCGACGATGAAACTGTTCGCGGCGATCACCGACTGGCGCAAGCCGGGCCACAGCCCGTCCGTATAGCCGTTGGTCGCGATCACGACGCGCTGGGCGGACAGCGTCGCGCCGCCCGACGTCGCGATCCGCCAGCGGCCGTCGACGCGTGTCAGCCCGACGGCGCGGGTCGAGCCGTGCACGACGGCCCCGCTCGCCTGCGCGGCGCGCACCAGGCCGCGCGTATAGCTGAGCGGCTGCACGCTGCCCGCGCGGCGATCGATCCAGCCGCCCGCATACGCATGCGTGCCGAGCCGCCGCGCGACGTCGTCGCGGCCGAGCACCTCGACCGGCGCACCGCGCGCGGCCCATTGCTGCGCCCGGCGCGCGACCGTGTCGAGCATCGCGGCGGTCGGCGCCGGCTGGATCCAGCCGTGGCGACGCGCATCGCAGTCGATCGCGTGCCGCGCGATCAGGTCGAACACGGTGTCGGCCGCGCCGCCGACGATGCCGGCAAGCTGCTCGCCGGCCGAATCGCCGAACCGGCGCACCAGTTCGTCCGGGTCGTATTTCAGCCCGGGAATCACCTGCCCGCCGTTGCGGCCCGACGCGCCCCAGCCCGGCTGCGCGCCGTCGATCACGCGAACGTTCACGCCGCGCTCGGCCAGGTGAAGTGCGGTCGACAGGCCGGTGAAACCGGCGCCGACGATCGCCACGTCGCACGATACGGACGCGTCGAGCGCGGGCGTATCGGGTGCCGGCGCGGCCGTCGCCGCCCATAGCGAATCCGGCCACGGCGAGTCGGGCCATCCGGGTGCCGCGTTCGTTGCACTCATGTTCGATCCGGGTTGTCGGCGCCGTCCGACGCCAGCAGGCGGCGCAGGAATTCCTGCGTGCGGGGATGCGTCGGCTGCGTCAGCACGGCGCGCGCCGGCCCGCTTTCGCAGATGGTGCCGTCGTGCAGGAAGCACACGCGATCGGCCACCTCGCGTGCGAACGCCATCTCGTGCGTGACGACCACCATCGTCATTCCGTCGCGGGCGAGCCCCCGCATCACGCCGAGCACTTCGCCGACGAGTTCGGGGTCGAGCGCCGACGTCGGTTCGTCGAACAGGATCGCCTGCGGCTCCATCGCGAGCGCGCGTGCGATCGCGACGCGCTGCTGCTGGCCGCCCGACAGCTCCGACGGATACGCATTCATCCGGTGCGCGAGCCCGACCTTGTCGAGCAGCGCGCGGGCCTGCTCGCGCGCTTGCGCGGCCGGCCTGCGACGCACGTGCACCGGCCCTTCCATCACGTTCTCGAGCGCCGTGCGGTGCGCGAACAGGTTGAAGCGCTGGAACACCATGCCGACGCGCATCCGGAGCTCGTGGATGCGCTTCGAATGTGCGTCGACCTTCACGCCGTCGATCGTGATCGCCCCTTCGTCGTAGGTCTCGAAACCGTTGATACAGCGCAGCACGGTCGACTTGCCGGAACCGGACGGCCCGATCAGGCACACGACTTCACCCTGCTGCACGTCGAGGCTCACGCCCTTCAGCACCGCGTGTTGCTGAAACCGCTTGTGTATCGATTCGATCCTGATCATGCGCCCCTCCTCAGTGCGAGCCGCTTGCCGAGCCGGTTCACGCCGAACATCAGCGGCAGGCCGAGCGCGAGATACAGCAGCGCGACGAGCGTGTAGACGCTCATGTTCTGGAACGTCGACGACGCGATCAGCTGGCCGGCACGCGTGATTTCCGCGACCGTGATCGTCGACGCGACCGATGAATCCTTCAGCAGCATCACGAGCGTATTGCCGTACGGCGGCAGCGCGATGCGGAACGCCTGCGGCAGCACCACGCGCTGCATGATCATCGGGCCGCGCATGCCGATTGCGTGCGCGGCTTCGATCTGGCCGCGATCGATCGCCTCGATGCCGGCGCGGAAGTTCTCGGCCTGGTACGCCGAATACGCGATGCCAAGGCCGAGCACGCCGGCCTGGAACGCCGACAGTTGCACGCCGAGATCGGGCAGCACGAAGTACATGTAGAACAGCTGCACGATGATCGGCAGCCCGCGGATCACGTTGACGATCGTGCTGCCGGCCGTCGACACCGCCCGGTTGCGCGACACTTTCATCAGCGCGAGGATCAGTCCGAGCACCGAGCTGAGCACGAACGCGCATGCCGTGATCTCGACGGTGATCACCGCGCCCTTCAGCAGGATCGGCAGGAAATCGATCGCGTTCTGAAAAAACATGAGGTCTCCTATGCGACGCCCGAACGGCGCGCCGCGGTGGATGCCCGCGACGCGCGGGCGATGCCGGACGGGAATCGGGCGCCGATGCTCAGCTCATGTGCCACTTCTGCAGGATCTGCTGCAGCGTGCCGTCGCTCTTCATCTTGCGGATCGCGCCGTTGAGCTGTTCGAGCGTCGCGTTGTCGCCTTTGCGCACGATGAAGCAGACCTGCCCCTTCACCACGCTCTGGTATTCCGGCACGAGCCGCACCTGGCGATTGACGCCGTGCTCGATCTGGTAAGCGACGATCGGCTGGTCGGCGAAGCCGGCCTTGATGCGCCCGAGTGCGACGTCGCGCATGATGTCGGCGATCGAATCATAGGTCCGGACTTCCTTGAAGATGCCCTTCTTGTTGAGCGCATCGACGAACGCGGTGCCGACCTGCGCGCCGACCACCTGCCCGTTGAAATCGTCCATCGACGTATAGCGGCCCGGATCGTCGGCCTTCACGATCAGGCCTTCGCCGAACGAGTAGACGGTGTCGGAGAAATCGACGACCTGCTGGCGCGCAGGCGTCTTAAGCATCGCGGCCGAGATGATGTCGATCTTCTGCGTGGTGAGCGACGGGATCAGCGCCGAGAACACGGTCTGCTGCACGTCGACGCGAAACCCGGCCGACTTCCCGGCCGCGGTGATCGCATCGACCATCATCCCCTGGATCGAATTGCTCTTGACGTCGAGAAACGTGAACGGCACGCCGGTGGCCGTCGCGCCGACCTTCAGCGTGGGCTCGGCCGCAACGGCGCTCGCCGAAGCCGTCGAGAGTGCGATACAGGTGGCGAAACCGGCGGCCAGTGCGCCGAACCGCTTGATGAACGAAACCATGATGTCTCCTTCTCGATTAACCCGGTGCGTCGGCCGGCCGCTGATCGACACTGCGACGATGACCCGATCTTAAAACGAATCAAAAATATCGCGAAAAGATTTTTGCGTATCGATAGTCGATACGATAGGATGTGACATCGAATCAATCCCGTCCCTCGCCATGGAAACGTCACCCGATCAATCAAACGATCTGCTGTTCAATCAGTCGCTGGAAAAAGGGCTCAACGTGCTGCGCGCGTTCAGCGCGAAGCGGCGCACGATGACGCTGGCGGAAGTGGCCGACGCGGCAGGGATCACGAAAAGCTCCGCGCAGCGAATGGTCTATACGCTCGAGCAGCTCGGTTACATCCGCAAGCATCCGGTCACGCGGCGTTTCCAGCTCACGCCGCACGTGATGCGGATCGGCTTCAACTATCTCGCGGCCGATACGTTGATCGACGTCGCGAATCCGTTCCTGTCCGAGCTCACGAACCTGACCGGCGAGACCACCAATCTCACCGAGCCGGACGACGACGAAATGGTCTACGTCGCGCGTTTCGTATCGACGAAGTTCGTGCCGATCCACATGCCGATCGGCAGCCGTATCCCGATGTACTGCACCGGCAGCGGCCGTGCATTCCTGAGCGCGTTGCCGCCGCAGGAAGCGCGTGTGCGGCTCGACGGCATGGTGCGTACGCCGCATACGCCGCGTACGGTCACGGCGCTCGACGAGCTCGTCGCATTGCTCGACGGTGCACGGCGCGAAGGCTACGCGACCAACCAGGAAGAACTGTTCATCGGGGACATGTCGATTGCCGCGCCCGTGCTCGGCAGCCAGGGGCAGCCGGTCGCGGCCGTGCACGTGGTCGCGCCGACGAGCCGCTGGACGTTCGACGATGCGCGCCGCAAGCTCGCGCCGGCGGTGATCGACTGCGCGCGCGGAATCAGCAATTCGATCCGGACGCTTGAATAGCGTCGGCGAAACGGCATATGGCGCGCCGTTGCATTGCGCAACGGCGTCTTATCGCTACTGCGACTTCGGCGAATGCTCGGTCCGATAGGTGCTGTTCGGGCGTAATACGAGCTGCTTCGCCGCGGCGTCCAGTTCCTTGCCGTGATATAGATCGATGCACTTCAGCGGCGCAGCCCGGGAGCCGCAGCCTGTGCCGAGGAGGGCTACCGGGTCGCCGTCACCGGCGTGGCGACGGCCGCGGCCGCCCCCAGCCGCCCCTCCACCACCCACTGCGCGAACCGGTACGCAACCAGCGAGCCCGCCACGGCCAGCAGCATCGGCACCAGGCTGTCGTGATTCGCGCGCGTGAATTCGAGCAGCAGCACGACGGCCGTGATCGGCATCTGCATCGACGCGGCGAGGAACGCGGTCGCGCCGACCAGCGCGCATCCGCCGATCGACGCGCCCGGCCACACGAGGCTCCACAGCCCGCCGAGCACGACGCCGAGCAGCGCGCCGTTCGCGAGACCGGGCGTCAGCAGCCCGCCCTCCGCCCCCGCGCGCAGGCTGCCCGCCTCGATCGCCACCTTCAGCACGAGCAGCGTCGCCGCGAGCCCGATCGTCAGCGTGCCGTCGAAGCCCATCGAAGCCGGCCCCTTGCCATTGCCGAGCAGTTGCGGAAAGCGCATCGCCAGCACGCCGATCACCGCGAAGTTGACCAGCGCGAGCACCGGCAGCAGCCGGCCCTTCGGCGCATCCGCCCGTGCGCGGCTCGTGAGCCGCACGAAGCCGTACGCGGCGCAACCGAACAGCGGCCCGCAGACGATCGACCACGCGACGAGCGGTGTGCTCAGCACGAACGCAGGCACCGTGTACTGATGTTCGTTGCCGAGGCCGATCCATGCGACGGCCGCCGCGATCGCCGACGTGACGACGGCGACCACCAGCGCGCGCAGTTCGAACGTGCCGAGCAGCACTTCGAGCACGAACACCGCACCGCCGAGCGGCACGTTGTAGACAGCCGCGAGCCCGGCACCCGCGCCGCACGCGACCATCAGCCGGCAGTCGGCGGGCGTCAACCCCGCGCGGTGCGCGAACTGCCCGGCCAGCAGCGAGCCGATCTCGCGCGGCGCGACTTCGCGGCCGAGCGGCGAACCGAGCGCAACGGTGACGATCTGCAGCAGCGAGTGCACCGTCGTGCTGACGAACGGCATCCGCGGATCGGCGGCACGCACTGCACGGCGGATGCTGACGAGCGGCCGGCCATAGCGATACAGCGCCCACCAGCCGCCGCCCGCGACCAGCCCGCAGACGACGAGCACCGCGAGCCGGCGCAGCGGGTCGGCCTGGCTCACGCCGGTAAGGAAGCTTTCGGTGCCGACCACGTGCGCGAGGCTGTAGTCGTACGCGACGTGCTGGATCGCGTGCAGCAGCAGCGCGAGCAGCATCCCGCCGACGCCCGCGCCGACGCCGGTCAGGATCGTGACGGCAGCCATCCGCGCGAACGGACTGGCGGACGGTGAGGAAGACACGGGAGCAGACGGAAGATCGAGGCGCATGAGGTCGGCGGACGATGATCGACAAGACGGCGCGCACCATGCACGCCGCCGTCAGGACCGCATCGTAGGCGTCGATCTCTCATGAGACAAACGTATTTTTCTGATCAACTCATGCATTCAGCGCATACAAGAAAGACGGCAGTTCCCGACGGGGCGTGCCGCCGTGCGCCGCCGTCGCGGCAGCCGCGTCACTCCGGATACGTGACGCGCTCCGGCTCGCGCCGCATGATCACCTTCCCGTGGCGCACCGACAGCGTGGCCTTCACCTGCCGGCGCACGGCTTCATAGTCGCTGTCGGCATCGAGCACGACCAGGTTCGCCGGCCGCCCGACCGCGATCCCGTAGCCGTCGCCGAGATGCATCGTCGTCGCGCTGTGATCGGTCACGAAGTCGAGGCAGCGCTGCAGGTCCTGGTAGCCCATCATGTGGCAGATGTGCAGGCCGGCGTCGAGCACGCGCAGGATGTTGCCGTTGCCGAGCGGATACCACGGATCCTTGATCGAATCCTGTCCGAAGCACACGTTCAGGCCCGCGCGATCGAGTTCAGCGACACGCGTGAGCCCGCGCCGCTTCGGAAACGTGTCGAAGCGCCCCTGCAGATGAATGCTCTCGGTCGGGCACGACACGAAGTTCAGGCCCGCGCGCTTCAGCAGCCGGAACAGCTTCGAGCAATACGCGTTGTCGTACGAGCCCATCGCGGTCGTGTGGCTCGCGGTCACGCGCGCGCCCATGCCGCGCACGCGCGCCTCTTCCGCGAGGACTTCCAGAAAGCGCGAATGCGGATCGTCGGTCTCGTCGCAGTGCACGTCGACGAGGCAGCCGGTGCGCTCGGCCAGCTCCATCAGGAAGCGGATCGAGCTGACGCCCTGCTCGCGCGTGTTCTCGAAATGCGGGATCCCGCCGACGACGTCCGCGCCGAGTTCGATCGCCTGCGCCATCAGCGCGCGGCCGCCGTCGAACGACTCGATGCCTTCCTGCGGAAACGCGACGATCTGCAGGTCGATCAGCCCGCGCGCCTCGTCCTTCACTTCGAGCATCGCCTTCAGCGCGGCCAGCGTCGGATCGGTGACGTCGACATGGGTGCGCACGTGCTGGATGCCGTGATCGCGCAGCATGCCGATCGCCGCATGCGCGCGCGCCTTCGTGTCCTCGTGCGTGATCGTCGCCTTGCGCTCGGACCAGCGCTCGATGCCCTCGAACAGCGTGCCGCTCATGTTCCAGGCCGGCTCGCCGGCCGTGAGCACCGCATCGAGATGGATATGCGGTTCGACGAGCGGGGCAATCGCGAGACGGCCGCCCGCATCGACATCGCCGGCGCCAACCGATGTGACCGGCGCGGCTTGCGCGTCGATCCGCGCGATCCGGTCGCCGTCGATGCCGATCGTGAACAGCCCGTCGCGGCCGCGCAGGCGTGCATTGAAGAGGTTCATGGTGGGTCCAGGCGTCATGCGGCGTCAGCGCGCCGCGTGGTGGGGAAAAACCGGCTCCTGCGATGCGTGCCGCGCTTATTTGAAATCCTCGATCGTCAGGCCGGTCGCCGCGCTCATCTCGTCGTTCGTCACGTCGCGCACGTGCTTGCCGAACGTCCACACATGCCGGCCGGGATCGCGCGCGCGATACATGCGATCGCCGTAGAACTGGTCGGCCGGCGCCTGCAGGATCTCCGCGCCGGCCGCACGTGCGCGTTCGCAGTGCGCGTCGATGTCGGCGTCGTCGGGAAGATGCACGTGGACGTGCTGCGTGTTCCGGTTGCCCGTGTCCTGCGGCGACGCGATGAAGTCGGCCCACGCGCCGCCGATCATGACGAGCCCGTCGCCGAATCTCATTTCGGCATGCGCGATGTCGCCTTCCGGCGTGGTGACGACCAGCGCGCGCTCGAAGCCGAATGCGCGTTCGAGCCACGCGAGCGCGGCTTTCGGGTCGCGGTAGCACAGCGCGGCACTCAAGGAAGGACGGCGCGGCGTGGTCATCGGGGGGCTCCGGATCTCGGCAATGGTCTGCCCATTCTCCACGCGCGCGGCGCGGCGATCAACTCCCGCGCCGGCGACGTGCGTGTTGTCAATGCGCGACACGGCATGCGCGGCCGCCCGACCGCTCGCGTCGCGCCGTCGGCGAAAACGCACGCCGTCCGGCCTCCGGGCCGATTTGTGAACGCCGTGTGACGCACTCTTGCGCAACTCGCAACGGTGTACTCGCGCGCCTGCGGCCGGAATCGCGCGACCCCGCCCCTACACTTGCGCCGAACTTTGGTCACCCGTCCCACACGCAGGAGCTGTTACATGCACAAAACGAACAAAACCCTGATTGCCGCCGCATCCGCCGCCGCACTCTTCGCCCCGCTCGCGCACGCCCAGAGCTCGGTCACGCTGTACGGCCTGATCGACGCCGGCATCGCGTACACCAACAACGCCGGCGGCGCATCGCTGTGGCGCATGACCTCCGGCACGGTCAACGGCAGCCGCTTCGGCCTGCGCGGCACGGAAGATCTCGGCGGCGGCCTGAAGGCGCTGTTCGTCCTGGAGAACGGCTTCAACGTGAACAACGGCGCGCTCGGGCAGGACGGCAAGCTGTTCGGCCGCCACGCGTATGTCGGCCTGACCAGCAGCGGCTACGGCACGCTGACGCTCGGCCGCCAGTACGACACGATGGTCGACTTCGTCGCGCCGCTGTCCGCGACGGCCGGCGACTTCGGCGATACCGGCTTCGCGCATCCGTTCGACAACGACAACCTGAACCACTCGGTGCGCATCAACAACGCGGTGAAGTACACGAGCGACACGATCGCGGGCTTCAAGGTCGGCGCGCTGTACGGTTTCTCGAACTCGACGAACTTCGCCGGCAACCGCGCGTACAGCGTCGCGGCAAGCTACACGAACGGCCCGCTGAAGCTGGCCGGCGCGTACCTGCAGATGAACGGCACGAAGGGCTCGACGAGCGCAAGCCCGGGCGCGACCGACGTAGCCGAAGCGAAGAGCGTGAGCCAGGGCGGCTGGTCGGTGGGCGCGGACCGCATGCGCTCGTACGGCGGCGGTGTCAGCTACGTGTTCGGTCCGGCGACGGTCGGCTTCGTCTATACGCGCTCGCAGTACGACAACTCGGGCTCGTTCGGTTCCACCGGCCAGGTCGCGTTCAACAACTACGACGTGAACGTGCGCTATGCGGTGACGCCGGCCGTCAGTCTCGGCGCGGCCTACGTGTACACGGACGCCAGCGTGTCGAACCCGGACAGCAAGCACGGCACCGATCCGAAGTGGCATCAGGTCGACCTGCAGGCCGTGTACAAGCTGTCGCGCCGCACCGACCTGTACGCGGAAGCGATGTACCAGCACGCGTCGGGCCGCGGCTACCAGGCCTTCATCAACACGTCGGGCGGCGCCTCGAGCACCGCGAACCAGATCGTCGGCACGATCGGCATGCGCACGCGGTTCTGAGTTCCGCGCCGCGTGAGCGCCCGGCGCCCGTCCGCCAGGACCCTGTCCTGGCGGACGGGTTCGCGCGCTGTGGGCGACCTGCACCAATGTTGTTCCATCTGGAAAGCTGCCTGCCCGGAATCGGGGTTTTTGTGCGCGCGTGGGCTGCATAGACTGGCATCGACGGTTCGGATCGCGCGTCGATCACCGGACCGGCCTCACACCCCGTCTACTGGAGAACATCGTGAAATCGCTCGTCGTTACCGCCGCCGCTGCCGTCCTGCTTGCCGCACCGGCCCTGTCGTTCGCTCAGTCCGCCAAGGCGCCCGTCACGCGCGCACAGGTGCTGCAGGAGCTCTACGACCTCGAATCGGTCGGCTACAACCCGTCGCTCGGCGACGCCGGCAACTATCCGGACGACATCATGGCCGCGCAGGAACGCCTGGCAGCAAAACGGCTCGCCGAGCACAAGGCCGCGCAACGCGCATATGGCCCGGCCGGTGCGGGCGCAACGGAATCGGGCGTGGCGGCAAAGCCCGCGCTGTGAAGACACGCAGCAACGCCGCACCCGCGTGACATGCGTCCCGCGGGCACGGCGGAAATCGCGCGAACCGGTTCGTCACGATGGATGCGGCCGGACAGCGTGCCGTCCGGCACGCGGCCATCTCGTCCTGGATTCGCGCTCGGGCTGCCTGATCAGGCAGCCTGCGGCTCGCGGTCGATCGCGTTCAGCATCTCGACGTCGCGGGCGATCATCCCCGGCACCTGCGCACGCAGCATCTCGACCCAGGTGCGCACCTTCGCGTCGATGAAGCGGCGCGACGGATACAGCGCATACACGTTCATCTTCTGCAGGATGTGCCCGGGCAGCACGCGCACGAGCGTACCGTCCTGCAGCGCGTCGATCGCCGCATACAGCGGCAGCATGCCGATCCCGATACCGTCGCGGATCGCGAGCGCAAGCGACTCGGCCGTATTGGTCTGCACCGGCCCGGTGACATGGATCTGCTCGATGCCGTCGGCGCCTTCGAGCACCCATTCGTGGGTCGGGAACGCCGGCGTGCAAAGTGTCAGGCACGCGTGCGCGCCGAGATCCTGCGGGCGGGCCGGCGCGCCGTGGCGCTTCACGTACTCGGGCGACGCGCACAGGATGCTGAAGGTCGAGCCGAGCAGGTGCGACACGAGCTCCGAATCGGGCAGCGACGATGCGGTCACGACCGCCATGTCGCTCGTGCCGTCGAACAGGTCGGGCATGCGCTGCGACAGCGACAGCTCGATCGACACGTCCGGATATTGCGTGTGATAGCGCGTGAGCGCGGGCATCACGTAGTGATGGCCGACGCTCGCGAAGCTGTGCATGCGCAGCACGCCGGCCGGCCGTTCGTGCGCGCAGCTCGCCTCCTCCTCGGCGCGATCGACGTCGGCAAGAATCTGGCGGCAGCGCCGCAGATAGCTTTCGCCAGCCGACGTCAGCGCGAGGCGGCGCGTCGAGCGATTCATCAGACGGGTGCGCAGACGCGCCTCGAGTTCCGACACCGCGCGCGACATCGCGCCCGTCGTCGAATTCAGCGATTGCGCGGCCGCGGTGAAACTGCCCGTCTCGACGACGCGCGTAAACACCCGCATGTTTTGTAGGGTATCCATTCCTGTGAGCCACCTGTAGCGGAGCCGCTATTTTCCTCCAGCGGGTGCGACAGATTGTTACGCGGCCTGCAACTATCGTTTCCCCGTAGCTGCGTTAATGCCCGCGCGCCGCACTCCTACAATCGGCGCCTCACCAGTCGAACGGACCCGTCCGGACGCGCCGCGGCACCGCACGCGCCCCGCTTTTTTTCATGAAGCCACAACCTGCGATCGAGCGACCTTCCATCGAACCGGCCCGATGGAGAACCTGGCTCGATCCGCTCGGCGGCGCCGCGCGCGACTGGGCCGCGACCGACGGGCTGATCTGGCTGCACCTCGCCAAGACCGTGCTCGCCGCGCTGCTCGCGATGGGGATCGCGATGCGGCTCGAGATGTCGCAGCCGCGCACGGCGATGACGACCGTGTTCGTGCTGATGCAGCCGCTGTCGGGGATGGTGTTCGCTAAGAGCTTCTACCGCATGCTCGGCACGGCGGCCGGCCTCGTCGCCGCGCTCGCGCTCGGCGGGCTGTTCGCGCAGCAGCCTGAGCTGTACATGGCCGGCATCACGCTGTGGGTCGGCGGCTGCATCGCGCTCGCGGTGCGCAACCGCCATTTCCGCTGGTACGGGTTCGTGCTCGCCGGCTACACCGCCGCGCTGATCGGCCTGCCCGCGGTGATGACGCCGCAGACGCTGTTCCCGTCCGCGCTCACGCGCGCCGCGGAAGTCGCGCTCGGCATCGCATGCTCCGGCGCGGTCAGCGCGCTGATCCTGCCGCTCAGTTCCGCGAAAGCGCTGATGCGCTCGCTGAGCGCGCGTCATGTGAAGTTCGCGGCGTTCGCGGCCGGCGCGCTGTCGGGCGACCTCGCGCGCGGCGACTTCGAGCGGCGCTTCGCCGATTTCGTCGACGAGATCGTCGGGTTCGAGGCCAACCGCGCGTTCGCGTCGTTCGAGGATCCGCACATTCGCGCTCGCAGCCGCCGGCTCGCGCGGCTCAACAGCGAGTTCATGAATGCGTGCACGCGCCTGCATGCGCTGCACCAGCTCGTCAAACGCCTGCGCGCGAACCGGTCGGACGCGGTGCTCGACGCACTCGCGCCGCACATCGATGCGCTCGCGCAGCGGATCACCGCATTGCGCGACGAGCGGCAGCGCGGCATCACGTCGACCACCGGCGCACTGCTCGAACTGCGCCGCTTTCACGCCGCGTTGCCGAAGGCCGCGCGCGCGTCGCGTCGCGCGATCGAGGATCACGCGGCCGGCGGCCTGCTCGACTTCGACACCGCGATCGAGCTGATGTATCGCTTCATCGGCGAGTATCTCGGCTACGCCGACACCAACGCATCGCTCGATCGCGACGATCACGCGTTCGAACGCTCGGTCACGCACTACGCGGTGAAGACCAATTCGTTCTTCGTCGGCTTCGCGTTCCTGCGCACGCTCGTCGCCGTCGGCGCGATGAGCGCGTTCTGGCTCGCGTCCGAATGGCCGAGCGGCTCGCTCGCCGTGATCGCGACCGCGATCGCGTGCGCGCTGAGCTCGACGTCGCCGCGCGCACCGAAGTTCGTCGCGCAGATGGGCGTCGGCGCGGCGTTCGCGACGGCCGTCGGCTACGTGTTCCTCTGTTACGTCTATCCGAACATCGACGGTTTTCCGCTGCTGTGCGCGGCACTCGCGCCGGTGCTCGGCCTCGGCGCGTTCCTCGCGATGCGCCCGGGCCTGTCAGGTTACGGCATCGGCTTCGCGGTGTTCTTCTGCCTGCTCGCGGGCCCCGACAACGCGATCGCGTATACGCCCGAGGTGCTGATCAACAACGGCTTCGCCGTCGTCGTCGCGATGCTGGCATGCTCGATCGTGTTCGCCGTGGTGTTTCCGACCCACATGCCGTGGCTCACGTCGCGGATCGCGCACGACCTGCGCCGCCAGGTCACGTTCGCGTGCGAAGGCGCGCGCGACGGGCTCGCCGCGCGCTTCCAGTCGAGCACGCACGACCTGATGGCGCAGCTGCGCACGCTGCTCGTCAAGCGCACGCGACAACATCGCGACGCACTGCGCTGGATGCTGTCGACGCTCGAAGTCGGCCATGCGGTGATCGACCTGCGCGACGAGCTGCACGGGTTCTGCGAATCGAAACCGCCGCAGACGCTGCGCTGGACCGCCTCGGTCGACGCGGTGCTGCACGAGCTGCCGCGCTTCTTCGACGATCCGACGCCGGGCCATCATGCGCGCACGCTCAAATCGGTGAACCTGTCGATTCGCGCCGCACAGCACACGCTGCACGCATGGTACGCGGTGCCCGATGAACGCCACCGCATGCAGCGCATCGTCGGCTGCCTGCACTTCATTCGCAGCGCGCTGCTGGACAAGGATGCGCCGTTCAACCGCCATCGTCATTGAGCGCCGACGAGGGTCGGCGGGAGATCGATGCGTACGCAACGTCACCCTTGTTCCGATTGGAAATAAGCTCTGCACCCGCGGTGATTAATTTACAGGCAGTGCGAGCCTATAGTTTCCTCACTGCCAGCGAGACTGGCACTGACCCAGGAGAAACCGAAATGAAGCCGCTGCACCTCGCCCTCGTTGCCCTGTCGCTCACCGCCGCCGTCGCGCACGCCCAGAGCGCGCCGGCCGACGTCGCGCAACAACCGGCGAACCGCGCCGAAGCCGTCCAGGCCTCGGGCCGCGTCGATCGTGCGCAATCGAAGCAGGAAGACCCGAACGCATGCGTGGGCCCCGTCAGCTTCTGCAACGTCTACTTCGGCAGCTGAGCATGACGCCGCGTCGTCACGGCCGGGCTCGCCGCGCGCACATCGCACGTATCGCACGTATCGCCTGCGCGCGTGCACGACGAGCCGGCCGATCGCCGCAACGACACTGCCCGCCACGCCGCTTCGATTGAAGCGGCGCATGCCGTTTCAGGCGCCGCGCACCGGCCGCCACCCCACTTCGCGCAACGCATCCAGCAAGCGCGCCTGCCCCAGCCCTTCGACCCGCGCGCCGCGCGACTCGACGTCGCTCCCCGCGACCAGCGCATTCACGATCGCTTCCTCCACCGCTTCCGCCGCGGCGACGAACAGTGCGGAGATGTGGTCGTTGTTCACCATCTTCACGGCCGTCGTCGGCGCGCCCTTGCTGCCGTAGTTCGCGGCGGGCAAGCCGTCGTTCCCCGTTGCGAACGCAAGGAAGATGTCGCCGCTCGAATCCTCGGTGCCGCCGCCGACGCGTGCCAGCCCGACGCTCGCACGCTGCGCGAGGCGCGTGCATTGATGCGGCAGCAGCGGCGCGTCGGTCGCGATCGTGACGACGATCGAACCCATCCCGGCCTCGCCCTGCCCGTCGGGCGCGCGAAACGGCGAAGGCACGTGCCGCAGCACGTCGCCGACCGGATAACCGGCCACGCGCAGCATCTCGCGCACGCCGTAGTTCGCCTGCACGAGCGCGCCGACGGTCCAGCCGCCCGCGTCGGCCGTCACCACCCGCGACGCGGTGCCGATGCCGCCCTTGAACTCGTGGCAGATCATGCCGGTGCCGCCGCCGACGCCGCCTTCGGCGACCGGCCCCGACTGTGCGGCGGCCAGCGCGCGCAGCACGTGCTCGGCGCGCACGTGCTGCCCCCAGATGTCGTTGAGCAGGCCGTCGTAGGTTTCCATCACGACTGGCATGCACCAGTACACGCGGCCGGCCGCCGCCTCGCGTTCGTTCGCGACCAGCGCATCGCGCACCGCGCCGACGCTGTGCGTGTTCGTATAGGCGATCGGCGTCGTCAGCAGGCCGGCTTCGCGGATCCATTCGAGCCCGGTCGCGTCGCCGTTGCCGTTCAGCACATGGACGCCCGCGAAGCACGGCGAATCGTGCGCGGCACCCGCGCGCGGCTCGATCACGGTCACGCCGGTGCGGATCGATGCATCGCCGTTCTCGACGTTCAGCGTGCAATGTCCGACCCGCACGCCCGGTACGTCCGTGATCGCGTTGAAGCGGCCCGGCGTGCCGAGTCCGATGCGGATGCCGAGATCCCTCGTGCGCATGATGCAATTCCTCCAGTCTTTCAATGGTTCAGTGTGTGTCGGGTGGTTCAGAGCGAGCGGAACGCATCGCTGTGGCGGGCCCAGACCGCATACATCGCGAGCGCGGCCACCAGCAGAGCGCCGATGATGATCAGGTCGGTCGGCTTGGTCGCCGTCGCCAGCGTCGTGTAGAGCGTGTATGCGGCACCCGCGACCGCGACGAGCGGCGTCACGGGCCACAGCGGCATCCGGTAATGATGCTCGACGTCGCGGCGCACGAGCCGGCTCGCGAGCGCGGCCAGCCCGACGACCAGGTAGATCAGCAGCAGCAGGTCGACCGTGAACGCGGTCAGCTCGTCGAGACTCGACACGAACACCAGCCCCGACGACGGCACGGCGAGCGCGAGCGTCGCGAGCCACGGCGATTCGAAGCGCGGATGGATCGTCGAGAACGCGCGGTTGCAGGTGCGCGACCAGAGCGCATGGCGGCCGCTGCTGTACAGCAGGCGCCCCATCGTGATCACGATCGCGATGATCGCGTTGAATACCGACAGGAAGATCCCGCCGCTGACCGCGCGCGACACCGCCGGGTTGCTCAGCGAGCGCACGACATAGCCGATCGGGTCTGCGCTCTTCGTCAGTTCCGTCAGCGACGGCGCGCCGAGCACGATTGCGGTGAGCGGAATCAGTTCGACGACGAGGATCACCAGCAGCGAATAGATCACCGCTTTCGCGACGTTGCGGTTGCCGCCGCGCAGGTCTTCCGCGAGATAGGCGGCGGAGCCGAAGCCGTTGTAGCAGAAGATCGCCGTGCCGATCGCGGGCACGATCGCCGCGAGCGTGGCCGGCACCAGCGCATTGCCGCTCGCGACGACCGGCGCGACCAGTGCGTCCGCGCCGCGATGCGGCGAGCCGAAGCCGAGCCCCGCAATCAGCATCAGCACGCCGATCTCGACGACGAGAAACGCGCCGGTGATCCATGCGTTCGTCTTGATGTTCAGCATGCCGAGCACGTAGCTGAGCAACACGATCGTCAACGCGACCGACTGGTTGCTGAAGTGCGTGCCGAGCGCGTTGTTCAGGTAGGGCGCGGCACCGCTTGCGAGCACCGCGGGAATGAACACGCTGACGGACAGCACCGTGATGAAGGTCAGATAGCCGGGCAGCGTGCCGAACACGCGTTTGGCCATCACGTATTCGCCGCCCGCGCTGCGGTGCGCGGCGCTGAGCTCCGCGTAGCAGAGCGCGAACGCGAGCGCGAGCACGCCGCCGAGCAGGAACGACAGCACCGCGCCGCTGCCGGCCTGCTGGATCGCGAACGGCGCGATCACGAAGATCGAGCTGGCGGGCGTCACGCCCGACACGGTGATCATCACCGCGTCGCGCACGCTGAGCGTCTGCGACAACGCGCGCGGCGCGCCTTCCGTGGCAGGCGTCGCTTGCAGCGTGCCCGTCGATTCCGACATCATCGCCATTTCGTTCTCCTGTTGCTTCTGTCCTGCGCTTTTTTGAACACCCATACTCGGGCCCGATTGATTGCGTGGCAGTCTAGGAAGCCAATTTCAGGACCGCTATTCCCCCTTCGTGTTACACCCTTCGGTGGTGATATGGATCGACTCTTCTCCGAAATCGCGATGCACCAGGCGCTCGGCCGCGCGATCGATCATCTCGGCCAGCCGCGCTTCTGGCGTTTCCTGGTGCTGCTGCTCAACGAAATGGTGCCGTTCGACAACGCGCTCGCGACCGCGATCGGCCGCGACGGCGTGCCGCTCGTCCTCGACGAATACGACACGGGCGGCGCCGACAGCGCATCGCCCGTGCCGCTTTACCTCAACGGGTTATATCTGCTCGATCCGTTCCTGCAGGCCGCGCACGACGGGCTCGCCGACGGCTGCTACCGGCTCGAGGAGGTCGCGCCCGACCTGTTCCGGCAGAGCGAGTATTTCCTGAACTACTTCCGCCATGCGGTCGGCGACGATGAAATCCAGATCCTGCTGCGGCCGAACCCCGACCTGCTGCTGTCGTTGTCGCTCGGCGCGGCCGCGCGCTTCGACGTCGAACCGCTCGGCAAGCTGACGGCCGCGATGCCGTGGGTGCTCGCGACGATCCGGCAGCACTGGCGGCTGGTGGGCGACGCCGCGCGCGTGACACCCGACGACGATCTCGGCGCGCGCGTCGAGCAGGCGCTCGCGCGCTTCGGCGCGGGCGTGCTGACCGATCGCGAGATGTCGATCGCGCGAATGGTGCTGCGCGGCAATTCGTCGAAGGCGATCGCCGAGCGGCTGGCGATTTCACCGGAAACGGTGAAGGTGCATCGGCGGCATCTTTACGCGAAGCTCGGGATCTCGTCGCAGCCGGAGCTGTTTTCGCGGTTCATCCAGGCGCTTGGGGAGGATGCGGCGGGGTAAACGCGACACGCCGCCGCGTTACGACAATGCGACGTCCGCCGCCAGCCCGGTCGGCGCGATCGCCACGTGCAGGGCGCGCTCGGGCCGCAACGTCACGTTCAGCGCCGCGCGCGGCGCCGCCATGCCGGGCGGCACGGACAATTCATGGCGCTGCAGGATCATCGCCGCCACCACCGTCATCTCCGTCATCGCCAGATGCTGCCCGAGGCACACGCGCGGCCCCGTGCCGAACGGCAGGTATGCGCCGCGCGGAATCGCCGGCGCGTCGTCGGCGAAGCGCTCGGGCCGGAAGGCCCGCGGCTCCGGAAACCATCGTGCATCGTGATGCATCAGCTGAATCGGCAGCATGAACAGCGTCCGCGCCGGAAACCGCCATGCGCCCAGCGCGACCGGCCGCAATGCGCGACGGCTGATCAGGATCGGTGCCGCCGGATACAGGCGCATCGTTTCCTCGAGCGTCTGCGTCAGGTAGCGCAACGCGGGGCGCGTGTCGGCGGTCGGCGCACGGCCGCCCAGCACGCGCACGACCTCGTCGCGCGCGGCGGCCTGCGCGGCCGGATTCGCGGCCATGTTCCACACCCACCAGGTCAGCGTGGCCGCGGCCGTCTCGTGGCCGGCCAGGAATGCCGTCATGCACTCGTCGTGCACGGCCCGCAGCGGCCATGCGTACCCGTCGGCACGGTGCAGCCGCAACAGGCGCGACAGCAGGTCGTCCGGCCAGCCGTGCTCCGGCATGTCGAGACGCGCATGCAGTTGCCGGTCGATCAGTCCGTTCAGCACCGCCAGCGCCCGCGCCTTGCCGCGCTTCCACGGCATCCAGTCCGGCGCGCTGGCCGGCTGGTAGAACTCCGCGTTCGCCGCCGCGCTGACCGTGCGCACGGCCTCTTCGGCAACGCGCGCGTGTGCGCCGATCGAATCCGAGAACATCGTGCGCATGATCACGTCCATCGCCAGCGACGTCAGCGCGCTCTCGACCGGCCAGTGCGCGTCGCACGCGGGCCACTGCGCGAGCGCACGACCGGCTGTCGCGGCGATCGACGGCACGAACGCCTGCACCGGTTTCGGCGCGAAGTTCGCCTGCAACGCGTGCCGCTTGTCGCGCCATGCGTCGCCCTCGGCGACCAGCACGCTGTGCCCGTGAACCCGCGAGAACACGCGAATGCCGCGCTCCCAGCGCACGAACGCATCGTGATGCGTGACCAGCAGCTCGCGCACGAGCGCGGGATCGGTCACGACCACCGCATGTTCGGGCCACATGCGCAGGTGCACGACGTCGCCATGCGCACGCTGCCAGCCTGCGAGCGCGCCGGTCAGGTCGCGCGACATCGCGCGCAGCAGCGGCCAACCCGTCAGGCCGGCACGCGGCCCCGGCGGCCATACGCCGGGCGGGTGAAGCACGGGCGACGCATCAGCGGCGTCCGCATGAAACGGGCATCGGGAAGAGGATCGTGGGTTCATGCTCCGGATTGTCCGGATCGACGCGCTGCCAGTCTTGAACGCAAACGACATCGACACGTGCGGCGCCGGTCCCTATACTCCGGCGTCATGCCCTCCGGTCCGTCTCCGAATCCGTCACCATGTCCCGATCCGCACGCGCGTGCGCCGCGCGTGCGGTGCGACGGCCGGTCGCCGCCCACGCGGCTGTATCCGCCGCCGGCCGCGCTGCGAGGCGCGGTCGTCGCGATCGTCTGCCGCGACACGCGCGGCTTCGCGTTGAGCGACGCGCAGCGGCTCACGCATTTCCCCGCGTCGCCGATCGTCTGCCTGTCGTGGTATCGCGGCTTCGACGTCGGGCTCGTCCGGTGCACGGACGACGGCCCCGTATGGCGGCCGTTCGGCGCATCGGCGACGCTGTCGGGCAGCCAGTCGATGCCGGTCGCGAGCTGGGCGCCGACGGGCGGACAAGGCGGCATCGTCTGCCTGCATGCCGATGCTGCGCGCGCGCTGTTCGGCGTCGCGCTGCCGGCGATCCACGACACCTTCGTCGACGCACATGCATGCCTCGACGACAGCTGGCGGCCGCTGCTCGATGCGCTCGCCGCTGCCGAGCACGACGACGACGCGCTCGCCGCGCTCGACCGACACCTCGCGCCGCGCTGGCATGCGCTGCGCGGCAGCGTGTCGCCGCTGTGGTCGCTCCGCGATGCCGGGCGCAGCTGGGTCGGGCGTCTCGCGTCGATCGCGCGCGAATGGCGGCACACCCACAGCCCGCGCCAGGTGGAACGGCGCATCAAGGCGTACAGCGGGCGCTCGTTGCGCGACTGGCAAATGCTGGTGCGCACCGAAGGCGTGTTCTTCGCCGCGCGCGACCGGCAGGACGCCGGACAACCGGTAGACTGGGCCGCGCTCGCGCTGGACGAAGGATTCGCCGACCAGGCGCACCTGAGCCGCGCGACGCGGCGCATCACGGGCTTCTCGCCAACCGAGTTCGTGCGGCGCTTCGCCGAGGACGAATCGTTCTGGATGTACCGGCTCTGGGTGTGACGTGCCGCTGCACGTCGCGCGTCAACCGCCCGATTCGATGAACGCGCCATCGGGCGCCTGATGCGGCACGTACCAGCCGAAATACACCTCGGCCTCGACGATCCGGCCGTCGCGGACCCGCAACCGCTCCGCATTCCGGAACCGCCTGCCGGCGGTCGTCGCGGCTTCGTACACGACGAACACGTATTCGCCGTGCACGGCGACGTCGACGAACTCGAAACCGGCGAGCATCGCGCTGTTCGGCCAGCAGCGCGCGAGATACGCGTCGCGATCGAGCCGGTTGTCGAGCGGGCTCGTGAAATGGAAGTCCGGCGCGATCAGCGCTTCGATCGCATCGCGGTCCTTGTCGACATACGCGCGATAGCTGGCGCGCGCAACCTCACCGGGGTCCTCTGGCATCGTCATTACCTCCGCAAAGAGCCGGGGCGACGCGACGGCACGCGTCGCCCCGAGGTATCGATGAAACGCAGGCGGGCGGCAGGCGCGAGCGCGGCCCATCCTGCGTTCACGGATGAGCGCGCCCGCCCGGCTCGATGCCATTCGCGAAAACCCGCACCGGCCGGTCCGCATGCGACGCACCGCTCGTTCTGCCGCATTCTGCCGCGGGCAGCCGATGCCGCCGCTGCCGCGGTTGCCCGTTTTCGCACGCGCGGGCATGATGTCCGGCAGCGTGCCGGCCGCACCCGTCCGCTTCGGCGGCCGTCGGCGGCGTCGGCGGCGCAATCGGCACGTCGCCCCTGCACCGCCTCCGGCATCATCGAGCAATCCGCGTGCCGGTCCCGGCCGCCCCTCTCATCGAGCCCATGTCACTACGCGCATTCAGAACCCTGGTCGCGATCGCCCGATACCGCACCTTCGCGCGCGCCGGCGAAGCGATCGGGCTCACGCAGTCCGCCGTGAGCCTGCAGGTCAAGACGCTCGAAAGCGAATACGACGTCCGGCTGTTCGACCGTTCGCGCCGCCAGCCGGTACTCACCGAAGCCGGCAAGATCCTCGTCGCGCAGGCCGAGCAGGTGCTCGCGATGGTCGACCGGATTCCCGATGCGCTCAGCGACGAGAAGAAGCTCGTCGGCCGTCTGCGAATCGGCGCAATCCATACCGCGCTGTCCGGCCCGCTGCCCGATGCGCTGCTCGCGCTGCGCGATGCGCACCCGTCGTTGCGCGTGCACGTATCGGCCGGCATGTCGGCCGAACTGGCGAACCGCGTCGCGGCCGGCGAACTCGACGCGGCGATCACGACGCGCCCGGTGCGCCCGCATCCGGCGGAACTGACGTGGACCACGCTGTACGAAGACCGCTTCTGGCTGCTCGCGCCGCCGCACTACGCGGAGCGCGACGCGGGCACGCTGCTCGAGGCGCTGCCGTTCATCCGCTTCGACGCGCAGGCGTGGGCCGGCCGGATGATCGCCGCCGAGCTGCGCCGCATCGGCGTGCGCGTGCGCGAGGAAATGGTGCTCGACAGCGCGGAGACGATCGCGCGGATGGTGGCGCGCGGGCTCGGCGCGGCGATCGTCGCGCTCCCCGACGCGACGATCGCGCGGCTGCCGCCCGTCACGCGCTTGCCGTTCGGCCAGCCGCAGATGGGCCGCGCGGTCGTGCTGCTCGAACACCAGTCGCGTCCGGCCGAACGTTTCGCACGTGCGCTGGCCGCCGAAGTCAGCGCATCATCGATGAGAATTTCTCATTGAACACCCGATAATTCACCATTATTCCTGCTGCTTGCGCGTGTTAACTTGGCGGCATCGTCACTCTTTCGATTGCGTGCCGCCATGTTGCCCGCCGGATGGATTCCCGCTTCGTTCCGCCGCGCCGCCCGCCGGCCGTTCGGCCCGCGTCGCCTGAAGGCGCGTCGATGATCGGCCCGATCGTGCTCGCGCTCGCGCCGGTCGCGCTGCTGGTCGCGCTCGGCCACGGCCTGCGGCGCACGGGCTTCATCGCCGATGCGTTCTGGCCGCACGCCGAGCGGCTTTGCTATTACGTGCTGCTGCCCGCGCTGTTCGCGCACGGTCTCGCGAATGCGCGGCTGCAAGCGCTGCCCGTCTTGCCGCTCGCGGCGGCGCTGGTCGGCTCGACCGTGCTCGTCGCGGCGCTGCTTCTGCTGGTCCGCCGGTTCGTGCAGGTCGACGGCGCCGGGTTCACGTCGGTGTTCCAGGGCGCGGTGCGCTTCAACAACTATGTCGGCACCGCCCTCGCCGCCGGACTGTTCGGCGCGCACGGCATCGCGCTCGCGGCCGTGTGCGTCGCGGCGATCGTGCCGACCGTGAACCTGATGTGCGTGCTGGTGTTCGCGCGCTACGGCGACACGCGGCTCGGCGCGTGGGCGCTCGTGCGCCAGATCCTGTCGAATCCGCTCGTCGTCGGGTGCGCGCTGGGGATCGCGATGCAGGCCGCCGGCCTCGCGTTTCCGGCCGCCGTCGAACCGGCCGTGCGCGCGCTCGGCGCCGCATCGATGCCGCTCGGCCTGCTGTGCGTGGGCGCGGCACTGAAGTTCGACGCGGCGCGCGGATGGATGCAGCCGATGTGCATCGCGTCGGCGTTCAAGTTCATGGCGATGCCGCTCGCCACGCTCGCGGCCGGCCGCCTGTTCGGGCTCGGCGATGCCGCGCTGACCATCGCGCTGCTGTTCCAGGCGCTGCCGACTTCGTCCTCGTCGTACATCATGGCGCGCCAGCTCGGCGGCGACGCGCCGCTGATGGCCGGCATCACCGCGTTCCAGACGATCGCCGCCGCGCTCGCGATGCCGGCCGTGCTGACGGCGCTCGCATCGGCGCCGGTGTTTCGCTGACGGCGTGGCACTGTTGCCGAACGCAACGAGGCAGCACATGCGGTTCCGCTTCGCGCTGCTGCGGGGACGGATAGCAAATACCGCTGCGCGCGCACGACCGCCGCGACGTTGCGCGACGCCTACGCGCCGCCGATGCGCCCCCGGTTCTTCTCGCAGCCCCGCGAAAAACCGCCTATGGTGAATGAAGCGGGTCCGTTCCGCCGTCATTCGACTTCGCGTCGCTCGCACCGGCGGCCACGGCGCCGCGTTCCGGCACCATTCCCCGCGCTCGCGCGCACGCCCGGCCGTGCGCGCGAGCGCGCCGCCCACCGGACTACAAGGAGGTAATCATGAAAGCCGTGCTGCTCGTCAGCTCCGCCCTGCTCGCCATGGCGTCCGTTTCGGCCTCGGCTCAAGGCTCGATCACCAAGGTCGAAAACGGCGCGCTCGTCGCCGCGAACGGAATGACCGTCTACACCTTCGACCAGGACAAGCCCAACGCCGGCACCAGCGCATGCAAGGGCCAATGCGAGTCCTTCTGGCCGCCGTACAAGGCCAGCGCGACCGACGTTCCGGTCGGCCCCTATACGATCGTCAAGCGCGACGACGGCAGCCCGCAATGGGCCTACAAGGGCAAGCCGCTGTACTTCTTCGCGAAGGACATGAAACAGGGCGACCGCAACGGCGACAACTTCAAGAACATGTGGCACGTGGTCGCGCCGTAAGCGTTCTTTCCCCGTCTTCAGCGTCGGCACGACCGCCGTATATGTAAAAAGGCCCGCCCCGATCGTCGACCGGGGCGGGCTCGTGGGTCCTTGCGCGGGCCGCGTGGCGACACACGCCGAGCGGCGCGCGTCGCGTTGCGGCCCGATCGCGCGTCAGCGCGTCAGCGGTTCGACGGGAAGCTGAACACCGTTCCTTCCCGCACGCCTGCCGACGGCCAGCGCTGCGTGATCGTCTTGCGCTTCGTATAGAACCGCACCGCATCCGGGCCGTACGCGTGGAGATCACCGAATAGCGAGCGCTTCCAGCCGCCGAACGAGTGGTACGCGACCGGCACCGGCAGCGGCACGTTGATGCCGACCATGCCGATCTGGATGTTGTCGCTGAAGTAGCGCGCCGCTTCGCCGTCACGCGTGAACAGGCACGTGCCGTTGCCGTATTCGTGCGCGTCGATCAGCGCCATCGCCTCGTCGAGCGACTTCAGGCGGATCACGCCGAGCACCGGCCCGAAGATCTCGTGCTGATAGATCGGCATGCCGGGCTTCACGTTGTCGAACAGGCACGGGCCGAGGTAGTAGCCGCCGTCGTGGCCGTCGACCTTCACGCTGCGGCCGTCGACGACGAGCGTCGCGCCGGCCGCCACGCCCGCCTCGACGAAGCCCGTCACCTTCTCGAAATGCTGCTGCGTGACGAGCGGCCCCATGTCGACGCCGGCCCCGTTGCCCGGGCCGACCTTCATCTTCGCGATCTCGGCCCGCAGGCCTTCGACCACCTTGTCACCCGTTTCCTCGCCGATCGCGACCACCAGCGGAATCGCCATGCAGCGCTCGCCGCACGAGCCGTACGCGGCGCCCATCAGCGCGTTCACCGCGTTGCCGATGTCGGCGTCGGGCATCACGACCGCGAAGTTCTTCGCGCCGCCGAGCGCCTGCACGCGCTTGCCGTGCGCGCAGCCGGTCGAGTAGATGTATTCGGCGATCGGCGTCGAGCCGACGAAGCTCACCGCCTTCACGCGCGGGTCGGTCAGGAGCGTGTCGACGGCTTCCTTGTCGCCGTTCACGACGTTCAGCACGCCAGGCGGCAGGCCGGCCTCGAGCGCGAGCTCGGCCATGCGCAGCGTCGACGACGGCGTGCGCTCGGACGGCTTCAGCACGAACGTGTTGCCGCACGCGACGGCCATCGGCCACATCCACAGCGGCACCATCACCGGGAAGTTGAACGGCGTGATGCCGGCGGCAACGCCGAGCGCCTGGAATTCGCTCCACGAATCGATCGCGGGGCCGACGTTCTTGCTGTGCTCGCCCTTCAGCAGCTCGGGCACGTAGGACGCGTATTCGACGTTCTCGATCCCGCGCTGCAGTTCGCCCATCGCGTCGGCGAGCACCTTGCCGTGCTCGGCGGTAATCAGCGCGCACAGTTCGTCCGCATGCTCCTCGAGCAGCGTCTTGAAGCGGCTCATCACGCGGGCGCGCTTCAGCGGCGGCGTATTGCGCCATGCCGGGAACGCGGCCTGCGCGGACGCGATCGCGGCTTCGACGGTCAGCTTGTCGGCGAGCGCGACGCTCTTGTGCGATTCGCCGGTGGCCGGGTCGAACACCGGCTGGACGCGGCTGCCGCCGTCGACGCGCTTGCCGTCGATCAGGTGGCCGAGGGTGGAGGTCACATTGCTGTCGTGTTTCATCGTTCAGGCTCTTTCGTGAATTCGGTTGTCGCGGAAAACGGGCCGCGGCTCAGTCCACTTCGTTCAGCGCGTCGGACAGCGCGTTCACGAGGTTGTCGATCTCGCGCTTCTCGGCGATGAACGGCGGCGCGAGCTGGATCGTGTCGCCGCCGTAACGCACGTAGAAGCCCTTCGCCCAGCAGCGCATCGCGATCTCGTACGGGCGCCGTGCCGGCTCGCCCGGCAGCGCCGCGATCGTCAGGCCGGCCGCCAGCCCGTAGTTGCGGATGTCGGTGATATGGCGCTGGCCCTTCAGCCCGTGCACGGCCGCCTCGAAATGCGGCGCGAGATCGCGCACGCGGGCCACCGCGTCTTCCTTCACGAGCAGGTCGAGCGCCGCGACGCCGGCCGCGCACGCGACCGGGTGCGCCGAATACGTGTAGCCGTGCGGGAACTCGAGCATGTACTCGGGGCCGCCCGCGGCCATGAACGTGTCGTAGATTTCCTTCGTCGCGATCACGCCGCCGAGCGGCTGCACGCCGTTCGTCACCTGTTTCGCGAAATTCATGATGTCCGGCACCACGCCGAACGCGTCGGCGCCCGTCATCGCGCCGGCACGGCCGAAGCCCGTGATGACTTCGTCGAAGATCAGCAGGATGTCGTGCGCGGTACAGATGTCGCGCAGGCGCTTCAGATAGCCCTTCGGCGGGATCACCACGCCAGCCGAGCCGGAGAACGGCTCGACGATCACGGCCGCGATGTTCGACGCGTCGTGCAGCATGATCAGGTCGAGCAGGCGGTCGGCCAGGTCGGCGCCGTTTTCCGGCATCCCGCGCGAGAACCGGTTTTCCGCGAGCTGCGTGTGCGGCAGGAAATCGGCGTCGATCCCCTGGCCGAACAGCTTGCGGTTCGCGCCGATCCCGCCGACCGAGATGCCGCCGAAGTTCACGCCGTGATAGCCCTTCTCGCGGCCGATCAGGCGCGTCTTCGTGCCCTTGCCCTTGGCGCGCCAGTACGCGCGGGCCATTTTCAGCGACGTGTCGGCCGCTTCCGAGCCCGAGCCGGTGAAGAACACGTAGTCGAGGCCGGCCGGCGTCAGGTCCTTGATCCTGTTCGCGAGCTCGAACGACTTCGGATGACCGAACTGGAACGCCGGCGCGTAGTCGAGCTGCGCGACCTGGCGGCTCACGGCTTCCGTGATTTCCGTGCGGCCGTGACCGAGGCCCGTGCACCACAGGCCCGACAGGCCGTCGAAGATCTTGCGGCCTTCGCCATCCGTGTAATACGCGTCCTTCGCCGACACGATCATGCGCGGATCGGACTTGAACTGGCGGTTCGCCGTGAACGGCATCCAGTGGGCGTCGAGCCACGCGGCGTCGGTGCGGAGGTTCGTCTCTTCCTGCTGCTTGGCGATGGTCGTATCGGTCATGTCGGTCGGCGCGGCGCGCCCCTCCTTCTTGTGTTGATGTTGCGCATTGTCGGGACGACAATTAGTCTCTTCAATATCGCAATATCAATGTTCACTTGCTCATCTATGCAAGCAAAGAAACCGAAGAGCCGCGCGCTGCTCGGGCAGCTCAGCGACATGGATCTGCGGCTGCTGCGGGTCTTCAAGGGCGTCGTGCAGTGCGGCGGGATGGCGGCGGCCGAACTCGAGTTGAATATCGGCATCTCGACGATCAGCCGGCACGTGAAGGATCTGGAAACGCGCCTCGGCCTCGTGCTGTGCCGACGCGGCCGCGCGGGCTTCACGCTGACCGCGGAGGGTCAGACCGTCTATGAGGAAACCCTGCGCCTGCTCGCATCGATGGAGGCATTTCGCAGCAGGATCGACGGCATTCACGACAAGATGGGCGGAGAACTGCACGTCGCCGTATTCGACAAGACCGCCACCAACCCACAGGCGCGGCTCGGCGACGCGATCCGCCAGTTCGCGGACGAGGCGCCCGACGTCGCGCTGAACCTGCACGTCGCGTCGATCAACGAGGTCGAGCGCGGCATCATCGACGGCAGCTATCAGGTCGGCATCATCCCCGCGCACCGCAGCTCGGGCAGCCTCGTGTATTCGGAACTGTTCGACGAGCGGATGCTGCTGTACTGCGGCCGCCAGCACCCGCTGTTCGACGCGCCGCACGGCAAGCTCACGTGGACGACGATCCGCAACCATGCGTTCGCCGGGCTCGGCTTCCATTCGCCGAACATGGAACTGAGCCATCGCGCGAAGCTCACGCGCAGCGCGACGGCGTCGGACCAGGAATCGATCGCGACGCTGATCCTGTCCGGCCGCTATCTCGGCTTCCTGCCGGACCATTACGCGGAGAGCTTCGAAAACAAGGGGCTGATGCAGCCGATCGCGCCGCACCGCTTCAACTACCGGTGCCGGTTCGTGAGCCTGCTGCGGCGCTCGCCGCGGCCGTCGCGGGCGGCGCTGCTGTTCCAGTCGTGCCTGGAAGCCGCGCATGCGGCGCCGCGACCGGGCGACGACAGCGCCGCCGCGTAGCCCGGTTCAGGCTTCGCCCGCGCTGGCGTCGGGCCGCGGCCGTGGCTGCCGCCCGCTCGCGCTCTGCGATAATGCGCACTTCCCCGTTTCCGCTCTCCCTCCGCCATGACGCAGCCGTCCGCCCCGCTCTCCACCGACCTGCCGCCGATTTCGTGCCTGCCCGGCGACGCGCTGCCGTGGCTGCCGATGAGCGCCGACCTGCCGGGGCTCGCAATCAAGTATCTGCATATCAATGCGGCGGAAGACACGCTGACCGCGCTGCTTAAGATGCCGGCCGGCGGCACGCTGCCGCGCCATCGCCACGACGGCGAGGTGTTCGTCCATACGCTGCAGGGTGCGTGGCGCTACCGCGAGTACACGTGGATCGCGCAGGCCGGCTCGACGGTGCTCGAACCGGCGGGGTCGGTGCACACGCCGGAAACGCTCGGCGCGCCCGGCGACGACGTGATCACGCTCAACGTGATGCGCGGCGACCTGGTGCTGCTCGACGACGACGGCCGCGAGACCGCGCGCGAGAATTGCCGCGTCGCGCTGCTGCGCCAGCGCAAGCATGCGCGTACCGCGCCGCACGATGCGGCGCCGTTTGTAACGCGGTAAGTCATGCGATAAGACGGGCGGGATCGTCGCGTCACGATCCGCACGGTGCCGGCGCTCGCCAGCGCGCGAATGGCCGCCGGCGCACTTCGCCAGCGACGCCGCCTCCCGGCGCCTTACCGAAAACGCCGGAAAAATCGGCGAATATCGCTGGCCAGCAGGTCCGGTTCTTCCATCGCGGCAAAATGCCCGCCGCTCGGCATGTCGGCCCACTGCACGACGTCGAACACCCGTTCGAGCCAGCTGCGCGGCGGGCGGCTGATCTCCTTCGGAAAGCGCGCGAACGCGACGGGCACCGCCACGCGTTCCCCGGCCGCGAAGCGCATCGGCTGCAGCCGGTTTTCCCAATACATCTGCATTGCCGAGCCGATGCTGCCGGTAAACCAGTAGAGCGAGATGCCGGTCAGCAGCGTGTCGTGCGAAAACCGCCGCGCGACGTCGCCGCCGCAATCGCTCCACGCGCGGAATTTCTCGGCGATCCACGCGGCCAGCCCGGCCGGCGAGTCGTTGAGCGCGACGGCCAGCGTCTGCGGCTTCGTCATGTGCACATGCGCGTATCCGCCCTCCAGCGCGGCCCACTCTCCGCGCTGCGTCACGAAAGCCCGTTCGTCCTCGGTGAGCGGCGAAGCCGCGTCGGCCGGAGGCTCGTAGCTGCCGGGCAGGTAGTTCAGATGAATGCCGTCCACCACGCCGGGATGTCGCGCGCCGAGCGCAATCGACACGCCTGCGCCGAGATCGCCGCCTTGCGCGCCGAAGCGGCGATATCCGAGCCCGGACATCAACGCCGCCCAACTGTCGGCGACCTGAAATGCCGACATGCCGCGCGCCGCGGGCGCGGGCGAGAACGCGAAGCCCGGAAGCGACGGCGCGACGACGTCGAACGCGTCGTGCGGATCGCCGCCGAACGCGGCCGGATCGCACAGGCGATCGATCAGCGCGTCGAACTCGAATACGGAGCCCGGCCAGCCGTGCGTGATGACGAGCGGATACGGCTTCGGCCCCGCCCCGCGCCGATGGATGAAATGCACGCGTTGCCCGCCTGCGTCCGCGACGAACTGCGGCAGCCTGTTCAGCGCGCGCTCCGCCGCACGCCAGTCGAAGCGCTCGGCCCAGTACGCAACCAGTTCGCGCAGCCACGCGCCATCCACACCCTGCTGCCACGGGTCGGCGGGCGTCAGCAGCGGTGCGCGCATGTCGCGCAGGCGCCGACGCAGGTCATCGAGCGCGCGATCGGGAATCGCAATGTTGAACGGGGCGGCGTGCATGGTGTCTCCTCGCGAGGAATGCGGGAGATTCTGCGCGATTTTCCCGACCCGCGCTGGCGGCTCGCGCCCGCGAACGTCAGGCCGTTTCGCGCTCGTCTGCCCGCGCGTCGCGCCGCACCGCCTGCGGCGGCACGCCGAAACCGCGCACGAACGCGTCGCGCAGGTGGCGCCGGTCGCGAAAACCGTTCTCCTTCGCGATCACGTCGAGCGAGTGCCGGCTCTGCTCGATCATCAGCCGCGCGGCCTCGAGACGCAGCCGCTCGATCGCCTTCGCCGGCGACTGCCCGGTTTCCAGCGTGAACACGCGGCTGAACTGGCGCGGACTCAGGTGGACGGCGTCAGCCAGCTCCTCGACGGTCAGCGCGCGGCCGAGGTTCTGCCGCGCATAGTTCAGCGCGTTCTGGATCCGGTCCGATTTCGGCGCGAGCTCCAGCATTTCGGAATGCTGCGACTGCCCGCCCGAGCGGCGCTGGTGCATCACGAGCTTGCGCGCGACCGAGCGCGCGGCGTCCGCGCCGAGATCCTTCTCCACCATCGCGAGCGTCAGGTCGAGGCCGGCCGTCATCCCGGCCGACGTCCAGATCGAGCCGTCGACGATGTAGATCCGGTCCTCCTCGACACGAATGTCCGGAAAGTGCTTCTGCATCTCGCGGCCGTACGCCCAGTGCGTCGTCGCGCGGCGCTGCGCGAGCAGCCCGGCCTCGGCGAGCACGAACGCGCCCGTGCAGATGCCGGCGACCCGCCGCGCGCGCGCGTTCGCGCGCCGCAGGAACGCGACGACGCCGGCCGGCGCCGGCGATGCGAGCGGATCGTTGACGCCCGCGACGATCCACGTATCGACGTCGACCCGGCCGCTGAGCGCGCGCGTCGCGACCGACAACCCGAGCGACGAGCGCACGTCGCCGCCCTCGACGGAATAGTTGTCCATCACGTAGAACGGTTCGCCCGCGGCCAGGTTCGCGTACTCGAACACCGATTGCGTGGCGAGCGCCATGATCTGGAAGCCGTCGCTGATCAGAAAGCCGATGCGGTGCATGCGTGTCTCCGGTGGCGGGCGGCACGATCGGCACCCGATGTCCTGAATCATACCCATCTACGTCATTTGTGTCGCGGCGATTCGAGGCCAGAATGCCTTCACGCACTCACCCTTTCCTCGACACGGAGCGACATCATGACTGAAGCACATCGCGGTACCGCCGTCATCACCGGCGCATCGTCCGGCATCGGCGCGATCTATGCGGACCGCCTCGCGCGCCGCGGCTACGACCTGATCCTCGTCGCGCGTAACCGCGACCGGCTGGCCGCGCTCGCCGAGCGCATCACGAACGACACGCAGCGCAGCGTCGAGATCGTCGGCGCCGACCTCAACGACCGCGCGGCGCTCGCCGCCGTCGAAGCGAAGCTGAAGCAGGACGCGAGCATCACGCTGCTCGTCAACAACGCGGGCGTCGGCACGCACACGCCGCTGCTCGACAGCGACGTCGACGCGATGACGCGGCTGCTCGACCTGAACGTGACCGCGCTCACGCGCCTGACCTATGCAGCCGTGCCCGGCTTCGTCGCGCGCGGCCGCGGTGCCGTGATCAACATCTCGTCGATCGTCGCGCTGTCGCCGGAAACGCTCAATGGCGTCTATGGCGGCAGCAAGGCATTCGTGCTCGCGTTCAGCCAGTCGCTGCATCACGAACTCGCGGACCACGGCGTGCAGGTGCAGGCCGTGCTGCCCGGCGCGACGGCCACCGACTTCTGGCAGACCGGCGGCCTGCCGATCGAACACCTGCCGAAGGAGATCGTGATGCCGGCGTCCGACCTGGTCGACGCGGCGCTGGTCGGCTTCGACCGCCGCGAGCTCGTGACGATTCCGTCGCTGCACGCGGTCGACGAATGGGATGCGTTCGAGGCCGCGCGCCGCACGATGGCGCCGCACCTGTCGACCGATTCGCCGGCGCCGCGCTATGCGGCCGCCCGCTGAGGCGCATCGTCATGAAACTCGACGGCAATACCATCCTCATCACCGGCGGCACGTCCGGGATCGGCCGTGCTCTGGCGATCGCGCTCGACGAGCTGGGCAACAAGGTCGTCGTCGCCGGCCGGCGCACGAAGCTGCTCGACGAGATCGCGCGGCAGTATCCGAACATCGACACGATCGAGCTCGACGTCGGCGATGCCGCGCAGATCCGCACGGTCGCGGCGCGGCTGATCGACCGCTACCCGGCGTTGAACGTCGTGATCAACAACGCGGGCATCATGCCGTTCGACGATGCGGCCGGGCCGCTCGACGACGAACAGGCCGTGCGCCTCGTCGAGACGAACCTGCTCGGCCCCGTGCGCGTCAGCGCGGCGTTCGTCGAACACCTGAAGCGGCAGCCGGACGCGACGATCATCAACAACAGCTCGGTGCTCGCGTACGTGCCGCTCGCGTCGGCCGCGCTGTATTCGGCGACGAAGGCCGCGATCCATTCGTACACGCTGTCGCAGCGTTTCATGCTGCGCGACACGAGCGTGCGCGTGCTGGAAATCGCGCCGCCGTGGGTCGACACCGATCTCGTGCACAAGAGCGGCGATCCGCGCGCAATGCCGGTCGATGCGTTCGTCGCCGAGACGCTGGCGCTGCTCGAGACCGCCACCACCGAAGTCGTCGTCGAAGCGGCGAAGCCGTTGCGCGACAATGCCGGGCCGAACGAGCACGCGTTCGTCGACGAGTTCAACCGCTTCGTTGTCGACAACCCGATTCCCGTCGCGTGACGTCGCGCAGCGCAATCCTGCGCACGCATTGATCTGCCGAAAGGCGCCGGCTTCCGCACGATCGGACTGCGAAGCCGGCGCTTGCCGGTTTGCCCGCGCATTCATTCAGGACCTGAAGCGGCCCTTCTCTGCGCTGCTTCTCTGCGACCCTTCTCCACGCCCCGAACTCGCCGCCCACCCACCCGGTTTCGCCCTTGCTTGCCACACATTCCTCGCGACGATAAGCTCTACGATCTCAGCCTCCGAAGCAGCGCCCTCCGGCATTCGTCCGATCATCGGCGCAATCGACCGTCGCGGATTTCGACCATGCGGTTCCGTATGTTCACCACCGGGACCGGCGACACGCCCGGCTCCTGTCGCGCTCCCGCCGACGATCGACCGGCGCTTGCGCCGTTGCCCGAACTCGACACCGTGTGCCGTCTCGCCCGCGCGCATTTCGGCACGGCCGGTGCGTTCATCGCGTCCGCCGAAGCCGGCGCGCAACGCGTGGCGGCGTCCGACGGCACGCTGCCCGCCACGCTTCCTGCCATGCGTTTCCCGTCGCGTGCCGAGCCCGCTCGGGCGGCCGGCCGACGCTTCATCACGCCCGCCGCGGGCGACCTCCCGAATGACGCGCCGCACGTCGTCGCGGCCTGCGAGTTGCTCGCGCCCGACGGCAGCGCGCTGGGTGCGCTGTGCGTCGCCGGCAGCACCGGCCTGACGCTCGACGCCGCGCAGCGCGCTTTCCTGCACGACCTGGCGACACTGGCGGAACGCGCGATCGGCCGCGCGAACGCGCAAGCCGCGCTGCGCGAACGGCTCGGCGTCGTCGAGGAACACAGCGCGCTGACCACGCTGGCGCTGAACGAAAGCGGCACCGGCGTGTGGGATCGCAACGTCGAAACCGGCGAGATCCATTACTCGGCAGCCTGGAAGGCGCTGCTCGGATATGCGCCCGATGAACTGACGAGCCGGATCGAGGATGCATACGAACGGCTGCACCCGGACGACGTCGCCGGCGTGAAAGCCGCGATGCTCGCGCACTTCGAAAGCCGGACCGACAGCTATGCGGTCGAACACCGCATCCGCTGCAAGAACGGCACGTACAAATGGATCTGCAGCCGCGGCAAGGTCATCGCCCGCGACAGCCACGGGCGCGCGCTGCGCATGGTCGGCACGACCACGGACATCACCGCGCTGCGCGAACTCGCCGGCCGGTTGAGCGACTCCGTCACGCTCGTGACGAGCCTGACCGACCAGGTGCCGGGCCTCGTGTTCCAGCTGCGGCAGACCGCCGACGGCCGCCGGTTCTTTTCGTACGCGAGCGCGGGCGCACGCGACATCTACGAACTGACGCCCGAGCAGATCGCCCGCGACGCGGATGCGGTCGAAACCCGGATTCATCCTGCCGATCTGGTTGCCTACCGTCAGTCGCTGCGGGTGTCGGCGGAGCGCCTGGCGCCGTGGCGGCTCGAATACCGCGTGCTGCTGCCGGACCAGGGAATGCGCTGGCGCGAAGGCGACGCGCGCCCGCAACGCACGCCGGACGGCGGCACGGTCTGGCACGGCTTCATCACGGATGCGACCGAGCGCAAGCACATCGAGACCGAACTGCACCGGATGGCGACGACCGATCACCTGACCCAGCTGTCCAACCGCCACGCGTTCATGCGGCATAGCGAAGCCGCGTTGCGCGGCGTGCGCGCGACCGGCCAGGACGCCGCGGTGCTGATGCTCGACCTCGATCACTTCAAGGCGCTGAACGACCGCTGGGGCCATCCGCTCGGCGATCGCGCGCTCCGGCATTTCGCGCGGCTGCTGCTCGCGGAGATCGGGACGGACGGCATCGTCGGGCGCATCGGCGGCGAGGAATTCGCGATCGTGCTGCCGCACACCGGGATCGACGCGGCGTGCGCGCTCGCGCTGCGCGTGCAGCAGCGCGTGGCCGATTCGCGGCTCGTGCACGAGGATCAGCCGCTCGTGCTGACCGTCAGCATCGGCATCGACGCGATGCGGACGTCCGACTTCGGCGCGTACCAGGCGCTGTCGCGGGCCGACAAGGCGCTGTATGTCGCGAAGGAGCGCGGCCGCAACCGGATCGAGGTGTATCGGGCCTAGCGCGCGTTCCCGCCGACAACGGGCTCGCGCCCGTCCTGGCCGCCCACCCCGTCGTACGCGCGCCGCGCCGACACATCACGCGATCAACGCGACACGGGCGCCGCGTCGCGCGAGGTCGCCCGCACACCGAGCAGCATCGCGACCGCGCACGCGGCCAGCAATCCCGCGATCATCAGCATCGCCGCATCCATGCTGCCGGTGCGCGTGCGGATCAGCCCGACGATCCACGGCGTGATCATCCCGCTCGATACGCCGATGCTGCTGATCAGCGCGATCCCGCCCGCCGCGCCGGCGCCCGAGAAATACGCGGACGGCACGGCCCAGAACACCGGGTGCGCGGCGAAGATCAGCATCGCCGCGATCGACAGCAGCGCCATCATCGCGACGATGCTCGGCAAGTGCAGCGTCAGCAACGCGAGCGCCACCGCACCGCCGAATGCGCACGCGGCGAAGTGCCGGCGACGCTCGCGCTTGCGGTCGGAGCGCCGCGCGATCGCGATCAGGCCGGCCGCGCCGATCGCGTTCGGCACGATCGACAGCAGGCTGATGTGCACGACGTCGTGAATGCCGAATTCGCGAATCATCAGCGGCATCCAGAACAGCAGCATCAACAGCGCCGTCGTCAGCGAAAAATAGATGAATGCGAACAGCCAGGTGCGCGGCGCGGCGAGCACCTGCCGCAGCGACGACGCCGCATGTGCGGGCGCCTCCGCCCGGTCGGCGGCCAGGTCGGCCGCGAGCCGCTGGCGGTCGTCGTCGGACAGCCAGCGCGCCTGTTCGGGGCGGTCGCACAGCCAGAACCACGCGATCACGCCGAGCAGGATCGCAGGCGCGCCCTCGATCGCGAACATCCACTGCCAGCCGTGCAGCCCGAGCACGCCCGACATCGCGCGCATCAGCCAGCCCGACAGCAGCCCGCCGACCATCCCGGCCACCGCGACGCCCGCATAGAAGATCGACAGCACCGACGCGCGCCGGCGCGCCGGATACCAGTAGGTCAGGTAGAACACGACGCCCGGGAAGAAGCCGGCCTCGAACAGCCCGAGCAGGAAGCGCAGCACGTAGAAGTGCTTCGCGCTGTCGACGGTGATCATCGCGACCGACACCGCGCCCCACAGGACCATGATCCGCGCGAACGTGCGGCGCGCGCCGAAGCGGCGCAGCAGCGCGTTGCTCGGCACCTCGAACAGCACGTAGCCGACGAAGAACAGCACCGCGCCGAGGCTGTACATCGCATCGGTCAGGCCGAGATCCTGCCGCATCTGCAGCTGCGCGAAGCCGATGTTGCTGCGGTCGAGGATCGACACGATGTAGCAGATGAACAGGAACGGCACGATCCGCGCGCCGATACGGCGGTACAGCGCGTCGTGGTCCGACGCCGGCGCACGGGAACCGGACGCAACCGCCTGCGCGGCGTCCGCTTGAAGGGGGGCTGACATCGATCGTCTCCTCGATGGATGCGGATACGGTGCGGACAGGAAATGCAGCGCCGGTCGCCGCCGCCCGCCGGCAGCGCCCAGCCGCGATTCAGGCGCGGCGTGCGGGTTCGCCCTTCACGCCGAGCATCAGCGCGGCGCCGCTCAGCGCGAGCAGCGCGGCCAGCAGGTACACGGCGAGATCCATGCTGCCGGTGCGCGTGCGGATCAGCCCGATCACCCACGGGCTGACGATGCCGCTCGTGATCCCGATGCTGCTGATCAGCGCGATCCCGGCCGCGGCCGCGTTGCCCGACAGATAGCGGGTCGGCACGGCCCAGAAGATCGGCAGCGCGGCGAAGATCAGCGTCGCCGCGATCGACAGGCACGCGAGCATCGCCGCGAAGCTGTGCAGGTGCAGCGTCAGCGCCGCGAGTGCCAGGCCGCCGCCGATCGTGCAGCACGCGAAGTGCTTGCGGCGCTCGCCGGTGCGGTCGGAATGGCGGGCGATCAGGATCAGCCCGACCGCGCCGACCGCGTTCGGCACGACCGTGTAGAGGCTCACCGACACGACGTCGGTCACGCCGAAATCGCGGATCATCAGCGGCATCCAGAAGTTGAGCGTCAGCGATGCGCAGGTCAGCGAGAAGTAGATGAACGCGAACAGGTAGACGCGCGGGTTCGCGAGCGCGGCGACCAGGCTGCGTTTGTCGTGCGCACTGTGCGCGCCATGCGCACCGCCATCGCTGCACAGCGCGGCGACGCGCGCCTTTTCGTCGGACGTGAGCCACGCTGCGTCCTGCGGCCGGTCGACCAGGTACGTGAACGCGAAGCATGCGAGCACGATCGCCGGCGCGCCTTCGATCGCGAACATCCATTGCCAGCCGTGCAGCCCGAGCACGCCGCTCATGTCGCGCATGATCCAGCCCGACATCAGGCCGCCGAGCACCCCCGCCACCGCGACACCCGCGAAGAACACCGAGATCGCCGCCGCGCGGCGGTTCGCCGGGAACCAGTAGGTCAGGTACAGCACGATGCCGGGAAAGAAGCCGGCCTCGAACACGCCGAGCAGGAAGCGCAGCACGTAGAAATGCGACGGCTGCGACACGAACATCATCGCGGTCGACGCGATGCCCCACAGCAGCATGATCCGCGTGAACGTGCGGCGCGCGCCGAAGCGCGCGAGCAGCAGGTTGCTCGGCACCTCGCAGAACACGTAGCCGACGTAGAACACCGCGGCGCCGAGGCCGTACATCGCATCGCTGAAGCCGAGGTCGTGCTTCATCTGCAGTTGCGCGAAGCCGATGTTGATGCGGTCGAGGAACGACACGACGTAGCAGAGGAACAGGAACGGCACGATCCGCCACGCGATCTTGCGGAACAGCAGCGCGTCGCCGGCAACCGGTGCCGACGCGGATTCGTGGACGGAAGACGACGCGGCACTCGCGTGCGCGATCGTCGCTTCGGCGGGAAGCGATTGGGGCATGTCTCTCTCCAAACGGGCCGCGCGATTCGGGCGCGCGGCAGTCTCCGCGGGCGTACATGCGCCCGGCTTTCTTGTGAGAACGGAAGTCGGCTCCCTGAACCGCCGCGCGATGCGGCCGCCGCTCAGGCGCCGTCAGGAACGCGGCGCGGCGCCCGCCCGGACGCCCCGCCGCGGTGACCCGCTCAGTCCTGCAGCGCGTCCCACATTTCCTTGTCGCGCTGCGCGGTCCAGATGCGCGGATGCGTGATGCCGCTCGCCTCGTCGTACGCGCGCGACACGTCGAACGGCAGACAGTGCTCGTAGATGAACACGTGGCCGAACTTCGGATCCATCGCTTCGCGCGTGAGCGCCATCGACGCCTTCAGGTCGAGCTTGCGCTCGACGGCCTTGCGGCCCTGCGCGAGCAGCGTCGTCACGAAGTCCTTCGTGTAGTCGAGGCCCTTGTTCACTTCGGCCGGATTCAGCAGCGCGGGGCCGCGGCCCGGCACGAGCTTTTCCGCGCCGAGCGCGCGCAGCGCCTCGAGCGTGGCCGGCCACTGTTCGAGCTGCGCGTCGCCGCAATAGCAGGCCGCGTCGTACTCGACCAGGTCGCCCGAGAACAGCACCTTCTGCGACGGCAGCCAGACGATCGTGTCGCCCTTCGTGTGGCCCGAGCCGACGTGCATGATCTTCACCTCGAGCTTGCCGAGGAACAGCGTGATCTCGCGCTCGAACACGAGCGTCGGCCAGGTCAGGCCCGGCACCGTCTCGACGCCCGCGAACAGCCGCGGGAACCGCTCGATCTCCGACTTCATGTCGGCCTCGCCGCGCTCGACGATCATTTCGTAGGTGCCGCGGCTCGCGATCACGTGCTGCGCGCCTTCGTCGAAATACGCGGACGCGCCAAGCACGCGCACCGCGTGGTAATGCGACAGCACGACGTGCTTGATCGGCTTGTCGGTCACGCTGCGGATCTTCGCGATCAGGTCCTGCGCCATCGCGGGCGTCGCGGTCGTGTCGACGATCAGCACGCTGTCGTCGCCGATGATCACACCCGAGTTCGGGTCGCCTTCGGCGGTATAGGCGTACGCGTTCTCGGACAGCTGCGTCCAGGTGACTTTCTTCTCTTCCAGATCGGCTTGGGAGGCGAATGCTTTGGCCATGTTGCGTTCCGTGGCTGCGAGCCATGTGTTGAGGGGAATGAGCGGATCATCTTCCCGCGCCGATTATTTGTCAATGACAAATTAACTTGCTATTGTCTAATTCTGGTAAACCTGCGGGCTGGCGCGTCAAATGGCGTCGGATACCATGCGGGGTTTCGTCAACGGAAGAATCATCGCGTGCAGAACCACGAAGTCAGCGCAGACGACGCGCCGCCCAAGGCGCAGCGCGGGATCCAGAGCGTCGAGGTCGGCGGCCGGCTGCTCGACGCGCTCGCGCGCCGGCGCAAGCCGCTCGGGCTGTCGGAGCTGGCGGCCGCGGCCGACCTGTCGACCGCGCAGGCGCACACCTATCTCGTCAGCCTGACGCGGCTCGCGCTCGTGAAGCGCGACGCGCTCACCGGCAACTACGAGCCGGGGCCGCTGTCGCTGCGGCTCGGGCTGATGTCGATCGAGCGCCAGCCGGCCTATCGCGCGGCGCTGCCGCACGCGGCGCGGCTCGCGGAAGCGGTCGGCCTGAGCGTCGCGCTGTCGGTGCCGGGCGCGCTCGGGCCCACGATCGTGCGCATCGAGCACGGCGGCTATCCGCTGCACGTGAACCTGCACGTCGGATCCGTCATGTCGCTCGACACGACGGCGACCGGCCGGGTGTTCCGCGCGTTCGGCGACCCCGCCCAGCTCGACGCGATGGCGGCCAGCCAGGCCGGCGCCGGCGCCACGCTCGCCGGCGCGGAAGGCGACCAGCCCCCGTCCGACGCCCGCGCGTGGCAGGCCGAACTCGACGCGATCCGCGCGCGCGGGATCGAGCGCGGCGTGGATCGGCCGAGCCCCGGTGTCAGCGCGATGTGCGTGCCGGTGCTGGACGCGGACGGCCGCCTGCAACTCGCGTTGACGGTGATCGGTTCGAGCGGCTCGATCGATGTCGGCTGGGACGGCCCGATCGCGACGGCGCTGCGCGATGCGGCACGGCAAGCCACCGCGGCGCTCGACGCGGGACGCGACGCACCGCCGGTCGCGCCGGGCATGCCGCCGGCCACGCAGCGCATGCCGCCCGCGCTCGCCGACGACACGAAGGCGCAGCGCGGCATCAACGCGCTCGACAGCACGGGCGAGCTGCTGCTCGCGCTCGTCTCGGCGGGCCGTGCGCTGCCGTTGCGCGATCTCGCGGCAGCCGCCGGCATGCCGGCCGCGAAGGCGTTTCCGCATCTGGTGAGCCTGCAGAAGATCGGCCTGCTGAGCCGCGACGACGCGGGCTGCTTCGGCGGCGGGCCGCTCGCCCAGGCGCTCGGCCTGATCGCGATGCAGCGCGTGTCGCCGACGCGCGATGCGGAAGCCGAAATCGTCGCGCTGGCGGCCGCGACCGACCTGAGCGTGGCCGCGGCGACGCTCGGGCCGCTCGGGCCGACCGTGATCCGTCTCGAGGAATCGGCACGGCCGCAGCACGTGAGCCTTCAGGTCGGCACGGTGATGTCGCTCGTGAATACGGCGATCGGGCGGATTTTCGCGGCCGGCATGTCCGACGACGTGCTGGCCGGCCTGCTGGCCGACGAGCCGGTGCGCCTCGCAGGCCGCGCGACGCAGGTCGACGACGCGTTCCGCGCGCGGCTCGCGACGATCCGCGCGGACGAACTCGATTTCGCATTCGATGCGCCGGTGCCGGGCATCGGGACGATCGCCGCGCCCGTGTTCGATCACACCGGCAGCATCCGGCTCGTGATTGCGATCATCGGCTCGTCGCGCGGCTTCCCGCGCGGGCCGCACAGCGAACTCGCGCATACGCTGCTCGCCGCGGCGCGCCGCCTGTCGTGGCGCTTCGGGTGGATCGGCGGGTAATCGCCGCCCCGCTGCCGCGCCCGTTCTCGTCGCTCCGTTTTCCCTTTTCGCCCGTCAATGCGAGGCCGCGCTCGCCGCGGTCTCGTCACGCCTGCCCGCCACGCAGAAGGTGGCGCAGCTCATGTTGCGCGGCAGCAACATAAATTGTCAGTAATTCTCATATAACGAAATCGCATTTCACAAGACGGTGACGTTTCTTTATGATTAGGGTTATCCCTAACTCGCCACCTACATGGGGCTTCGTCATGCAAACGTCTAATGTCTCCGATCGTTCCACCCAATCCGCTGGCTGGCTCGCACGTGTCGGCGAGCTGCTTGCAGAAGCATGGGCACTGCACCTCGAGAACTGCGCAGTCATCGCTGAAGCGCACGCACGCCTGCCGCGCTGAGCGCAGCGACCGGCCGCCAGCCGGCCACGCGCCATCTCCATCCGTCTGATGCGCCTCGCCGGGACGCGCGCCGAAAGGCCGCCGGGTCCGGCATGGGGCGCCTGACGGAAGTCGCAAAAAGGGCGAATGCCGTCGATGGAATGGTGCTCACGCGCTGTGAGCACGGTCGCAGCGATGTCGATACGCGGATGCCGGTCCCGACGAACTTGTCGGCACGGTGTTGATCGCAGCTTCCCGGAATGTCCGGCCGCTGCGTAGCCGATGCATGCCCGCTGCGCGCCACGCGCCGGGCCTGGCCGTCACGGAAGATTCATCCGTTTTCCCGCCGCGCGGGCACGGCCTGCCGGTATCCGGCTCCGGGCCGCGCGCAACGGGCGCGACAGCCCGATTCCCACCCTTCTCCAGCACCGCCGCGAACCGCGTCGTCACGACGCCGCGCGGCGCGTCGCCCCCGTCTTCACACCTGAATCGACGGCACATCTTTCATGCACCGCAGCGCGAACATCGAGCGGCTGTGGCGAATGCTCGAAATCCTGTACAGCTTCTCGCGCAGGAAGCGTTCGTAGCCGGCCGTGCCGTCCACCGCGACCTTGATCCAGTAGTCGTATTCGCCCGATACGAGGTAGGCCTCGAGCACTTCGGGCAGTGCCGCGAGTTCGGCGCCGAAACGCGCGAGCGCATCGTCCTCGTGGCGATCGAGGGTGACTTCGAGGATCACGATGTCCGCGTAGCCGAGCATGCGCTGGTTGACCAGCGCGACGTAGCCGTCGATGTAACCGTCGAGTTCGAGCTGCCGCGTGCGGTTCCAGCAGGCGGTGGTCGACATGCCGATCTGTTCGGCCAGTTCGGCGTTCGACAGGCGCGCATTTTTTTGCAGTGCACCGAGGATCTTGCGGTCCTGGTTGTCGAGGGTTTTCGGCGTGCGTTCGCGGGTAGCCATGACAGGAAGAATCTTCTACTGAAAATCCGCATTCTATCTGAATAGGCTTCCGGTTTCGGGTGCGTTTTGCTGGAAAACAGGAAGCCTTTTAACCGGCCCGCTTGATACATTTTCTCCATGCCTGGTGTCCGGCACGCTCCCTGCGACAACCCCTTCGCACCGGGACGCCTGGCCGCAATCACGAGTTGCGGCGCAGGACACGCAGGCATGCAACGTCCCGCCCCCGCGCGCCTACCCGGTCGCACGGGCCGGCGCCTGATCCTCCGTTTCCGCACTCCCGTCATGTCGTTCAGGCTTTATCTGTCGTTCCTCGCTGCGTCCGCCGTCCTCATCTACGCCCCCGGCCCCGTCAACCTCCTCACGATGAACCAGGCATTGCGCGCCGGCTGGCGCCGTGCGCTGCCGTGCGTCTGGGGCGGCACGCTCGCCGTGCTGCTGCAGCTCGCGCTGACCGCGCTGTGCCTGAATTCGCTGGTTCACCTCGACGAGCACGCGCTGACCGTGCTGCGCTGGGCCGGCGCCGCCTACCTCGTATGGCTCGGCTGCAAGCAATGGGTCGGCCGGGCGCCGGTCACCGCGCCCGCCGCGTCGACGGACGCCGGCAACACGGCATCCGACCACACCGCCACCGGACGCGCGCTGTTCTGGCGCGGCGTCGCCACCTCCGGCCTGAACCCGAAGACGCTGCTGTTCTTTCCGTCGTTCTTTCCGCAGTTCATCGTCCCGGATCCCGACTGGAGCCTGAACGCGCAATTCCTGCTGCTCGCGGCGAGCTTCGCGCTGCTGTTCGCCGGCGGCGTCGCGTCGATGGCGCTGTTCTCGCACCGGCTGAGCCGTGCGCTGCAGCGGCCGGCGCGGATGCGCGCGATGAATCGCGTGACGGGCGGGCTGCTGGTCGGGATGGGCGCGATCATGGTCGGCTGGAATTGAGCGGCCGCCGGCGCGCGTGACGTCGCGCGCTGCGGCGCGCGCCACCCACGCCGGCCGACGCGCGGCCGGTACGACCAGTACAATCGCGCGATGTCCGAACTGCTCACTTACGGCGGCCTGTTCGCCGTGTCGATGGTCGCCGCGACCCTGTTGCCGCTCCAGTCCGAAGCCGTGCTTGCCGGCCTGCTGCTTGCCGGGCGCGAGCCCGTGTGGGCGCTGGTGCTGGTGGCGAGCGTCGGCAACGTCGCGGGCGCGGCGATCAACTGGGCGCTCGGCCGCGGCATCGAGCACTTCCGCGACCGCCGCTGGTTTCCGGTGAAACCGGCCGCGCTCGCGCGCGCCGAGGGCTGGTATCGGCGCTATGGCCGCTGGTCGCTGCTGCTGAGCTGGGCGCCGGTGATCGGCGACCCGCTGACGATGATCGCCGGCGTGCTGCGCGAGCCGCTGCCGACCTTCGTCGCGATCGTGACGATCGCGAAGGTCGGGCGGTATCTGGCGATCGCGTGGCTCGTCGTGCCTTGACGCCTTGACGCCTTGACGCCTTGACGCATTCACGCATCAAGGCGTCCGCCCGCACGACGCCCCGTCGCCGTTACTTCTTGTCTCCCGCCAGGTCGATCGCCTTGTCCGATCCGACCGCGTTGCGCAGCTGGAATTTCTGGATCTTGCCGGTCGACGTCTTCGGCAGCTCGCCGAAGCGCACGACCTTCGGCACCTTGAACCCCGCGAGCAACTGCCGGCAGTGGGCGACGATCTCCGCCTCGGTCGCGCTCGCGCCTTCGCGCAGCTCGACGAACGCGCACGGCACCTCGCCCCACTTCGGGTCGGGCATCGCGACCACCGCCGCGACCGCGACGGCCGGATGCCGGTACAGCGCATCCTCGACCTCGATGCTCGAGATGTTCTCGCCGCCCGAAATGATGATGTCCTTGCGGCGATCCTTGATGCGGATGTAGCCGTCCGGCGTCAGCACGCCGAGATCGCCCGTATGGAACCAGCCGCCGTGGAACGCTTCCTCCGTCGCGTGCGGGTTCTTCAGGTAGCCCTTCATGCAGATGTTGCCGCGGAACATGATCTCGCCGAGCGTCTCGCCGTCGGCCGGCACCGGCGTCATCGTGTCCGGATCGAGCACCGTCGCGCCCGCTTCCAGGTGATAGCGCACGCCCTGCCGCGCATTGAGCCGCGCGCGCTCGTCGTCGGGCAGCTCGTCCCAGTGCGCCTGCTTCGCGCATACGGTCGCCGGGCCATAGACCTCGGTCAATCCGTACACGTGCAGCAGGTCGAAGCCGATCTCCTTCATCTTCGCGATCACGGCCGGCGCGGGCGCGGCACCGGCGACCATCGCGTGCACCGTGTGATCGATGCCGGCGCGCAACTCGGCCGGCGCATTCGCGATCGCGCTCTGTACGATCGGCGCGCCGCAGTAATGCGTGATGCGCTCGCGGCGGATCAGGTCGAACACCGTCTTCGCGTCGAACCTGCGCAGGCACACGTTCACGCCCGCGCGCGCCGCGACGGCCCACGGGAAGCACCAGCCGTTGCAGTGGAACATCGGCAGCGTCCACAGATACACCGCGTGCTTCGGCATGTCCCATTCGAGGATGTTGCTGATCGCCGCGAGATACGCGCCGCGATGGTGATACACGACGCCCTTCGGGTCGCCCGTCGTGCCGGACGTGTAGTTCAGCGCGATCGCCTCCCACTCGTCGGCGGGCGGCGTCCATGCGTAGTCGGGATCGCCGCCCGCGACGAACGCTTCGTAGTCGGTCGCGCCCGCGAAGCGCGCGGGGTCGGCCGGCATCGCATCGGCAACGCTGACGATCTTCAGGCCCGGCACTTCGAGCGCCGCGCGATGCGCGAGCTCCGCGTATTCGGTGTCGACGATCAGCACCTTCGCCTCGCCGTGACGCAGCATGAACAGCACCGATGAAATGTCGAGCCGCGTGTTGATCGTGTTGAGCACGGCGCCGGCCATCGGCACGCCGAAGTGCGCCTCGACCATCGCCGGGATGTTCGGCAGCAGCGCGGCCACCGTCTCGCCGCGCGCGACGCCGGCCCGCGCGAGCGCGCTCGCGAGCTGCTTCGCCCGCGTGTAGGTCTCGCCCCACGTGCGCCGCACGTCGCCGTGCACGATCGCGAGGCGCGCGCCGTAGACTTCGGCCGCACGGACCAGAAAGTCGATCGGCGTGAGCGGCACGTAGTTGGCATCGCGGCGGCCGAGTCCGGCCTCGAACATCTGCGTCATGATCCTGTCTCCCGTTTTCTGTCGACCGGCGCGTGCGTCGGCCTCGTATCCGGCAAGTGTGCATGCACCCCGACCGGTCTTGATGTGGTTCAATTGCCGACAGCCTAACGGGCGCTATTGTGAGCCGTCTGTCATCGAAACGACAGAGTGCCTCATGAGCGCTGCGCGTTATCCCTATCCTCGCAAACCCGCATCCATGCACGACCACCCCGTTGCGCCGCCCGACGCGGCCGCCGCTGTCAGCCCGCCGGCCGACACGCCGCTCGAACCGGGCCCGTTGCCCGCCCTGTCCGTGCTGTTCGGCCAGTGCGCGTGGTTCCGCGCGCTGGCGCCGGAACACCAGGCGCTCGTGCTCGCGCAGTCGCGCGCCGAGCAGCACGAGGCCGGCGACGTGATCGCGCAGCGGCTCGCGCCGTCCGAATACTGGATCGGCGTGCATCGCGGGTTGCTGAAGCTCGCGATCTTCAACGCGTCGGGGCGCGGCTGCACGTTTTCCGGCGTGCCGTCGGGCGGCTGGTTCGGCGAAGGCAGCGTGATCAAGCGTGAGCTGCGCAAGTACGAAGTCGTCGCCGTCCAGCGCTCGATCGTGCTGTTCGTCCCGGTCGACACGTTCCATGCGCTGCTCGACACGAGCCTGCCGTTCACGCGCTTCGTGATCCACCAGTTGAACAACCGGATGGGCGAGTTCATCGCGTCGATCCAGAACAGCCGGCTGCTCGATGTCGACGCGCGCGTCGCACAGGCGCTCGCGCAGCTGTTCAACCCCGCGCTGTATCCGGACACCGGCCCGTCGCTCGCGATCTCGCAGGAGGAACTGGGAATGCTCGTCGGCGTGTCGCGGCAGCGGATCAACCAGGCGTTGCAGCAACTCGAGAAGCTCGGCGTGCTGCGGCTCGCGTACAACCACATCGAAGTCGTCGACCTGGCCGCGCTCGCGCGGGTCGGGATGGAACAGATCTGAGCGACGCCCGATGAACGGAAGCGTCGCTGCTGCGGCATGCGCGTGCGGTGCGGCGGCCTTTTTCGGGCATCGGCGTCCGCGCGCGTTTTCATCCGATCAATCGACCTGAAGTCGCCTCAGTCGCCGCGCGCCGAACCTGACAAATCCGCCAGTTTCGTGTCAGTGACTCGTTCAGCCCCGACGCCTATCATTCGGGTTCCCCTCACCGACGCCTGAGCACCGCCTGTCCCGCCGCCTCCATGTGGATCGTCAATCTCGCGCTCAGGCGCCCCTACACGTTCATCGTGATGGCCATCATGATCGTGCTGGCCACCCCGCTCGCGCTGATGCGCACGCCTGTCGACGTCCTGCCGGCGGTCAACATTCCCGTCATCAGCGTGATCTGGAATTACACCGGCTTCTCCGCGAAGGAGATGACCAACCGCATCACGGCCGTCCATGAACGGATCCTGACGACGACCGTCAACAACATCCAGCACATCGAGTCGACGTCGCTGCCGGGCATCGCGGTCGTGAAGGTGTTCCTGCAGCCCGGCGCGAACGTGCAGACCGCGATCGCGCAGACGGTCTCGTCCGCGCAGGCGATCGTGCGGCAGATGCCGCAGGGCGCGACGCCGCCGCTCGTGATCACCTATTCGGCGTCGAGCATCCCGGTGATCCAGCTCGGGCTGTCGAGCAAGACGCTTAGCGAACAGTCGCTCGCCGACATCGCGCTCAACTTCCTGCGGCCGCAACTGATCACGATCCCGGGCGCGCAGATCCCGTTTCCGTACGGCGGCCGCACGCGCGTGGTCGCGATCGACCTCGATCCGCAGGCGCTGCTCGCGAAGGGCCTCACGCCCGCCGACATCGTCAACGCGGTCAACACGCAGAACCTCGTACTGCCGACCGGCACCGCGAAGATGGGCCAGACCGAGTACCGGATCGACACGAACGCGTCGGCCGACACGGTCGCGGACATCAACGGCCTGCCGGTCCAGACCGTCAACGGCGCGACGACCTACCTGCGCGAGGTTGCGTCGGTGCGCGACGGCTTCGCGCCGCAAACCAACGTCGTGCGCCAGAACGGCCAGCGCGGCGTGCTGATGTCGATCCTGAAGACCGGCGACGCGTCGACGCTGAAGGTCGTGTCGGACCTGAAGGCACTGCTGCCGAAGGTGATCCCGACGCTGCCCGAAGGACTCACGATCACGCCGCTGTTCGACCAGTCGGTGTTCGTCAACGCCGCCGTGCAGGGCGTGATCCACGAGGCGCTGATCGCCGCCGTGCTGACCGCGATGATGATCCTGCTGTTCCTCGGCAACTGGCGCAGCACGCTGATCATCGCGATCTCGATTCCGCTGTCGATCTTCACGTCGCTGATCGCACTCTCCGCGCTCGGCGAGACGATCAACATCATGACGCTCGGCGGCCTCGCGCTCGCGGTCGGGATCCTGGTCGACGACGCGACCGTCACGATCGAGAACATCGAGCGGCACCTGCATCTCGGTACGAATCTGCACGACGCGATCCTCGAAGGCGCGGGCGAGATCGCGGTGCCCGCGTTCGTGTCGACGCTGTGCATCTGCATCGTGTTCGTGCCGATGTTCTTCCTGACGGGCGTCGCGCGCTTCCTGTTCGTGCCGCTCGCCGAAGCCGTGGTGTTCGCCATGCTCGCGTCCTACGTGCTGTCGCGCACGCTCGTGCCGACGCTGGCGATGCTGCTGTTCCGCCCGCAGCAGGCCACGAGCGGCCCCGATCATGCGACGTCGCGGTTCGCGCGCCTCCATCACGCGTTCAACGCCGCGTTCGAGCGGCTGCGCGCGTGGTACATCGTGCTGCTCAGCATGCTGCTGGTGCGCCGCCGCTTCTACGCGACGTGCTTCCTCGGCTTCTGCGTGCTGTCGACCGGCCTCGTGTTCGTGCTCGGCCGCGACTTCTTCCCGAACGCCGATTCCGGCAACCTGCGGCTGCACATGCGCGCGCCGACCGGCTACCGGATCGAGGAGACCGCGCGCCTTGCCGACCAGGTCGAGCGCGTGATCCGCGAAACCGTGCCGGCGGACGAACTCGGCGCGATCGTCGACAACCTCGGGCTGCCGGTGAGCGGCATCAACCTGTCGTACAGCAATGCCGGCACGATCGGCACGCTCGACGGCGAACTGATGATCGCGCTGAAGCCGGGCCACCGCGCGACCGCGCACTACGTGCAGACGCTGCGCACGCTGCTGCCGCAGCGCTTCCCGGGCGTCGAGTTCTTCTTCCAGCCGTCGGACATCATCACGCAGATCCTCAACTTCGGTCAGCCGGCCGCGATCGACGTGCAGGTGCTCGGCAACGATCTCGCGAGTAACATGGCTATCGCGAGCAGCCTGATGAAGAAGATCAGGCAAATCCCCGGCACCGTCGACGTGCACGTACTGCAGCGCAACGACGAACCAACCCTGGTGGCCGACATGGACCGTACGCGCATGCAGCAGCTCAGCCTCTCCGCGCAGAACGTCGCGCAGAACATGCTGATCTCGCTGTCCGGCAGTTCCCAGACGACCCCGTCGTTCTGGATCAATCCGCGCTCGGGCGTCCAGTACCCGCTGCAGATCCAGACCCCGCAATACAGCATCGCGTCGATCGACGACCTGCTCGGCACGCCGATTTCCGCGAGCGGGCGCACCGGCATGCCGCTGCAATTGCTCGGCAACCTCGTGCAGATCCATCCCGTCGCGAACCCGGCGGTGATCACGCACTACAACATCCGCCCGGCGATCGACCTGTACGTGAGCGTCGAGGGCCGCGACCTCGGCTCGGTCGCGGGCGCGATCGACCGCATCGTGTCCGACGCGCGCGCGACGCTGCCGCGCGGCACCGACCTGTCGGTGCGCGGCCAGGTCGAGACGATGCGCACGTCGTACCTCGGCCTCGGCGCGGGCGTCGCGATGGCGATCGTGCTCGTCTACCTGCTGATCGTCGTGAATTTCCAGTCGTGGCTCGATCCGCTGATCATCATCAGCGCGATGCCGGCCGCGCTCGCCGGCATCGCGTGGATGCTGTTCATCACCGGCACGCACCTGAGCGTGCCCGCGCTGACGGGCGCGATCATGACGGTGGGCGTCGCGACCGCCAACAGCATCCTGGTCGTGTCGTTCGCGCGCCAGCGCCTCGCGGCCGGCGCGCCGCCGCTCACGGCCGCACTGGAGGCCGGCGCGACGCGAATCCGCCCGGTGCTGATGACGGCGCTCGCGATGATCATCGGGATGGTGCCGATGGCGCTCGGTCTCGGCGAAGGCGCCGAGCAGAACGCGCCGCTCGGCCGCGCGGTGATCGGCGGCCTGCTGTTCGCCACCGTTTCGACGCTGCTGTTCGTGCCGCTCGTGTTCGGCGGCGTGCATGCGCGGCTGGCCCGTCGGCGCGCGCGCCCGGCCGGACACTGACTTTTTAGCCTATCGACCCGGTCAATTCATGGAAGAGAAACATCACAGCTCCGTCGGCATCCAGGTGGACGAACACGGCATGCACCTGCCGACGCGCACGTCGGTGTCGCGGCGCGGGCGGGTCGTCCTGATCGTGATCGGCGTGCTGCTGGCCGCGGGCGCCGCGCGCACGATCGTCGTCAACGTGCTGAACCGGAATCACCTCGACGCGGTGGCCGAGCAGAACACGCGCCAGTACGTGAACGTCGTGCATCCGGTCGATGCGGCCACCGGCGGCAAGCTGGCGCTGCCCGGCACCCTGCGCGGCTTCGTCGAAGCGCCGATCTACGCGCGTGCGAGCGGCTACGTGCTGCGCTGGCAGGCCGACATCGGCGCGCACGTGAAGCAGGGGCAGCTGCTCGCCGAACTCGACACGCCCGAGCTGAACCAGGAACTCGCGCAGGCCACCGCGCAGCGCCAGCAGGCGCAGGCCGCGCTCGCGCTCGCGAAGACGTCGTTCGACCGCGCGCAGCAGCTGCGCCAGCGCGATGCGGTGTCGCAGCAGGAACTCGACGACCGGCAAGGCGCGTTCAACCAGGGCACCGCGAACCTCGCGGCGGCCGATGCGAACATGCGCCGGCTCACCGAGCTGAAAGGCTTCCAGCGCATCGTCGCGCCGATCGACGGGATCGTCACGCAGCGCAACGTCGACGTCGGCGACCTCGTCAATTCCGGCAACGCGGGCCGCGCGCTGTTCACGGTCGTGCAGGCCGACCGGCTGCGCCTGTACGTGCAGGTGCCGCAGGCTTATGCGCAGCAGGTGAAGGTCGGCCAGCGCGTGAGCGTCGCGCAGGCAGAACTGCCCGGCCAGACCTTCGACGGCACCATCACGCGCACGTCCCAGGCGATCGACGTCGCGACGCGCTCGCTGCAGATCGAGATCACGCTGCCGAACCCGGACGGGCGGCTGCTGCCCGGCGCATACGTGCAGGCGACCCTGCCGATGACGCCGGTCGGCCGCCTGCAGATTCCGGCCAACACGCTGCTGTTCCGCGCCGAAGGGCCGACGGTCGCGACCGTCGACGCGAACGGCCAGGTGCGCCTGAAGGCGGTGACGGTCGTGCGCACGATCGGGCAGAGGCTCGAAGTCGACGGCCCGCTCACGCCGAACGACCGCCTCGTCGCGAACCCGAGCGATGCGCTCGCGAACGGCGACACCGTGATCGTGCAGGCGCCGCCGGTCGTGAAGCCGGCCTCCGCGGCCGCGGGAGCGCAGTCATGAGCGCGCTGCGCGCCTGCCTGCCCCCCGCAGCGGTCGTGGCCGTCGTCGCGGTCGCGACGCTCGCCGGCTGTACGGTCGGCCCCGACTACCGGCGCCCCGCCGTCGAGACGCCCGCCGCGTGGCGGCTCGACCCGGCGGATGCATACTGGCACCCGGCCGCGCCGGCCCGTGCGCCGCTCGACCCGGCGTGGTGGACCGCGTTCGGCGACGCGCAGCTCGACGCGCTCGAAACCGACGCGCTGCGCAACAACCAGAACCTGAAGGCCGTCGCCGCGCGCTACGACCAGGCGAAGGCGACGCTCGCATCGGTCGCGTCCGCGCAGTATCCGGCCGTCGGCCTGAACGCGAGCGGCCAGCGCTTCAAGATCTCCGCCGACCGGCCGCAGACCAACTACGCGACGAAGAGCATGTCGACCGTGCAGAACGACATCCAGGTCGCCGCGAGCGTCAGCTACGAACTCGACCTGTTCGGCCGCGTGCGGCGCAGCGTCGAATCCGCGCAGGCCAGCTCCGAGCAGGCGCGCGACGATTTCGCGAACGCGCGCCTGGTGCTGAGCGCCGATCTCGCATCGAGCTACTTCGCGCTGCGCGAACTCGACACCGAGATCGACGTCGTCAGGCGTTCGATCGACCTGCAGCAAAAGGCGCTCGACTACGTGAGCGCGCGCCACGACCTCGGCGCGGTGTCCGGCCTCGACCTGCTGCAGCAGCGCGCGCAACTCGACGCGACGCGCACGCAGGCGCAGTTGCTGATCCAGCAGCGCGCTCAGGTCGAGACGGCGATCGCGACGCTGGTCGGCACGCCGGCCCCCGCGTTCTCGCTGCCGCCGCGCGTGGCGCCGATCAACGCGCCCGCGCTGCCGACCGGGATGCCGAGCGACCTGCTGCAGCGCCGGCCCGACGTCGCATCGGCCGAGCGCGCGATGGCCGCGGCGAACGCGCAGATCGGCGTCGCGCGCGCCGCGTATTTCCCGCGCATCGCGCTGTCGCCGGACCTCGGCTGGGACGCGACGCGCTTCTCCGGCCTGTTCACCGTGCCGGCGCTGCTGTGGTCGATCGGCGCGTCGGTCAGCCAGCCGCTGTTCGAAGGCGGCAAGCTGAAGGCCGGCGTCGATTTCGCGCAGGCGGGCTACGTCGCCGCGCAGGCCAATTACCGGCAGACCGTGCTCACCGCGTTCCAGGAGGTGCAGAATGCGGTGACGGGCCTGTCGGTGCTGGCCGAGGCCGCGCAGCAGGCGTCGGCGGCCGTCGACGACGCGCGCAAGCTCGTGTCGCTCGCGCAGGACCGCTATGCGGGCGGCCTGACGCCGTTCATCGACGTGCTGACGGCCCAGCAGCAGTTGCTGACGAGCGAGCGCCAGGCCGTGCAGATCCAGGGCCAGCGCGCGGCGCTCGTGGTGTTTCTTGCGAAGGCGCTCGGCGGCGGCTGGGACGGCGCCACGCCGACCGACGTCGCGGCGGCCGGCACGCGCCCCGCCACGAGCGTCACTCCCTAACCCGGTTACGCGGACCCACCCATGAAAGTCCTGATCGTCGAAGACGAACCGAAAGTCGTCGAATACCTGAAGAGCGGCCTGAGCGAGGAAGGCTGGGTCGTCGACACCGCGCTCGACGGCGAAGACGGCGCGTGGAAGGCCGTCGAATTCGACTACGACGTGGTCGTGCTCGACGTGATGCTGCCGAAGCTCGACGGCTTCGGCGTGCTGCGCGCGTTGCGCGCGCAGAAGCAGACGCCCGTGATCATGCTGACCGCGCGCGACCGCGTCGACGATCGCGTGCGGGGCTTGCGCGGCGGCGCCGATGACTACCTGACCAAGCCCTTCTCGTTCCTCGAGCTGATCGAGCGGCTGCGCGCGCTGACGCGCCGCGCGCGCGTGCAGGAATCGACGCTGATCTCGATCGGCGACCTGCGCGTCGACCTGATCGGCCGGCGCGCGACCCGCGACGGCACACGCCTCGACCTGACCGCGCAGGAATTCCAGCTGCTCGGCGTGCTCGCGCGGCGCAGCGGCGAGGTGCTGTCGAAAACGACGATTGCCGAACTCGTGTGGGACGTGAACTTCGACAGCAACGCGAACGTCGTCGAGACGGCGATCAAGCGCCTGCGCGCGAAACTCGACGGCCCGTTCGCGGAGAAGCTGCTGCATACGATCCGCGGCATGGGCTACGTGCTCGAGGCGCGCGAGGACGGCGACGCGGAGCGGCACGCATGAAACGCTCGATCACCCTGCGCCTGTCGGCGATGTTCGGCATCGTGTCGCTGCTCGTGTTCACGCTGGTCGGCTGCGGGCTGTTCGTGATGATGGAGCGCCAGCTGCTCGCCGAACTGCGTGCGACGATCGACACGCGCGCGAAGGTCGCGCAGATGATCGTGTCGCACGCGACCACGGCCGCGCGCGGCCGCCTGATGCAGGAAAAGCTCGCCGACCTCGAACCGCCCGACGGTTCGACGCGCTACCAGGTCGACAGCCCCGACGCCGACTTCCGCTTCGGCCGTCCGGTCGACGGCGTGCCCGTCGGCGAACCGTTCGGCGCGTTCCAGCAGTACGCGCTGAACCACAGCAGCTACGACGTGATGACGAAGACCGTCCCGATCGCAGGCAGCGGCGAGCGCCCCGACCTGAAGCTGATCGTCGCGTCGTCGTGCGAGCGCACGCAGCGCATGCTGCGTCGTTTCGCGTGGACGCTCGCCGCGCTGATCGCGATCGCCACCGTCATCACGCTGCTGCTGAGCCGCGCGGTCGCACGCTTCGGGCTCGCGCCGCTCGAACGGATGTCGCAGGACGCCGCGGCCATCGGCGCCACCGACCGCCGCCAGCGGCTGCACACCGACGCGCTGCCGACCGAGCTGCGCGATCTCGCCGCGTCGTTCAACGGCGCGCTCGAACGCATCCAGCAGACCTACGCGCGGCTCGAGGCGTTCAATGCGGACGTCGCGCACGAGCTGCGCACGCCGATCAGCATCCTGATCGGACAGACCCAGGTCGCGCTGACGAGCCGCGACCGCTCGGTCGACCGGATGCGCCAGACGCTGCAGTCGAACCTCGAGGAATTCGAACGGTTGCGCGTGATCATCAACGACATGCTGTTCCTGTCGCGCAGCGATCGCGGCGAACGCGCGACCGACCTGAAGCACGTGTCGCTCGCCGACGAAGTGCGCCGCATGCTCGACTTCCTCGAGATTCCGCTCGACGAAGCGCAGTTGCGCGCCGAACTGCACGGCGATGCGCGCGCGGCCGTCGACCCGTCGCTGTTCCGCCGCGCGATGACCAACCTGCTGATCAACGCGATCCAGCATTCGGCGCCTGGCGCGACGCTGAACGTGACGATCACGCCGCGCGATACGCTCGTCGACGTGTCGGTCGCCAACCCCGGCGAGCCGATCGACCCGGTGCAGCGCGCGCACGTGTTCGAGCGCTTCTACCGGCTCGAGGAAGCGCGCGCGAACAGCAAGGAGAATCACGGGCTCGGGCTGTCGATCGTCAAGGCCGTCGCGGAGATGCACGGCGGCAGCGTGTTCGTCGCATGCGCGGGCGGCGTCAATACGTTCGGCTTCTCGGTGTCGACGCAACCGGGAGGCAGCGGCCCGCTGCGCGCGGCCGACGCCGGCGACCCGCACGCGCTGCGGCCGGCCCACGCGCCGCGCGCAATGCATTGACGGCGGCCGTGCCTGTCGAAGTCCAGCCGCTTCCGATCGCCGCGTGCCCGCCATGGACGCGCCCCGGGACGCGTCACGCGCGTGGCTTGCTGCCCTGCTCGCGCCACGCCCGCGGCGACATCGCAAACCGCTCGCGAAACACGCGACTGAAATGCGACATGTCGTTGAATCCCCAGCGCAACGCGATGTCGGACACGCGCAGCACCGCGCATTGCGGATTCACGAGATCCTGCGCGCACCGTTCGAGCCGCAGGTTCCATACGTAACGCATCAGCGACGTGTTCTCGGCCTCGAACAGCTTGTTGATGTACCGCGACGAAATCCCGATCGACCGCTCGATCATCAGCGGGTTCAGCTCCGGGTCGTGCAGGTGCTCGAGCAGATGCCGCTTCACACGCGTCAGCGTCAACGCCTTCATCCTCGACTGCGCGAGGTCGTTGCGCTGCATGCCCCCGAGCGTCATCGCGATCAGCGAGATCGCGGTATCCGACAACTGCCGCATCTCGTCCTCGGTCACGCTACCGATCTGCGACGACATCTGCTCGAGAAACGCGCGCATGACGCTGCCGACGCCCTCGCCGGTTTGCGTCGGGCTGGCCGTGCGGTGTTCCATCCCGACGACGAGCTGGTTCAGCGTCGTGCGGGGAATGCTGACGACGATCTCGCGCCACGACTGGCCGAACTGCAGGTGGTGCGGCCGTGTCGCGTCGTAGATCGCGAAATCCCCGGGGTGCAGCGTGACGATCTTGCCGTCCTGCTCGACCGATTGGCTGCCCTCAAGCATCAACACGCCGAAATACTTGTCCTCATACTCGCTGCGCGCCTGCCGATACCGCCGGATCACGGCCTGCTCGCTCGCGTGGATTTCCGAGATTCGCATCTTTTCGCATTTGCGCTGTCGCACCTGGCCGAAGAAATCGTCTTTCTGCACGGCCGCGATCTGCACGGCCGCGATCTGCACGTCCGCGAACAGGCGCAGAATCGTCTCGCGCCAGAATTCGATACGCTGGCTGAGCGAGCCTTCGGTCGCCACCTCGATGGCCGAATTCGTCCGCTCATCCGGCGGGCTGTCGGACGCCGGGCCGGGCGCGTCGCCGCTTGCGGCGCGCGCGATAGGACGCATCGTCATGGTCGTGCCCCACATGGGTTAGCAAACACGCAGCCGGTAGCGTGCCCGTTCAAAAGCGCATTGTCCAATCGATCGCCGTGTACGCCGCGTTGCCGGTCGGACCGGCACGCGGCGCGGCGGCGATGCGCTACCGCTCCGGACATGTCATGCGAATGTCGTCTGCCGCCAGTCGGAAGACTGTTCGTACGCGTATGCGCAGCGGTAGAGCGTCGCCTCGTCGAAGCGGCGCCCGACCAGTTGCAGCCCGATCGGCAGTTCGTCGGCCACCCCGCACGGCAGCGACATGGCCGGATGCCCGGACACGTCGAACGGCGCGGTATTCGCGAGCATCTCGAACGCCCGCGTCAGCGACTCGGACATCGCACAACCGGGCTCCGGCAGTTTCGACGCGCGCATCGGTACGGTCGGCATCACCAATACGTCGTACGACTGCAGCGCCGCGTCGTAAGCCGATCGCAAGCGCCGCGCGAGGTTCTGGCACTTCGCGTAGTAGCGCCCGCGATACCGGCTCGTGAAATATTCGCCGAGCAGCATCGTCACCTTCACGGTATCCGGCAACTCGTCGGCGCGCTCGCGCCAGCCCGCGTGATGATCGATCATGCCGGTCACGTACAGGCCGCCCCAGTTGAAACCGTGACTGTTGCCCTTCATCATCTGCTGCGTCGCCCCCTCGGCCGCGATCGGCAGCCAGATCGCGGTGCCGGCCGCATGCAGCGGCACCGACACCTCTTCGACGCTCGCGCCCAGCTTGCGCAACCGGTGCGCGGCGACCAGCACGGCCTCGTCGACCACTTTCTCCGAATTCGCGAGCCCGAACGCCTCGCGCAGAATGCCGATCCGCAGGCCTGCGATGCCGTCGCGGATCCCTCCGAGATAGTCGGTGCGCGGCGGCAACGCCCGCTGGCGCGGATCGAGCCCGTCGTCGCCCGCGATGACATCGAGCAGCAGCGCGTTGTCGAGCACGGTGCTCGTCATCGGCCCCAGATGATCGACGGTCGCCTCGATCGGCATCGCGCCGGTGTAGGGCACGAGCCCGTGCGTCGGCTTCATCCCGTAGACGCCGCAATAGGCGGACGGGATCCTGACCGAACCGCCCTGGTCGCCGCCGAGCGCCATGTCGACCTCGCCGCTCGCGACCAGCGCGCCGCTGCCGGACGACGAGCCGCCGGACGAGTGCCCGGCCTTGCGCGGATTGTGCACGGGCCCCGACGCGCTCGTGTGCGAGCCGCCGGAAAAACAGTAGTACTCGCAGGTCGCCTTGCCGGCGATCGTGCCGCCGGCGTCGAGCACGCGCGTGACGACGGTCGCATCGATATCGGGCACGTAGCCCTCGAACGTGCTCGAGCCATTGCGCATCGGCACGCCGGCGACGCAGATGTTGTCTTTCACGGCCACCGTCTTGCCGCGCAGCTTGCCGTCGGCGGCGCCGTGGATCGTGCTCTTGCGCGCCCACGCGCCGTACCGGTTCTCGTCGCCTTCCGGGCGGTAGCCGGGCGTGCGCGGATACGCGACGACGGGCAGATAGTCGGGCAGCGCGTCGATCGCGTCGTACGCGTCGAAGTTCGCCTGCAGCGCCTCGTCGTATTCGGCGAGTTGGCGGGAATCGACATGAAAGCCGAAACCGGCTGCAATGTCGGACAGTTGTTCGCGGGTCGGGCGTTTGATGGCCATCGACGTTCTCCAGTTCGGTAAGCGGCACCGCCGGCTCCCGGCGGTGCCGGCGGGATTCAGCGGGCGATGGCGACGGCGTCGCGCATCAGCCCCGTGCGCGGTTGGCAGTTCACGTATTCGTAGACCTGATGCCTGGCGTCGAAGACGGAAACCTCGTGATACAGCCGCAGTTTCGACAGCCCGGTGACGACGCGGAAGAACGTGACGAAGATCCGCAGGTGCGTCGGATGGGATTCGGCCCAGCGCTCGAGGCGGTCGAGCGAGCGCCAGTGGCCGATGTTGTAGCTCTCGTCGAGCACGTTGCCGTCGAGATCGATCGAGCGCACGTAGCGATTGCTGTAGCAGCCGACGTCCGTGCCGTTGTCGCGCAGGAATTCCATTCCGCTGCGCAGCGTCGGCTCGATCTCCTCGAGATACAGTCGGCGCTCGTCGTGCTCGGCCGCACGCCAGTCCTGACCGGATCGAATCAGCGCGATGTTGTCGTGGGCCAGTACGACCACGCGGCCACCTCGGGCCGGATCGCCCTCGACGATGCGCAGCTCGCCGTCCGCGCGCATCCAGTCCGTCTGCGAGATCGGGAACCGGTCGCGCATCGATCCCCAGTAGCCGTGCTCCTCGATCTCGCCGCTGACGCCGTCCATGATCGCGCCGACGCCCGGGAAATCGCTCGTGAATGCGTAAAGCGTCTCGAACTGCTCGGCGCGCGGCGCGACGATTTCCCGGAAGTAGCCGATCCCGTCCGCGAGGCGCGCGTCGGAGGCCCACCATTCGACGAGTGCCGGCGACGCGATCCAGCGCGCATACGCGGCCGGATCGCGCCAGTAGCCGACGGCAATCAGGTTCTCGTAGCCCTGGTCGTCGGTGTGTTGCGTCAGATCGAAGTTGTTCGGCCCGTCCTGCGCACCGAAATCGGCGACGATCCGGCGCAACGCGGCCAGTGCCGTGGCGCGCTTGTCGGCGCCGCGATACTGCACGCCGAAATAGCCCATCACGACCTGGCTCAGGTCTTCGGCGGCCCGGGCGACGTACATCGGGAACGGCGGCTGGTAATCGTCGGCGACGCGGCGCGACAGCGTCCGCGGGCAGATCAGGTGTTTGTCGATGGCGGATTCCATGCGTGACCTCTCTGGAAAGGGAATCGGATGTCGAGGTTTCGACGTGGGGGACAAGGAGCGGCCTGCGCCGGGCGTATCCCGGCGCAGGCGGGTCGTCAGAAGATGTGCGCGTAACGCAGGCCGGCGAGCAGGCTGTTCTTCGGGCCGTTGCGCACGCTCAGGTCGGTGCCGAGCTGGATTTGCACCTGATCGGCCTTCGTCACGAATTTCGCCGCGGTGATCCGCATGCGCGTCGTGCGAAGCGCGTCGTTGTTGTCCGCGCCGCCGACGCTCGTTTCACCGCCCCAGAGCTGGGTGACGCCGATCCCGAGCGACGTGCCCGGATCGGGCATGTAACGCACCATCGCCTGTGCGCTGTAGCTCATCCGCTGATGCAGCGTCGTGCCGCTCGCGCCGTACGACGTGTTGTTGCCGTACCAGATCGCGTCGCCGACGAGATCGAGCGCCCACTGCGGCGAAAAGTGCTTGATGTAGGCCGCCTGGAAATCGAGCGACCAGCGGTTGGCGCCGAGATTGAGACCGCGGTTCTGGTCGTAACTCCCCGTCGGCGCGTAAACGTAGACCGTCGCGGCGACGACGTCCTTCGCGTCGTTCAGGCGGAATTTCAACGGCGCGGTCAGGATCACGTCGCCGACACCGTTCGTACTGCCAAGCGTGCCGGCGTTGCCGAAGCTGCTGACGTGACCGAACGGCAGCAACACCTGCGGATCGATCGTGAGCCTGTCGGTGAGCTGGAACACATGCAGCAGACGGGCGATGCCGACATTGGACTGCAGGTCGAAATCCGACGTCCGGTGGCCGTTCGCATAGTACGCGTTCGTCGCCGAATAGTTGTAGTACAGCACGCCGATCGTCGCGCCGACCGGATACTGCTCGTAGTCGCCGGGATCGACCTCGACCGCGCCCGCGTAATGCGATGCGACGATCATCAGCGACAAGCCGATCCAGCGCGCGATTCGCTTCAGTTTCATTCTGTTGACGTTGTCCATCATGCTCCTCACCTGGATGCGCAGACACCGCCACGCTCGACGTACGACGAACGGGAACCGTTGCCGGACGATCAAATCGCGGGGTGCTGGCTGACTGTTGTTCCGCCGGTACTCGCGGGAGTGCCGGCGATTCGCGACATCGAACGGCCGTCGCTTGAGGGTGAGAATAGAAAGGCAAAATCCGCATTTCTGTTTTCCGGCGGAACAAGAAGTTGGCTGTGGCGGACCTGTGCTGCCAGTGCCATACGGCGGTCGCAAAGCGTGCGCGGGCGGCCGCCGTCGCGTGCCGGGCGCCCCGTCGATGCCGCGAATCGCCGTGCATCCGGTGCGCGCCGGCCCCTGCAGCGCGGCGGGACCGTCTCAGCATAGTTTCCGATCCGTGCCGGCAAAGAACCGCGCTTTTTCTCTTCTTACCCTGCTCGTCGAGCGTGGCCGACACCACGCCTTTGCACCCCGCCACGGCAGCCGCAACGCCACGGCGGCGGTCAACCCGAACCACCATAAGGAGCCCCACGATGAGCGCGATCCCTTCCGCGGAAACAGCCTCGACGCCCGGCGAACGTGCCTGGGCGCTGTTTCGCGTGATGAAAGAAAAGAACCTGATCCCCGACGGCTATATCGAAGGCCTGACCGAGCTGATGTCCACGACGTGGGATCCGGCCAACGGCGCGCGCATCGTCGCGCGTGCGTGGGTCGACCCGGCATTTCGCGAACTGCTGCTGAAGGACGGCACGGCCGCGTGTGCGCAGTTCGGCTACACCGGCCCGCAGGGCGAATACATCGTCGCGCTCGAGGACACGCCGACGCTGAAGAACGTGATCGTCTGCAGCCTGTGCTCATGCACGAACTGGCCGGTGCTCGGGCTCCCGCCCGAGTGGTACAAGGGCTTCGAATATCGTGCGCGGCTCGTCCGCGAAGGGCGCACGGTGCTGCGGGAGCTCGGCACCGACCTGCCCGACGACGTCGTCGTGAAGGTCTCGGATACGACCGCCGAAAGCCGCTATCTCGTGCTGCCCGTGCGGCCGGCAGGCAGCGAGCACATGACCGAGGAACAACTGCGCACGCTCGTCACGAAGGACGTGCTGATCGGCGTTGCGCTGCCGCGCGCGCACTGACGCGCCCCCGTTTCGCTCTCGACCTTCATCTCGGAGATCACCTCATATGGACGGCTTTCACGACCTCGGCGGATTCCAGGGTTTCGGCCCGGTGCCGCACACGATCAACAGTCTCGGCTACAAGCCGGTCTTCAAGGAAGACTGGGAGCATCTCGCGTACAGCCTGATGTTCGTCGGCGTGGACCAACTGAAAAAATTCAGCGTCGACGAGGTACGTCACGCAGTCGAACGCATCGACGTGCGCCAGCACGTCGGCACGCGCTACTACGAGCGCTACGTGATCGCGACCGCAACCTTGCTCGTCGAAACCGGCGTGCTCACGCAGGACGAACTCGACCGCGCGCTCGGTTCGCATTTCCGGCTCGCGAACCCGCCGCGATCCGGCGGCCGGGCGGCGCCGCCCGACTCGACGCGGTTCGAGGTCGGCGATCGCGTCGTCGTGCGCGACGAATACGTCAGCGGACACATCCGCGCGCCGGGCTACGTGCGCGGCAAGGAAGGCATCGTGCTGCACCGGACGACCGAATCGTGGCCATTCCCGGACGCGATCGGCCACGGCGACACCGGCGCCGCGCATCAGCCGACCTATCATGTCGAGTTCCGCGTGAAGGATCTGTGGGGCGACGCCGCCGACGACGGCTACGTCGTGGTCGACCTGTTCGAAGGCTACCTGGATCGCGCGTCCGGGCAGAACGCATGACGACGCCGGAACACCGGCGAGCGCCGGCCGCCGCGCCGCCGAGGATTCCGGTCACCGTGCTGTCCGGCTTCCTCGGCGCCGGGAAAACGACGATGCTGAACCACATCCTGCGCAACCGCGCCGGCCTGAAGGTCGCCGTGATCGTCAACGACATGAGCGAAGTAAACGTCGACGCCGACGATGTGCGGCGCAACGTCGAGCTGCATCGCGGCGAGGACGAACTGGTCGAAATGAGCAACGGCTGCATCTGCTGCACGCTGCGTGCCGATCTGCTCGAGCAGATCAGCACGCTGGCGCGGCAGCGTCGCTTCGACTATCTGCTGATCGAGTCGACCGGCATCTCGGAGCCGATGCCGGTCGCGGAGACGTTCGCGTTTCTCGACCGCGACGGTTTCAGCCTCAGCGAGCTCGCGCGGCTGGACACGCTCGTCACGGTGGTCAACGGCGAGACGTTCGAGGACATGATCTCGTCGGCCGAACCGGTCACGCGCGACGCCACGCTCGCGAACGGCAGCGATTCCGGTCCGCCGCGCAAGCTGTCGGACCTGCTGATCGAACAAGTCGAATACGCGAACGTGATTCTCGTGAGCCGACTCGACCGGATCGGCCATGCGGGTTTCGACCGGCTGCGCGCCATTCTGGCGTCGCTGAATCCCTCTGCGCGAATCCTGCCGATGCAGCACGGCAAGGTCGATCCGTCAGACGTCCTGGATACGCGGCGCTTCGATCTCCCGGCGCTCGTCGAATCGCCGGGATGGATGCAACGCATGCAGGTCGACGAGCGCCCCTCGGAATCGGATGCGTACGGGATCGCATCGTGGACCTATCGCGAACGTGCGCCGTTTCATCCGGCGCGCCTGCTCGCGTTGCTGCGTCGCCCCTGGACCAACGGCCGACTGCTTCGCTGCAAGGGATATGTCTGGGTTGCGCACCGATATGCAGACATCGCCATGCTCGTGCAGACGGGCGGAGCGTTCCAGTGGGGTTACGTGGGGCGATGGTGGCGATTCGTTTCTCGGGCGGACTGGCCGCACGACGACTATCGTCGCGATGGCGTGCTGCAAAAATGGCAAGAGCCGACCGGTGATTGCCGGCAGGAAATCGTGTTCATCGGGCAGTCTCTCGATCACGTCCGGTTGCGTCGCGAACTCGATGCGTGTCTGCTGACGGTCGAAGAAATCGACGCAGGCCCGGAGTCGTGGCTCCAGCTTCCGGAAGCCGACGCGTTCGACGCGCTCGCGACCACCGCCCGTCCGTGACGCGAGACTCGATGACTTCGGCCGCAACGCCAGCGTCCAGTGGCTTTCGGTCGCCGGTGAGCGCTGCGCCCGGTTCAGCGTGACGTGAATCCCGACAGCACCGCCGAGGGCAGTTTTCTTCAATACGGACCCGCGCAGCTTCTTTAGTCTCGATGCGACTTTGACATTCGCATGGAGGCAATCAATGAGCATGCTGGTTTCGATGGCCGCGTTCGCGCTGGCGTCGTCGATCACGCCCGGTCCCGTCAACATCGTCGCGCTCAGCGCGGGCGCACGCCACGGCCTTGGCGCGAGCCTGCGCTATGCGGCCGGCGCGACGCTCGGCTTCGTCGCGCTGTTCCTGCTGATCGGCCTCGGGCTGCACGCGGTGATCGCGCGCTGGCCGATGCTGACCACCGTCACCCAATGGTCGGGAATCGCGTTCCTGCTTTACCTCGCGCTGCGGCTCGCGCTCGACGACGGCCGGCTGTCGGCCGATCCGGACGATCCGGCTGCGCCGAACGTCGCCGGCCCGTCGGCGGCGGCCGGCGCGGCGATGCAATGGCTGAATCCGAAGGCATGGCTCGCGTGCGTGGCTGCGATGGGCGCATATGCGGCCGACGGCGAGCCCGCGCAGGTATGGCAATTCGCGGCGTTGTATCTGGTGATCTGCTTTGCGTCGATCGCGTGCTGGGCGTATGCGGGTGCGTCGCTGCGGCACCGGCTCGCGAATGCGCGGCGGATGCGGCTGTTCAACCGCGCGATGGCGCTGCTGCTCGCGGGCAGCGCGCTTTATCTGCTCGACGTTTAGCGCCGTTGCTTCGGTGTGTGGTCGCGGCGCCGGCACCGCCCCACGGTTCGCCGGTCAGCTCGCGGCGCTTCGATACTGCCCCGGCGTGGCGGCCGCGATGCGCCGGAATGCGCGCTGGAAATGCGCCTGGTCCGCGAAGCCCGCATCGAGCGCGACGTCGGCGATCGGCCGGCCGCGGCGCAACTCAGCCCGCCCGTACTGCACGCGGCGGTCGATCAGGAACGCATGCGGCGTCATCCCGTAGCGGGCGTTGAACGCGCGGATCAGGTAGGACGGCGACAAGTCGGCGGCCGCGCAGATCGCATCGAGCGAGACGGCCTGACGGCAATGCGCGGCGATGTAGTCGGCCGCGCGCGCGAGCTTCGCGTTGTCAGCCCCGCGCCGGGCGGCGTCGGGCAGTTCGCGATCGAGCGCGCCGTGCAGCCGTGTGAAGAACTCGACCGCCGCGCTCTCCTTGCCGAGCGGATCGACGCCGGGCGCCACGAGCGTGCGGTAAAAGCCGCCGAACCGTGCGAACAGGTCGCGCCGTTCCGTCAACTTCGGCGAAAAGCCGTGAAAATCGCGGTTCGGGTCGCGCCCGAGCGAATGCTGCAGGCGGGTGAGCCACGGAACGTCCACGTAGACCATCCGGTACGCCCATGCGTCGGGGCCGTACGGATTGCACGCATGCACCTGCTCCGGATCGATGATCACGAGCACGCCGCGCCCGACGTGCTCCTTCGTCGCGCCGTTCAGGTAGGTGCTCGTGCCGCCGACGATCGCGCCGAGCGAAAACGTGTCGTGCGTATGCTTCGCGTAGCAGATCGTCCGACCGTCGTCGACGGTGCGCGCCTCGATGAACGGCAGCGCGGCGTCGCGCCAGAACGGCGACGGCATGGCGCAGGGGTTGGCGGAACGGCTCACGCTACGGGCTCCCGGATCGGATGGCGAACGCACACCGTACAAGACTGCGCGGCGCGATGCAACCGCGACCCGACGCTTCGCGGCCGGATCGCCTAAGCTTTGAATTCCGGCCGCCGCGGCACGCCCGGCGGGTTCCGTTCCCTCTTCCAACCGATACACTCATGCACATCGATCTGACAGGCAAGACCGCGGTCGTCACCGCTTCCACCGCCGGCATCGGGCTGGCGATCGCCGAAGGGCTTGCGCAGGCGGGCGCGCGCGTCGTCGTCAACGGACGCAGCGACAAGTCGGTCGACGCCGCGCTCGCGCAGCTGCGCAGCGCCGTACCCGGCGCGGACCTCGACGGCGTCGCGGCCGACCTGTCCGACGCCGCCGGCGTCGCGCGCATCACGCAGCACACGCCGGAGGCCGACATCCTCGTCAACAACGCGGGCATCTACGGGCTGAAGGCGTTCTTCGACATCGACGACGACGAATGGGCCCACTACTTCCAGATGAACGTGATGTCGGGCGTGCGTCTCGCGCGGCACTACCTGAAGGGGATGCTCGCGCGGAACACGGGCCGCATCGTGTTCATTTCGTCGGAGTCCGGGCTGAACATCCCGGTCGACATGATTCACTACGGGTTCACGAAAACCGCGCAGCTCGCGATCGCGCGCGGCCTCGCGAAACTCGCGGCCGGGACGCGCGTGACGGTCAATTCGGTGCTGCCGGGGCCGACGATGTCGGAAGGCGTGCGGGCGCTGCTGAAGGAAACGGCCGACGCCACGGGCCGCAGCATCGACGACGTCGCGGTCGATTTCGTGCGCAGCGAGCGCGCGAGCTCGATCATCCAGCGGCCGGCGAGGACGGAGGAAGTCGCGAATCTCGTTGTGTACGTGTGCTCGCCGCAGGCCTCGGCGACGACGGGCGCGGCATTGCGCGTCGATGGCGGCGTGGTCGACACGATAGCGTGACGACGGCGTGACACGCTCGCGCGGCGCATGGCGGCCGCACTAGCGCGAGGCGGCCTTGTCCGATTGAAGCGTGCCCTTGCGATCGGCGTCCATGCAGGTATCGAAGCCGTGTTGCGTGACCGCACCGGCCTTGTCGAACACGACGAAGAAAGCCCGGTGATCGTTGTCGTGCTCGATGAAGTAGTTGTAGCAGACGCCGCTGCCGTTGCGGACCATCCACACGCTGCGCGGGTTGCCGCCGGCGCGGACGACGTCGGCGCGCGTCGCGCCGTGCCGCGACGCGGCCCTCGCCAGCGGCGTGCGCGAATACGAGAACGGCAGCCACGAGTCAAACCACGCGCAACCGTGCAGCATCAGGCAGCTGGCGGCCAGGGACAGCGTCGCTGCGGGGCGGGACATCGGAATCAATCGCATGCTTGGTGAAATCTGCTGCGCCATGCCGGCGTGATCGAAAGCCCCATGCTACTCGACCTTTGGGTCCGGATCGAAAAGAAATGTAGAGACTTGTGTCCGATGCGCTGCCCGACGCAGTCCGGCGCGTGCCCGATCGTCACGAATCGTGGCCGTGCCGGGCGCGTTCGCGCGCCCGCCTTCTGACGTCGATGCGTCGGAGCGGCGCGACGGGCGGCGTCGTCAAGCAACCCATTCCGCCCACAGCATCGTCAGCACCGTCATCAGCGCGGGGCCGACGAACAGCCCGATGAGGCCGAACGTCTCGGCCCCGCCGAGGATGCCGAACAACACGAGCAGGAACGGCAGGCGGGTCGAGCTGCCGATCAGCACCGGCCGCACGAAATGCTCGGCGACGAACACGACCACGAAGCCGAGCACCAGCACCACGACGGCCCACGCGGTCGCGCCCTGCACGAACAGCCAGAGCGCCGCGCCGCAGAACACGATCGGCGCGCAGAACGGCAGCATCGCGGCGACGGCCGTGACGAGGCCGAGCAGCGCCGCATGCGGAACCCCGGCGAGCGCATACGCGACGCCGAGAATGGCGCCCTCGCCCAGCCCGACGACGACGAGCCCGGTCACCGTGCCGTACACGGCCGAGACCATCCGTTCGATCAGATCCGCGCCGCCGCGGCCGAACGCGCGCCGCGCACCCTGCAGCAACGCGCCCGACAGCTTGTGGCCGGCCCGCATGATCACGAACAGCGTGACCAGCATGAAGCCGAACTCGAACAGCGCATGCGCGAGCTTCGTGCCGAACTGCCGGCCGAACGCGATGAACTTCTCGCCGCTCGCGCCATGCATCGCGCTGCCCGCGTGCAGCGGATGACCGAGATTGGCCTGCCACCACTCGGTGACCTGCGCGGCACCGTACGGCAACCGGCCGACGACGTCCGGAAGCGGAATGCCGTTGTCCTGGATCGAATGCAGCCAGAGGCGCAGGTCGTGCGCCTGCGAGATCGCCTGCGCGAGCGCGATCGCGACCGGCAGCACGACCAGCAGCGACACGCCGGCGGTAATCACGGTCGCGATCAGGGTCGGCCGGTCGCGAAACCAGCGGTGGGATTCGAAGCGTTTCAGCAGCGGCCACAACGCGATCGCGATCACGCAGGCCCACGCGATGGCGGGCAGGAAATCGCGGATCACCCACAGCGCGAGCACCAGCAGCGCCGCATACAGCACGACGCGGGCGATCTGCTGGGCACGCGGCCGCGTGGCGGAATCCTGGGAAGGCGAGACATGTGCGCGCATGGCACCTCGGTCGAAATGAAAAAATGGCGGTCGTGCAGGCCGCGAGCCTGTACGAACCGCCATTCTATCCATCGACGCCGCAACGGCATGCGCACGCACTGCCAAGCATCGTCAAATGCGTGCCGCGAACGCCGCACCGCCGCGCGGTGCAACGCGTGCTCAGGCCGCCTTGTCGGCGACGCGGTAGCGTTCGAGCCAGTGCGCGTACGGCGCGGGCAGCGTCCACGACGGCCGCTCGACCCCGAGCTGCCTGGCCGCGTAGTACGGCCAGTGCGGATCGGCAAGATGCGCGCGGCCGACCATCACGAGATCGAGCTGCTGCTCGGCGACGACGCGCTCGGCCAGTTGCGGCGTATCGATCCCCCAGGCGGACGACACCGGCAAGCCGGCCTCGCGGCGCACGCGTTCCGCGATCGGCGCGAGGAACGCCGGGCCCCACGGAATGCGCGCGTCGGGCGTCGAGAAACCGACCGACACGCTCAGCATGTCGAGGCCTTCCTGCTTCATCCGCTGCGTGAGCGCGATCGATTCGGCGAGCGTTGCTTCATCGCGCCCGTCGTATTCGATCACGCCGAGACGCGCGGTCAGCGGCAGGTGCTCCGGCCAGACCTGGCGGACGGCCTTCAGCGTGTCGACGAGGAACCGGCCGCGGTTTTCCGCCGAACCGCCGTACTCGTCGTCGCGCTGGTTCGAATGCACGGAGAAGAAGCTCTGGCCGAGGTAGCCGTGCGCGAAGTGCAGTTCGAGCCATTCGAAGCCGAGGTCGCGGGCGCGCTTCGCCGACGCGACGAAGTCGGCCTGCACGCGGGCGATGTCGTCGTGCGTCATCGCGCGCGGCGTCTTCGGCAGGTGCGCGCCGAACGGCACCGCCGACGGTGCGATGGTCTGCCAGCCGCGCGGATCGCCGTCGGCGATGTGGTCGTCGCCTTCCCACGGACGGTTCGCGCTCGCCTTGCGGCCCGCATGCGCGATCTGGATGCCGGGCACCGCGCCGGCCGCCTTGATCGCCGCGACCGACGGCGCAAACGCCGCGGCCTGCGCATCGGTCCACAGCCCGGCACAGCCCGGCGTGATGCGGCCTTCCGGCGACACGGCCGTCGCCTCCGCGATCACGAGGCCCGCGCCGCCGCGCGCGATACCGGCCAGATGCACGTGATGCCAGTCGTTGACGACGCCGTCTTCGGCGACGTACTGGCACATCGGCGGCACCGCGATGCGGTTGCGCAGCGTGACATCCTTGAGTTTGAACGGTTCGAACAGGGCAGACATCCACCACTCCTTTGCTTGGTTCTGCGAAACGACTGGATGAGCCGCCGCGCGGTGCGCACGGCGGAAAGATGCGAGCCGTCGCCGGGACGGTCGCGCCCGACGACGGAAACCATCCGGCGCCGGTCATGCCGGCGCCAGGCTCGGCTTACTGACGGCCGAGCTTCGCGAGCAGCGCCTCGGCTGCCGGCTCCGACGACGCGGGGTTCTGCCCCGTGATCAGCAGCCCGTCGGTGACGACATGCGGCGCCCAGTCGGCGCTGCGCTCGAACTGCGCACCGTTGGTCTTCAGCATGTCCTCGACGAGGAACGGCACCACTTCCGTCAGCTCGACGGCCGCTTCCTCGCTGTTGGTGAAGCCCGTCACACGCTTGCCGCGCACGACCGACTCGCCGGTCTTCGGGTCCTTCACGTGGCGCAGCACGCCCGGCGCGTGGCACACGGCCGCGACCGGCTTGCCGGCCGCCAGCGCGCGCTCGATCAGGCCGATCGAATGCAGGTCCTCGGCGAGATCCCACAGCGGGCCATGCCCGCCCGGATAGAACACCGCGTCGTAATCGTCGACCGACACCTCGGCCAGCTTGCGCGTGGCGGCGAGTTCGGCCTTGGCCGCCGGATCCGCGTCGAAGCGGCGCGTCGCGTCGGTCTGCGCGGACGGATCGCTGCTTTTCGGATCGAGCGGCGGCTGGCCGCCCTGCGGCGACGCGAGCGTCAACTCGACGCCCGCATCCTTGAACGTGTAATACGGCGCGGCCAGTTCCTCGAGCCAGAAGCCGGTTTTCTTGCCGGTGTCGCCGAGCGTGTCGTGCGAGGTCAGGACAACCAGAATCTTCATGATCGGACACTCCTTAGAAATGGGGGAACGGGGCCGCGTCGCGGCGGCGGCGACGGCGCGCCTGCGGGTTAGGCCGCTGGCGCGCGTCAACGTGCCGGCTCCGTACCAAAAATATTGCCAGGCCTAATAGACCAGTCGTCTAGAAATGGCTCGAAAAAAAGCGACGGCATAACCTGCGCGCCCAGCATCGCAGCGCGATATGGCATTTTCGCGACGTCGCATTTCATGAGGCTGGATGATAGCGTCGAATTAGACCGGTCGTCTAGAAACCCGGCATTCGGCCCTGCCGCCGTCATGGCTTTTGCGACGGAGCGCGTGCCGCAACGTCCGTTGCGGAGCGCGCCCCGCTCCCCGGTTCGCGCCGCGTCGGCTACCCGTGCAGCGGCCCGTCCGTATCGCCGGCGTCGATCACCGGCGTCTCGAGCCGATGGCCGCGAACGCCGTCCGTGAGCAACGCCAGCATCAGGTCCGCGAGCGCACGCCCGGTCGCATGTCCGGTCGGCTGCACCACCGCCGTCACGCGATGCGGATGCGCGACGTCCGGCGGCACGCCGTCGTAGACGATCAGCGACATGTCCCGCCCAAGCTGCAAGCCGCCGTCGATCAGCGCCCGGAACGCGCCGCCGCCCACGATGTTGTTGTCGACCAGCAGCGCGGTCGGCCGTTCGGCCCGGGTGAGCAGTGCCTGCACGCCCTGCTGCCCGCCCTCGCGCGTAAACGGACACTCGACGAGCAGTGCCGGATCGGGCGCGATACCGGCCTCGCGCAGCGCCGCAAGATACCCGGCGCGACGCTGCATCGCGAAATTGAGCGACAGCGGCGCACTGATCATCGCGATACGGCGATGACCGAAGCCGATCAGGCGCCGCACCGCATCGCGCGCGCCGGCCTCGTTGTCGAAATCGAACCACGCATAGGGCTCGGCGGCTTGCGTGCGGCCGTACGCGACGTACGGAAACGCTTGCGAACGCAGGTACGCGAGGCGCGGATCGTCGACCAGCGTGCGCGCGACGATCAGCCCGTCGACGAGCTTCCCGTCGACGAGCCGGCGATACGTGTCCAGTTCGGCGTTCGGCCGCGCGGCCGCGATGATGAAGTCGAGATTGCGCTCTGCGAGCCGTTCGGTGATGCCCGCGACGACCTCGCCGAAGCGCGGATCGCCGAGATCTCCCGCGCCGAACGGGTACACGATGCCGATCGCATCCGAGCGCCCCGTCGCCAGCCGGCGCGCGGTCGGATCCGCGACATAGCCAAGGTCGCGCGCGGCCTTCATCACGCGCTCGCGGGTCGCCTCGCTCACATCGTCATAGCCGTTCAGCGCCCGACTGACCGTCGTGCGCGACAGCCCGAGCGCATCCGACAGTGCCTTCAGATTCACCTTCACGTCGCTCCTCGCGTTGTGCATGCCATTCGGCCGCGCCGCTCGCGCAGCAATTATTGCCGAATGGTAGTTATTACCGTCAAAAATTAATCTTTTGACGTCCAAACCGGTTTGAATTAGCATCCAAACCGGTTTGGATATCGATATCCCGTCAGCAGTTCCTTCTCACCGTCAACGGAAACTACGCCTACATGACTTACTTTCCTTTTTGCCGCGCGACCGCGGCCAAACGTTTGCTGTTCGCTGGCGCGGCACTGGCCGCCTTCGCGTCCGCGTCGGGCGTCGCCCATGCACAGAGCACCGGCGCCCCCGCGCCCACGCCGCATACGCAGCAGGCCTATGACCCCGAAGGCAACTTCACGATGCGCTGGACCCGCGCGGACATCCGCCAGATCGTCGCGCAGTCGCACACGGCCGGCGCCGACAAGAACTCGCTGCCGCAGGCGCTGACGATGCCGGACATCCCGCAGGATTTCCCGCTGATCAACTCGAACGTGTGGGTCTGGGATACCTGGCCGCTCGCCGACCTGCGCGCGAACCAGCTCAGCTACAAGGGCTGGGAGGTGATCTTCTCGCTCACGGCCGACCCGCATGCCGGCTACACGTTCGACGATCGTCACGTCCACGCGCGCATCGGCTTCTTCTACCGCCGCGCCGGCATTCCCGCGTCGCAGCGGCCCGCGAACGGCGGCTGGACCTGGGGCGGCCACCTGTTCCCGGACGGTGCGAGCGTCAAGGTGTTCGGCACGTCGCCGATGACCAACAACGCCGAATGGTCGGGCTCCGCGCGCCTCACGCAGGGCGACAACGTCAGCCTGTACTACACCGCGACGTCGTTCAACCGCTCGGCGCCCGGCGGCGCCGACATCACGCCGCCGCAGGCGATCATCACGCGCGCCGACGGTCATATCCATGCCGACGACAAGCACGTGTGGTTCAGCGGCTTCGACGATCACAAGGCGCTGCTGCAGCCGGACGGCAACTACTACCAGACCGGCCAGCAGAACACCTACTTCTCGTTCCGCGATCCGTTCGTGTTCACCGACCCCGCGCATCCGGGCAAGACCTACATGGTGTTCGAAGGCAACACGGGCGGGCAGCGCGGCGCCCGGACCTGCACCGAGGCCGACCTCGGCTACGCGCCGAACGATCCGTACCGCGAAGACCTCAACGCCGTGATGAACTCGGGCGCAGTGTATCAAAAGGCCAACGTCGGCCTGGCGGTCGCGACGAACCCGCAACTGACCGAATGGAAGTTCCTGCCGCCGATCCTGTCGGCGAACTGCGTCGACGACCAGACCGAGCGCCCGCAGATCTATCTGAAGGACGGCAAGTACTACCTGTTCACGATCAGCCACCGCACGACGATGGCCGCGGGCGTCGACGGGCCGGACGGCGTCTACGGCTTCGTCGGCAACGGCATCCGCAGCGACTTCCTGCCGCTGAACGGCGGCAGCGGCCTCGTGCTCGGCAACCCGACCGACTTCTCCGCACCGGCCGGCGCGCCGTATTCGCAGGACCCGAACCAGAACCCGCGCGAATTCCAGTCGTATTCGCACTTCGTGATGCCGGGCGGGCTCGTCGAGTCGTTCATCGATGCGATCGGCCCGCGTCGCGGCGGCACGCTCGCGCCGACGGTGAAGGTCAACATCAACGGCACGTCGACGGCGGTCGACCGCACGTACGGACGTGGCGGCCTCGGCGGTTACGGCGACATCCCGGCGAACCTGCCGGCGACGGGCGCCGGTCACTGACGGCGACGCGGGCACCCGTCCGTAACGAGTCCGTAAAGGGCTCGCTACGAACGCGGCGGGCACCGCCCGCGTCGAGGCGGCGCACGTCATGCGTGTCGCGTGCGCGCCGCCTCCCTCCTTCGCAGAAATCGCGCATGCCGCCGTCGCAAGCGGCATGCGCGTTCCTTTCCCGCTTCGCGCGCCGAAGCACGGAACTCCGCATGAAATCGACGTTTTTTCGCTTTTCCCGCCGGATCGCCCGGCTGCTGTTCGCGTGTGCGGCAAGCGCGGCCTGCACGCACGCCACCGCCGCGCCCTGCGGCACGCCGCCCGGGAACGCCACGCCACAATGGCGACCGGCCGTGCATTACACGCCGCAACGCAACTGGATGAACGATCCGAACGGCCTCGTGTACGAGAACGGACGCTATCACCTGTTCTACCAATACAACCCGCTCGGCCACGACTGGGGCAACATGTCGTGGGGCCATGCGACCAGCACCGACCTCGTCCACTGGCGCGAGCAGCCGGTCGCGATGCGCGCGAACGCGACGGAGGAAATCTTCTCCGGCTCGATCGTCGCCGACACGCACAATACGTCCGGCCTCGGCGCGGCGGGCGAGACGCCGCTGGTTGCGCTTTACACGAGCGTCTACAAGGACGGCTCGGGTCACGCAGCCGGCACGCAGGCGCAGTCGCTCGCGTACAGCCTCGACCACGGCGCGACCTGGCGGCCCTACGCGCAAAATCCGGTGCTCACGCTCGATCCGGAATCGAAGCAGTTCCGCGACCCGAAGGTGTCGTGGTACGCGCCGGGACGCTACTGGCTGATGACGACCGTCGTCGCCGATGCGCAGGTCGTGAAGCTCTACCGTTCCGACGACCTGATTCACTGGTCGTTCCTGAGCGATTTCACGCTGCCGGACGTGCCGCATGCGGGCGCGTTGTGGGAAATGCCCGACCTCGTGCCGCTGCCCGTCGACGACGATCCGCGGCACATCAAGTGGGTCATGATCGTCAACGTCAACCCGTGGTCGATCGCCGGCGGTTCCGGCGCGATGTATTTCGTCGGCGACTTCGACGGCCGCACGTTCGTCCCCGATCGGGTCGCACCGGCCGGTTCGGATCCCGCACGATTCCGCTGGGTCGATCACGGCGCCGACTTCTACGCGGCCGGCACGTTCTCCGGCGCGCCGGGCGCGCGCCCTGTCGCGATTGCATGGATGAGCAACTGGGACTACGCGGCGAAAGCGCCGACGGCGCCCTGGCGCGGCGCGACGACGGTGCCGCGCGAACTCGCGTTGAAGACGATCGGCGGTGAACCGACGCTCATCGTGACGCCGGCAGCCGCGTTCGATGCGTGGGCCGACGGGCGGCCCGCCGTGCATGAAGGCAACCTGAACGTCGAGTCCGCCACGCGCACGCTGTCGGACACCACGCGCGGCACCGTCCAGCGCATCACGGTGACGATCGCGCCGCGGCGCGCGGCCCGCGCGGGTTTGATCGTGCGGGGCTCCGCGGATGGCTCGATCGGCACCCGGATCGTGTACGACACGGCGAAGCGCACGCTGACGCTCGACCGCTCGCGCTCCGGCGCCACGGATTTCGCGGGCACGTTCAGCCGCGAGCACATCGTCGATCTGCCACTCGAGCACGGGAAGCTTCGGCTCGAAATCGTCGTCGATCGTGGTTCGGTCGAGGTGTTCGCGAACGGCGGCCGCGTCGCGCTGACGGACCTGATCTTCCCGCCGCCCGATGCGGACCGCGTCGCCGTGTTCGCCGAGCACGGGAGCGCGACGTTCTCGGGGTTGACGGTCACGCAGCTCCACGGACGCGATCAGGCCGGCGACGTCCGTGACGCCTGTGCATCGCGCTAGCGATGCGATTGCATGGCGGGCTGCAGCTCCTGACCTCGCGTCAGGCCGTGCAGCCCCGCCGGTTCTACGCTCAAAGCAAGCCCATCCCGCCCGACGCGATGATTTCCGCGCCGACGATGAACGCCGACTCGGGCGCGCTCAGGTGCAGCACCGTCGACGCGATTTCATCCGGCGTGCCGAACCGGCCAATCGGGACGAGCCCCCTGATCTTGTCGGCCGTCTCGTCGAGCGTCGCCGCATCGAGGCCGAGCTTGCCGTACAGCGGCGTCTGGACCGGCCCGGGGCTCACCACGTTCACCCGTACGCCGTGCGGCAGCAGTTCCGTCGACAGCGTCTTCGCGAACGAATTGACGGCCGCCTTGCTCGCCGCATACACGGACGACCCCGGCATCCCGATGTGCGCGTTGATCGAGCCGTTGATCACGATCGACGCGCCGCGGTTCAGCAGCGGGACGAGCGCCTGGATCTGGAAATACGCGCCCTTCACGTTCGTGTCGAACACGAGGTCCCACAACGCCTCGTCGATATCCGCGAACGGTGCGAGTTTGGCGACGCCCGCGTTGATGAACACGGCGTCGAGGCGCGCACCGGCGGCCGCGATCGCGTCCGCCAGCGCCCGCGCCGACGCGACGCTGCCGGCCTCGTTGCGGATCGCGAGCGCGCCGTCGCCGAGCGACTCGCGCGCGGCGGCAAGCGTCTGCTCGTCGCGGCCGGTGATGACGACCCGCGCGCCTTCGGCCGCGAATGCCCGTGCGGCCGCCAGGCCGATGCCGCTGTTGCCGCCCGTGACGAGGACCGTTTTTCCTTCGAAGCGTTGCATGATGTTCTCCTTGAACCGGTGAGTTGACCGTGAACACAGGATGCGCGCGGCGCCCGGCCTTGCCGTACGACCGGCGCGGCAGACACGTGCGAAATCTTCGAACGTGTTTGCCCCGGCCGTCCGGCGCGTGCCGGCCCGGCGCGCTCAGCCCGACACGTCGATCCCGTCGAGCAGGCGCTGCGCGAGCCGCGGTTCGCGCAGTTGCTCCAGCCACCATTGCAGCGCGCGGCCGTCGCGGTCGCCGCGCCACGCGACATACAAAACGTTCGGCTCGCGCGGATCGGCCGTTTCCTTTTCGACCAGCTCGCCGCGCGCCAGCAGCGACGCGACCCGCCGGCGCGGCACCCAGCCGACGCCGAGCCCGTCGCGCTGCGCGAGGATCTTCGCGCGCATCGACGGCACCGCGAGCACCGCCTGCCCGCCGAGCAGTCCGTACACACGGCCGACGGCCTGCCGCGACGAGTCGGCGACGACGACCGCGCGATGCGCGCCGATCGCGTCCCGGGTCAGCCGCGCGCCCGCCGACGCCAGCGGATGGCGCGGCGCGACGGCGAACACCCACTCCATCGCGCCGAGTTCGAACCATTTGAAGCCCGGAATCGCCGGCGGCTCGTTGGTCGCGCCGACGACCAGATCCGCGCGACCATCGCGCAGCGCTTCCCAGGTGCCGCCGAGCACTTCGTGCGTGAAACGCAGCGACACGCCCGAATCGAGCGCATCGAATGCGCGGACGACCGGCAGCAGCGTATCGAATTCCAGCACCTCGTCGCTGACGATCCACAGCCGGTCCTCCCAGCCGCTCGCGACCTGCCGCACGCGCTGCGTGAGCCGCGCGACGTCCAGCGCGAGGCGCGATGCCTCGTCGGTCAGCAGCTGGCCGGCCGGCGTGAGCTGCAGCCGGTAGCCGCGGCGGTCGAACAGCAGCGCGTCGAAGCGTGTTTCGAGCTGCCGCGCGGCGTGCGACACGGTCGACGGCGCCTTGCCGAGCCGTGCGGCCGCCCGCGACAGGCTGCCGGTGGCGCGGATCGCATCGAGCAGCGCGAGTTCGTCTTCGGACAGCATGAGCGCACTCCGGTCGGGGGGTCTGGTGGATCGTAAGGCAGCGGCGGGCGCCGACGCAATCGAATGGCACTGCCGGCAGCGGGCGGATGCCCAGCCGGCCGGGGCGCCGCAGCGCGCCGTGCCATTTGCCGCATCCGGCGCGCGTTGCGTGCCATGTGCCGCCTTTCACTGCCTCCTCGACGCCACGCGCGTGCCCTGGCCGAACGATGCCGCCCGCGCATGCGCGAACGCCGATCCGGCCATGAACTTCCGGTATGCTGATCGACGTCATATTTCCGCATTCGAGGTAACCACTGCGATGGACATCGCGATCCGCATCGAAGGCCGTCACGACCTGACCGGGCAGATCTTCCGGCAGTTGCGCACCGCGATCGTCGACGGGCGGCTCGAAGGCGGCGCCCGGCTGCCGTCGACGCGCGATCTCGCGAAGCAGCTCGGCGTGTCGCGCAAGACGACGCTCGACGCGTTCGAACGTCTCGTCGCCGAGGGTTACCTGAACACGCGCGCGGGCGACGGCACGTTCGTCGCCGGCGGCCTGGCGCGGGTTCCGCACGCGGCGGCGGCAACGCCGTCGCTCGTCGAGGACGCGCCGCCCGTCCATGCCGTCGACGCACGCGCGCTGTGGGACGAACTGCCCGACGCGCTCGCGATGCCCACGCCGCAGGACGCGCCCGCGTTCGACTTCCGCGGCGGCGTGACCGACAAGGCACTGTTTCCGTTCGACGCATGGCGCCGCTGCCTGCATCACGCGCTGCGCCAGCAGGCGCGCGGCCCCGGCCAGTACCATGCGCCGGCCGGCGACCCGCAGCTGCGCGGCGCGATCGCGCGCTACGTCGCGTTCAGCCGCGCGGTCGCGTGCGGCTGGGACGACGTGCTCGTCACGCAAGGCGCGCAACAGGCGCTCGACCTGATCGCACGCGTGGTCGTGCGGCCCGGCGACGTCGTCGCGGTCGAGAATCCCGGTTATCCGCCGGCGCGCGCGGCGTTCGCGTCGCTCGGCGCGACGGTGATCGGCGTGCCGGTCGATGCGCACGGCCTCGTCACCGGGCGGCTGCCCGACGACGCGCGCCTCGTCTACGTGACACCGTCGCACCAGTTCCCGCTCGGGATGCCGATGACGCTGGAGCGGCGCGTCGCGCTGCTCGAATGGGCGCAGCGCCGCCGCGCGGTGATCATCGAGGACGACTACGACGGCGAGTTCCGCTTCGAAGGCCGGCCGGTGGAATCGCTGAAGAGCCTCGACCGCACGGGTCTGGTCGCGTACGTCGGCACCTTCTCGAAGACGATCTTTCCCGAACTGCGGATCGGCTACGCGATTCCGCCGCGCGCGCTGCGCGGCGCGCTCGCCAAGGCGAAGCAGATCGTCGACTGGCACACCTGCACGCTGACGCAGGCGGCGCTCGCGCGCTTCATGCTCGAAGGCGATTTCGCGCGGCACCTGCGGCGCGTGCAGAAACACTACGACGCGCGCCGCAAGATGCTGCTCGCGCATCTGCGCGGCGGCCTCGCGCCGTGGTTCGACACGATCGTGCCGACCGCCGGCATCCACCTCGCCGCGCACCTGAAACCGGGGCTCGACGAAGCCGCGCTGGTCCGCGCGGCGCGTGAGCACGACATCGGCCTGTACGGGATCACCGCGTTCCACGTCGGCTCGGCGGCCCGCGCGGGGCTGCTGTTCGGCTATGGCGGGATCGACGCGCTGCGCATCGACACCGCGCTCGCGAAGCTGGCCGCGCTGCTGGATTCAGGCCGTGTCGGCGGCCCGCCACTGGTTACCTGAATTTTCCAGGAATTGGCCATTCAAGCAGGCCAGTGGCACGCTTAAAGTGGGTCCTGTCGCGCCACCGGGCGCATCCAACCGAACAGGACCTGCCATGCAACCGCGTCTGAACTTCTATACCGCCAGCCCGAACGCCATCAAGGTGATGCGCAACGCCGAGGAATTCCTCGCGAAAAGCTCGATCGAGAAGCCGCTCGCCGAACTCGTCCGGCTGCGCGCGTCGCAGATCAACGGCTGTGCGTTCTGCGTCGACATGCACACCACCGACGCACGCAACGGCGGCGAAACCGATCGCCGCCTGGCGACGGTCGTCGTCTGGCGCGAAACGCCGTTCTTCACCGAGCGCGAACGTGCGGCGCTCGAATGGACCGAAGCGCTGACGCTGGTCGCCGACAATCACGTGCCCGATGCCGTGTGGGAAGCCGTGAAGCCCCATTTCAGCGACACGGAGTTGTTCGAGCTGTCGATGCTGATCGCGACGATCAACACGTGGAACCGCTTCGCGATCGCGTTCCGCAAGATGCCCGAGTAAGGGGAGACGACGATGATGCGCTCCAGCTCCACGCTCCGCCGCGCGATGCTGTGCACGTCGCTCGCGCTCGGCGCCGCGCTGCCGGCCGCCGCCCGCGCGCACGATACCGGCGACAGCGTGCACGCGATCATGCAACAGGCCGTGCCCGAAGCGCCCGGCAAGCGCGCCGTCGTCGCGACCGTCGACTATGCGCCCGGTCAGGCATCCGAAGCGCACAAGCACCTCGGCTCGGTGTTCGCGGTCGTGTCGAAAGGCGAAGTGCTGTCGCAGGTGAACAACGGCCCGGTGCGCCGCTATCGCGCCGGCGAAGGCTGGTACGAGCCGCCCGGTTCGCGCCACCGGGTGTCGCGCAATGCGAGCGCGACCGAACCCGCGCAACTCGTCGTGTTCGGGCTGACGGGCGAGCATGTGCCGCTGAAGTCGCCGATCGATCAGTGATTTAGGAGGCCGTGCCGCGTCGGGCGCGCCGCCGTGCTGCACGGCCGGCGTCCCGCCCCGTGCCGCGCGACTTCCTAGCAGGTGTCGGGCTCGGCCGTTTCGCCCGCTGTTTCGCCGCTGTTTCGCCGCTGTTTCGCCGCTGTTTCGCCGCTGTTTCGCCCGCCGTTTCGCCGCCGTTTCGCCGGCCGTTTCACCCACGTTTCGATCAACGTTTCACCCGCCATTTCCCCCGTCGATCACCCGCCAGTTCCCCGCGAGTTCCCGCGTCTTCCGCATTAGCCGCTCCCTACACTCCACCGCCGGCGCACGCCCCTTCGCCACGCCGCCGCCCCGCCCGTCCGCCCCGCCATTCGCCACTCGCCTGATCGCGATCAACGCGGGCGAAAACCCTGCCTTGAAATTAACTAACTCATCAATTAGCGTCGATTTCATGAACGCGAAATCCACCGTCGCCAGGCCGCGCGGGCGCCGCCCGTCGGTGGACGACTTCGACCTGCGCGACCACATGCTCGACGTCGCGATGCAGCTGTTCGCCGAGCGCGGCATCGCCGCGACGACGGTCGCGCAGATCGCTGCGGCCGCCGGCGTCACGTCGGCGATGGTTCACTACTACTTCACGAATCGCGAGCAGCTGCTCGACGCGATCGTCGAGGAGCGGCTCGCGCAGGTCATCGCGTTCGTGTGGCGGCCGACCGCGCCGCAGATCGAAAACGATCCGTTCGCGCTCGTCGCCGAGCTCGTCGACCGCTTCTTCGACGTCACGCATCGCATGCCCTGGCTGCCGTCGATCTGGCTGCGCGAGATCGTCCACGAGGGCGGGCTGCTGCGCGAGCGGATGATCCGGCGCATTCCGCTCGAGCATGTCGGGCGGTTTGCCGAGCGCATCCGCGCCGCGCAGCAGGCCGGCACGCTGAACCCCGCGCTCGAACCCGCGTTCCTGTTCCATTCGATCATCGCGCTGGTGATGCTGCCGCTCGCCACCGCGAAGCTGTGGCAGAGCGCGCGCGGCCTGCCGCCGATCGATCGCGACGTGCTGCAGCGCCACGTCCGCGCGCTGCTCGGTTCCGGCATGCAACCGCCCGCCGCCGCGCCGCATCCCGACGCGCATGCGCGACGGAGGCCATCGTGAACGCGCCCCGCCCGCTGCCGCTCGCGCTGGCCGCCGCCGTCGCGCTGCTCGCCGGTTGCGGACGGCCGGCGAACGACGTCACGACCTTCCAGGGCTATGTCGAAGGCGAGTTCGTATACCTGTCGTCGTCGCAGGCGGGCACGTTGACGCAACTGTCGGTCGAACGCGGCCAGGCCGTCGCGGCCGGCGCGCCGGTGTTCTCGCTCGAAGCCGTCAACGAAACGGCCGCGCTGCGGCAGGCGCAACACCAGCTCGAGGCCGCGCGCGCGCAGCTTGCCGACCTGCAGACCGGCAAGCGCCCGCAGGAAGTCGCGGTCACGCGGGCCCAGCTCGCGCAGGCCGCGGCACAGGCCGCGCGGGCCGCCGCGCAATTCGCGCGCGACGAACGCCAGTACGCGGCCGGCGGCCTGTCGAAGCAGCAGCTCGACGATTCGCGCACGTCCGCGCAAACCACCGCCGCACAGGTGCGCGAGTTGCAGAACCAGGTCGACGTCGCGCGCCTGCCGGGCCGCGCGCAGCAGGTGGCGGCCCAGGCCGCGCAGGTCGATGCCGCGCAGGCGGCCGTCACCGAAGCGCAATGGAAACTCGACCAGAAGCGCGTCGCCGCGCCCGCCGCCGGGCGCGTGTACGACACGCTGTATCGCGTCGGCGAATGGGTGCAGGCCGGCAATCCGGTCGTGCAGATGCTGCCGCCGCAGAACCTGAAAGTGCGGTTCTTCGTGCCGGAGGCCGCCGTCGCGTCGATCGCGCCGGGGCGCACGGTTGCGATCCGCTGCGACGGCTGCCCGGCCGACGTCCCCGCGCGCGTCACCTACGTGTCGCGCGCGGCCGAGTACACGCCGCCCGTGATCTACAGCAACGAGAGCCGGACCAAACTCGTATTCATGGTCGAGGCGCGCCCCGCCGTCGCCGACGCGCCGAAGCTGCACCCGGGCCAGCCCGTCGCCGTGAGGATGCGATGAACGCACCGCCCGCCCCGTATGCGATCGACGTCGACCGCCTGAACAAGCGCTTCGGCGACAAGCACGTCGTGAAGGACGTCTCGCTGCGCGTCGCGCGCGGGGAGATCTTCGGTTTTCTCGGGCCGAACGGCAGCGGCAAGACGACGTCGATCCGCATGATGTGCGGCCTGCTCACGCCCGACTCGGGCAGCGGCACCTGTCTCGGCTACGACATCGTGCGCGACAGCGCGCAGATCAAGCGCCGCGTCGGCTACATGACGCAGCGCTTCTCGTACTGGGAAGACCTGTCGATCCGCGAGAACCTCGATTTCGTCGCACGCGTGTACGGGATGCCCGATCGTCAGGCGGCTGTCGCGCGCGCGCTCGACGGGCTCGGTCTCGCGAGCCGCGCGGACCAGCTCACGGGCGCGTTGTCGGGCGGCTGGAAACAGCGCCTCGCGCTCGCCGCGTGCATGCTGCACGAGCCGGAGCTGCTGCTGCTCGACGAACCGACTGCCGGCGTCGATCCGGCCGCGCGCCGCGACTTCTGGGAAGAGCTGCACCGGCTGGCCGCGCAAGGCATCTCGGTACTCGTCAGCACGCACTACATGGACGAGGCCGAGCGCTGTCACAAGCTCGCGTACATCGCGTCCGGCGAACTGCTCGCGCAGGGCACGGCCGCGGAAATCGTCGCGTCGCAGCACCTGTCGACGCGCACGGTCACCGGCGGGCACCTGGCGGAACTGTCCGCGCGCCTGCGCACGATGCCGGGCGTCGACCAGACGGTCGTGTTCGGCTCGACGCTGCACGTGAGCGGCCGCGATCGAGCGCTGCTCGACGCGACGCTCGCGCAGGTCGCGGCGCAGCCCGGCGCGCAGGAGAACGGTCACGCGCAGCTGCAGGTCTCGCCGATCGACACCGGGCTCGAAGACGTCTTCATCTACATGATGGGCCGCGCATCCGGGCCGCCCGGCGGAGCGGCGACATGAGCACGTGGACGGGCCTGCGCGACGCGTTCTCGGTCGCGCGCTGGTGGAGCATCGTGCTGAAGGAATTCCTGCAGCTGCGCCGCGACCGCGTGACGTTCGCGATGATCGTCGGCGTGCCGATCATCCAGCTCGCGCTGTTCGGCTTCGCGATCAACACCGATCCGAAGCACCTGCCGACCGCGGTGATCGTCGCCGACTCGAGCCCGTTCGCGCGCAGCTTCATCGCCGCGATGCGCAATTCCGCGTATTTCGACATCGTCGCGACGCTGCCCGACGAAGCGGCCGGCCAGCATGCGCTCGCACGCGGCGACGTGCAGTTCGTGCTGAGCGTGCCGGCCGACTTCTCGAAGCGGCTGCTGCGCGGCGAGCGCCCGTCGCTGCTCGTCGAGGCGGACGCGACCGACCCCGTCGCGACCGCATCGGCGCTCGGCGCGCTGCCGGGCCTCGTGCAACCCGTCGCCGACAAGGACCTGACGGGCCCGCTCGCGCACCTGAACGGTCGCCCGGCCGCGTTCGACATCGTGCTGCACCGCCTGTACAACCCGGAAGGCATCACGCAGTACAACGTCGTGCCGGGCCTGATGGGCGTGATCCTGACGATGACGATGGTGATGATGACGGGCCTCGCGATCACGCGCGAACGCGAGCGCGGCACGATGGAGAACCTGCTGGCGACGCCCGTGCGGCCGCTGGAGGTGATGACGGGCAAGATCGTCCCGTACGTGTTCATCGGGCTGATCCAGGTGTCGATCATCCTCGTGGCCGCGCGCTTCGTGTTCCACGTGCCGTTCGTCGGCGGCATGGTCGCGATCTACCTGTCCGCGCTGCTCTTCATCGCCGCGAACCTGACGGTCGGCATCACGCTGTCGTCGCTCGCGCAGAACCAGTTGCAGGCGATGCAGCTCGCGGTGTTCTACTTCCTGCCGAACATCCTGCTGTCGGGCTTCATGTTTCCGTTCGCCGGGATGCCGAAGTGGGCGCAGTTCATCGGCAACCTGCTGCCGCTAACCTACTTCAACCGCCTGGTGCGCGGCATCCTGCTGAAAGGCAACGGCTGGGCCGACCTGTGGCCGTCCGTGTGGCCCGTCGCGCTGTTTACGCTCGTCGTGATGGGCGTCGCGCTGCGCTTCTACCGGCGCACGCTCGACTAGGGGCCGCACGATGAAACCGGCTTCGCGTCGCGCCCGCCCCGCCGCCCGCCGCAGCGCATGGGCAGCCGTTGCGCTGCTCGTCGCCGGCTGCTCGGTCGGGCCGGATTTCCGCACGCCCGATGCGCCGGCCACACGGCAATACACGCGCGATGACCCGCCGGTCACGACGGCCGCCGCCGGCGGCCCGGCCGGCGACGCGCAGACGTTCGCATCGGCCGCGCACACGCCGCAACAGTGGTGGACCGCGTTCGGCTCGGCACCGCTGAACCGGCTCGTCGATACCGCGTGGCACAACAGCCCGACGCTCGCCGAGGCCCGCGCGCGGCTCGACGAAGCGCGACAGAACCACGCGGCCGAAGCCGGCGCGACGATGCTGCCGCGCGTCGATGCGAACCTGTCCGCCACGCGCGAGAAGGTCGACATCGCTGCATTCGGGCTGCCCGCCAACGTGCCGAATCCCGGGCCGTTTACGCTGTACGACGCGTCGGTGAGCGTGTCGTACGCGCTCGACGTGTTCGGCGGCAACCGGCGCGCGCTCGAGGCGTTGCGCGCCCAGGTCGACTATCAGGCGTACCTGCTCGACGCCGCACGCCTGACGCTCGCGGGCAACGTCGTCGCGACTGCGATCCTGCGCGCGTCGCTCGCGCAGCAGATCGCGCTCACGCGGCAGCTCGTCGACGCGCAAGCCCGGCAGTTGCGGATCGTCGACGCGCGCTTCGCGGCGGGCGGCGTATCGCAGGCCGACGTGCATGCGCAGCGCACGCTGCTCGCGCAGACGCAGGCCTCGCTGCCGCCGCTCGCGGCCCGCTACGCGCAGGCCGGCCACCGGCTCGCGATCCTGCTGGGCGCGCCGCCGTCCGGTGCCGAGCTGCCCGACCTCGCGCTCGACGCGCTCACGCTGCCGCGCACGCTGCCGGTCGCACTGCCGTCGACGCTCGCGCGCGAACGGCCCGATATCCGCGCGGCGGAGGCCGTGTTGCACCAGGCGAGCGCGAACGTCGGCGTGGCGACCGCGAACCTGTATCCGCGTTTTTCGATTTCGGCGGGGATCGGTTCGGAACGCACGCGCATCGCGGATATCGTGAGCGGGCTCAATGTGTGGAATGTCGGCCTCGGCCTGACGCAGCCGCTCTTTCATGGCGGCGAGCTGCACGCGAGGAAGCGCGCGGCCGAAGCCGCGTACGACGCCGCGTTCGCGAGCTATCGGGAAACCGTGCTGCTGGCGCTCCAGCAGGTCGCCGACGCGATGCGCGCGGTCGAACACGATGCGACGGCGCTGCAAGCGCGGGACACGGCCGCACGGGAAGCGGCGGCAGGCAACGCGATCGCCGGCGACCGTTACGCGGCGGGCGGGATCAGCGCGTTCGCGCTGCTCGACGCCCAGCGGCAGGCATTGCAGACCGCGCTCGACCGCACGCGCGCGCAGGCCGACCGGCTGGCCGACACGGCGGCGCTGTTCCAGGCGCTGGCGGGGAACTGGATGGATGATGCGGCGCGGTGATCGACACGACGGCGTCGGCGCCGACCGGGCATTGCCGGCCTGCACGTCATGCACCGCATGAGCGGCACACTTGTCGGGCTCGACAGCCGTCGCCGCGCGCTTCCATTCGACGACCATCCATGACCGAACCCGCAATACGCACCACACGTGCCGCAAATGGAAAAACCGGCCCGAAGGCCGGTTTTCGTACCGGAAGCCGTAAGCGGCGCTCGCGCGCCGCGCGGCATCAGAAGCGGTGGATCAGGCCGACGCCGGCCGCGATCTGGTTCTGCTTCGAACCTGCGCCCACGCCGTCGCCGATCGACGTCGTTGCATTGACGATGCCGCCGGTCAGGCCGCTGATCGTGTTGCCGGTAGCGTGCTGATACGCTTCAACCGCGTACAGGCCCGTGCGCTTCGACAGGCTGTAGTACTGCGACAGCGTGACCTGATGGTACTTGGCCGAGCTCGAGATGCCGTTCGACTGGGTCGCACGCGTGTACGAGTAGCCTGCCGCGAAGTCCCACTGCGGCGCTGCCTTCCAGTGCAGCACTGCGCCCGCCGTGTTGAAGATCGCCGTATTGTGGAATGCCGACAGGTTGCCCGGGATGTACTGGACGTTCGAGTACGACACCGAGATGTCCCACGCCGGCGTGAACTGGTAACCGGCCGTCACGGCGACACGTTGCTGCGACTGTGCCGTCTTGTAGCCGCCGTTGATCGACGACACGGCCTGCTCCGCACCGTTGCCGCTCGAATCCAGACCGTTTTGCGCGGTCGAGTTCGCGCCCCACACGCCGCCGCCGAGCGTCGCGTTGTTGATGCGCTGATAGCCAACCGCGATGCCTGCCGGGCCGTTCAGGTACTGGACCGCCGCGCTCCAGGTCGAGCCGCGGTTGAAGCTGCCTGCCACGCCGCCGAGCGAGTACGAACCGCCGACCGTGAAGCCGTAGAACTTCGGCGACATGTAGACGAGCGAGTTGTTCGCGCGGTAGCTGGTGTCGAGCGAGTCGATATCGCCCGGGTGCGCGCCGTAGTAACCGGTCAGCCAGGTCGTCGGGCTATACGGCGACAGCAGCGTGTAGTACGCGGTGTACTGGCGGCCGGCCGTCAGCGTACCGTACGTCGCGTTGGTCAGACCAACCCACGCCTGACGCGTGAAGATGCCGTTCGTCCATTGCGACGAGCCGTTGTTCGCGTTGAAGCCGGCTTCCAACTGGAAAATCGCCTTCGTGCCGCCGCCGAGGTCTTCGCTGCCCTTCAGGCCGAAGCGGCTGCCTGCCCAAATGCCGGTGGCCATCTGCACCTTCGAGTGACCGCCCGAAACCGCGCTGGTGGCCGACGAGTTGTTCTGCCAGGCGATAGCGTTATCGACGATACCGTACAGGGTCACGCTGCTCTGGGCGTGGGCTGCGGTAGCGGCTGCGAGACCCGCTGCCGTCATGGCGAAAGCGACGCGCTTTTTCATTGATTCTCCGTCCTCAAAGAATGATTTCTTTTCTGGTGTGGTTTTATGACTGACACATGTGCGAGTACATGCCGGTGCGATTCTGACGGATTACCAATCGTTTCCCAACATGTGCGGTCGGTCATCGTATGATCGACGCAACGCGGGGGTTCACCAAACGGTTACATAACACCTGAAAACGCTTACGCAGCGGGCCTTGCCGGCATTTCCCGGTGAAAACCCTAGCTTTACATTTTTACTGGTGCATCGCGACCGTCCAATGTCGTCAGACGCCCTCGGCAACAACCTTCTTACGAATGCGCGAGCGCGGCTGACGCCGCGATTCACGCCGCCGCGCAGGATCGCTGACATTCATGACACCCACGTTTCGGGAAGCGAAATCGTGAAAACGTTTCAGTCCGCGCGCGGACCATCGGACGGGAGACGTGAGCGGCCCGGCGAACGCGGGCCGAGGGGCGATGCCGACGCTGGTCGCGTCACGCGCCGGCATCGTTCAGCGCGATTCAGCGCGCGGACGGCTGCGCGATCCGCGCGTTCACCGCGTCGACGAGCGCGGTGATCCGCGCACGGATCGCGGCGTTCGAACCGACGAGCGCGAGCGACGACGCCATGATCCGGTAGATCCGCTTGCGCGGCACCTTCGCCGGCGTCGCCGGATCGAGCCACGCATCGTGGCCGGCCAGCAGTTCGAGCGTTTCGAGGCCGATCATGATCGGCCACAGGCACGCGAGCCGCAGCCGCACGAAGCGGCGCGGAATCGCGAGCGTGTAGCGGCACGCGTCGCGATACTGGTCGAGCGTCACGCGCAGCAGGTCGACCAGCACGCCGCGCGCGCGCGCCGACGCATCGGGTGTCATCAGGTCGGCGACGCCGACGCCGTATGCGGCCAGCACGTCCTCCGGCAGATAGCAGCGGCCGATCCGCAGATCCTTCGCGCAGTCGCGCAGGATGTTGGTCATCTGCAGCGCCTTGCCGAAACGGATGCCCTTCTCGCGCATGTCCGGCACGTCCCAGCCGCGCGCGGCGCGCGTGTGCGCGCCGGTCATGTCGGTCCAGAATTCGCCGACGCAGCCGGCGACCAGGTACGTGTAGCGATCGAGCTCGGCACGGTTCGGCAGCGACGCGACGCGGCCCGACTGTTCGTCGGGGAACGTGCGCAGGTCGAATTCCATCCCCGACGTCAGCGTCGCGACGACCTTGCGGATCGATGCGCAGTCCGCATCCGGCTGCGCGCGCAGCAGCGCGAGCATCGGCTGCATCGAGCCGAGCAGCACGTGTTCGTGCGAATCCGTCTGCATCCGCGTCACGTCCTCGAGCGAGCGCGACAGCACCGCGCCGTCGCCGAGCCGCTCGACTTCGTTCCGCAGGTCGGTCAGCAGCGCCGCGCGGCGATCGGGCGCGACCAGCGCCGTGTCGGCGATCGTGTCGGCCGCGCGCGCGAGCAGGTAGGCCAGGCCGACCGGGTCGCGCATGCCGTCGGGCAGCACGCGCAGCGTCAGGTAGAAGGAGCGGGAAACGTTCTTCAGCAGGTCGCCGAGCAGGTAGGCGGGATCGGTATGCGTCGTCATGGGTCGGTAAAAATCGGCCGGCGCGGGCCCCGGACGCACGCGGGCGCCGGGCGCCCGCGCCGGCCAGCGAGTCGCCGCATCGCCGTGCGCGGGCGGGTGTCGGCCCGGCGCGGCGATGCAAAAGTCCCGCAAGTTTAGTGCATCCGGCGACCACGCTCGCGATCCGTCCGACGAAGTGGGCGCGCAACTGCCGAACCGCGTCGGCGCGACGATCGCGGCGCCGGCTGGCGGCGACGGGCGGATCGCACCGTCTCGACCGCGACGTGTTCCCGCAATTCTCACGCCTGACGCGACAACAAAACAGAAAGGCGCAAGTAATACATATGTAATGATCCGGTGCGACGATCGCGTCCCGTTCGCTCACGCGGCCCCGCATCGCCGGACCGCTTGCCCTTTCACCGACTTCCGTTCCGAAGGTTCATCGACATGCTCTTCCCGCGCCCGACCGCCCTGCGCTGCATCCCGTTCGCCTGTGCCGCCGCCGTCCTGCTTGCCGCCTGCGGCGGCGACGACGTCTCGGCGTCCGATTCCGCCCGGCCGATCTCCGCGAAGGTCCAGGTGGTCGGCCATCGCGGCGCGAGCGCGCTGCGCCACGAGCACACGCTCGCGTCGTACCGCAAGGCGATCGAGGACGGCGCGGACGTGATCGAGCCCGACCTCGTCGCGACCCGCGACGGCGTGCTCGTCGCGCGCCACGAGAACGAGATCTCCGGCACGACGAACGTGTCGACGCTGCCGCAGTTCGCGAGCCGCAAGGCGACCAGGACGATCGACGGCACGCAGCTGACCGGCTGGTTCACCGAGGACTTCACGCTCGCCGAGCTCAAGACGCTGCGTGCCCGCGAGCGCATTCCGCAGGTGCGCCCGGCGAACACCACGTACAACGATCAGTTCGAGATTCCGACCTTCGACGAGATCGTCGCGCTCGCGAAACAGATGTCCGCGCAGACCGGCCGCACGATCCACCTGTATCCGGAAACCAAGCACCCGACCTACTTCCAGTCGATCGGCCTGCCGCTCGAGGACCGTCTCGTCGACGCGCTGCAGAAAGATCCGTACACGGCGCGCACGGCGACCGTCTACATCCAGTCGTTCGAGGTCGCGAACCTGAAGGCGATCCGCAACCGGATCAAGTCGAGCCAGCCGAACTGGAAGCTCGTGCAGTTGATGGACGAAGCCGGCCAGCGTCCGTACGACTTCGTGAAGGCGAACGACAAGCGCACTTACGGCGACCTGTCGACGCGCGACGGGATGCGCGAGATCGCGTCCTATGCGAACGGCGTCGGCCCGTACAAGACGTCGATCATCGCGGTGGCCGCGGACGGCACGCTGCAGCAGCCGACGTCGTACGTGCGTGACGCGCACGCAGCCGGCCTCGTCGTGCATCCGTATACGTTCCGTCCGGAGAACAACTTCCTGCCCGCGTCGCTGAAGGACGGCGGTACACCGGCCACGCGCAACACCGCGGGCTCGGTGCGCGAGATCCAGGCCTACCTGCGCGCGGGCATCGACGGCTTCTTCACCGACGATCCGGCCGTCGGCCGCACGGCCGTCGATACGTTCAAGCGCTGAGCGCGCTGAACGTGCCGCATACGATGAGCCGCTGAACATGCGGCAACCGGGCGCGGCGCATCGCGTACCGCACGCCGGTTGCCGCGCCGTGGTCAGATCACGCGGAAGTGGTGCGTGCCGTCCCGCTTCAGCTGGTCGACCAGCCCGTATTCCCAGTCGAGATACGCCTGCATCGCGGCGGCCGCGTTGTCGGTGCCTTCGTACGGGCGCCGGTAGCGATCGACGCGCGGCGACGCGAGGCGTGTCTCGCCGTGCTCGAGCGGCAACCCCGCGTCGATCCATGCGGCCGTGCCGCCGGTCAGCACCGAGATCGCCGCGGAAGCCGGCAGCAAGGAGCGCGCGTCGTCCGCCGCGAACCGCGCGAGCAGGCTCGATCCGCACGTGAACACATAGCGCCGCGCCGGCGGAATCGCGGCGAGCGCGTCGCGCAACTGCGCGCGCACGACGAACCACGCGCCGGGGATATGGCGCTTCACGTAGTTCGCGCTGGCCGTCACGTCGACGATCGCGAGCTCGCCCGCGGCCGCCTCCTTCAGCCAGCCCGCGAGCGTCGCGGGCGACACCTCGCTCACCTGCGGCGTCGCGGGCACGTCGCGCGGCGGCTGGCCGCGCTCGGTGAACGCCGCCGTGCCGGCCGGCTCGAGCACCCGCACGTCCCAGCCCATCTGCGCGAGCCACGACGCGGTCATGTCCGCGCGCACGCCGTCATCGTCGGCGAGCACGATCCGCGCGCCGCGCACGGCCGCGTGATGGTCGGTCTCCTGCACGAGCTGGCCGCCCGGCGTGCCCAGGAAGCCCGGCAGATGGCCGGCCTCGTATTCCTCCGGCGTGCGCACGTCGAAGCGGTACAGCGTGCGGCCCGGTTCGTCGAGCGCGGCGAGCTCCGCGAGCGCGATGCGCGGCACGCCCGCGCGCTCGGCCACCGCGCGCGCGGCGCGGCGTGCTTCCTCACGCTGCGCGGGTGCGATCTCGTCCGGAAAGCGTCGCGCGGCGCCGTGCTCGAGCGTCTGGCCGGCGAGCGTCCACCCGATCGTGCCGTTGCGCAGTGCCGCGACCGGGTTCGGCAACCCCGCGTTGACGAGCGACTGCGTGCCGATGATGCTGCGCGTGCGGCCCGCGCAGTTCACCACCACCTGCGTTGCCGGATTCGGCGCGAGCGCGCGCACGCGCAGCACGAGTTCCGCGCCCGGCACGCTCGTCGACGTCGGGATGTTCATCGTCTGGTATTCGTCGAAGCGGCGCGCGTCGACGATCACGACGTCGGCCTTTTCATCGATCAGCGCCCGCACCTCCTGCGCGGACAGCGACGGCGTATGGCGCTCGGCCTCGACCCATTCGCCGAACGACTTGCTCGGCACGTTCACGTCGATGAACAGTTCGCCGCCCGCGGCGAGCCAGCCCGCGAGGCCGCCGTCGAGCAGCCGCACGTCGGTATAGCCGAGCTGCGCGAGTTTCTCGGCCGCGCGCGGCGCGAGATCCTCGCCGCCGGCTTCGCCGAACACGACGATCGGCGTGTCGCGGCGCGGAATGCGCGTCCATGCGTCGAGTTCGAGCTTCGACAGCGGAAAGTTGGCGGCCCACAGCGGGTGGCCCTGCGCGTAGGGATCTTCCTCGCGCACGTCGATCAGCGCGATTTCGTCGCGGGCCAGCAGGCGCGCGCGTACGTCCTGGTACGACGCGACGGGGAAACGGGAAGTGGAATCAACGGATTGCGTCACGATGTCTCTGTCGGATTCTGTTGGAGTCGGTGAAGAAAGCACACGGAAAACGGATGCAGTTCGATGCCCGCGGGCGTGCCCTCGCAACGGGGCGCCCGCGACTTGCGGCGTCACGCGTCCGGTCACGCATTCGAATAGCCGGACACGAACGGCTTCACGGTGCCGTCGTCCAGGAACACCGCACGTTCGACCTGGCCGATGTTCGCGCCGTACACGTGGATGCTGATCGACACCTGGTCGTCGAACGCGTTGGTCACTCGATGGACGTCGCCGATGCGCGGCGACACGGCCTCGACGTCGCCCGGCTGCAGCCGTACCGCGTCGCCCGCCGGCACCGGCCTGCCGGCCGCGTCGAACCGGTACGGTTGCGAAAACTCGCCGCCGCGCAGCATCCCGATCAGTCCCCACACCGTGTGGTTGTGGATCGGCGTCGTCTGGCCGGGCCCCCACACGAAGCTGACGACGGAAAACCGCGCGTCGGGATCGAGATGCAGCAGGTACTGGCGGTAACGCTCGGGATCGGGCTGCGCGAACGCGTCGGGCAGCCAGTCGTCGTGCGCGACGAGCGCGGCCAGCAGCGCGCCGCCCTCGTCGAGGATGCGCGCCTCGTTCGCGCCGGACGCGAGCAGCGCGCCCAGCCCGTCGACGAACGGACGCAGCGGCGTCTGCTGCAACGAAAGCGTACTCATCGGCTGCCTCCTCGAATATGATGCCGAATATGATGGCTCGTCATGATGCACCCGAAATACCATGCAGAACAAACATGAAAATTAGCGATATCGATGCTTTTGCAGCGGTCGTTCGCGGCCAGACGCTGAGCCAGGCCGCGGCCGAGCTCGGCATGACGCAGCCCGCGATCACGCGGCGCGTGCAGAACCTCGAGGAGGCGCTCGGCGTCACGCTGCTCGACCGCAACACGAAGCCGCCGCGCCCGACCGACATCGGCCTGCAGGTGTTCGAGCAGTGCCGCGCGATCCTGCGCGAAGTCGACGCGCTGCGCGAACTGACGGCCGGCCAGCGGCCGCCCGCCGGCGAATTCCGTGTCGGCCTCACGCAAGGGCTCGGCGAGCTGATGCTGCCCGGCCTGATCGCGCAGCTCGCCGCGCAATGGCCGGCGCTCGCCACGCAGGTCACGACCGCGTGGGGCGGCATGCTCGTCGAACGCGTCGCGCACCGCGAACTCGACGCCGCGCTGGTGTTTCTGGCCCGCGAGATGGTGCTGCCGCCGCAGGTCGAAGGCGAGCGGCTGCTGGCCACGCGGCTCGTCGCGGTCGGCCGCAAGGGCGACTGGCCGCGCCGCAGCTACCGGCTCGCCGACTGCCATGCGCGCGGCTGGGTGCTCAATCCCGACGGCTGCGGCTTTCGTGCGGGGCTGCGCCGCGCGCTCGACGCGCAGGGGCTGCCGATGCCGGTCACGCTCGACGCCTACGGCCGCGACCTGCAATTGCAGAGCGTCGCGAACGGCTTCGGGATCGGGCTGATGCCGCTGCCGCTCGTCGAAGGCAGCCCGCTGCGCGACGCGGTCGACATCGTCCCGCTCGCCGATTTCAAGCCGCAGATCGATCTGTGGCTGCTGCACCGGCAGGACGCCGCGCGCTTCAAGGCGCCGCTCCTGGCCGTGGCCGCGCACGCGCGCACCGCGTTTGCGCTGCCGGCGGATGCGGCCGGGCACGACGAAGCCGCTTGACCACGCGCGACGGCGCCTGCGCGGCGGCGTTGCGTTTGCGTTTGCGTTGGCCTTTGCGCCCACCATCCCGCCGCCCCGCTCACGCATCGCTGTCGCGACCGGATGCCGGCGCGTCGCGTGACGTTCCGCCCGCTTCCCCGTTCGTGGCAGCGCGTCGGGCCGCCGCGTCGAGCACGGCCCGTCCGGCGGCCACCGCGATCGCATCGTCCTGCGGCGTATGCACGCGGCTGCACAGCACGTCGCGATAGTGGCGTTCGAGCGGATTGTGGCGGCTCAGCCCGTGATTGCCCGACAGCTTCAACGCATGCTCGACCGTGCGGATCGCCTGTTCCGTCACGGTCCGCTTGACGAGGCCGCTCGTCGTCACCGTCGGCGGGTCGCCCGCATCGGTGCGCGCGATGTGCTCGTCGAGCAGCACGCGGTTCGCATGCAGCCACCCTTCGATCTCGCCGACGGCCTCCTGCACGCGCGGCAGCGTCGCGAGCGGCGCACCGAGCCCGCTCGGCGCGCGCGTCGTCGCGAAATCGAGCAGCCAGTCGCGCGACGCGCGGGCGACCGCGTCGTAGAGGCTGCCGAGCAGCGCGACCATCCAGGCCTGCTGGTCGGCCTGCGCATCGACATCCGCATGACTCGCGGCCGACACGGCCCACGCATCGGGCGCACGCACGTCCACCGCATGATCCGCGGGCAGCCGCACGTCGTCGAATACCACCTCGTGACTGCCCGATGCGCGCAGGCCCAGGTGATTCCAGCTTTCGATCACGCGGATGCGCGCATCGACTTCCGTGTCGCGCTCGCGCCGCACGAGGAACACGCCGACGCGCGGCTCGGGTTCGTCCGTGCGGGCCCACACGGCCAGCCAGCGCAGCGCCGGAATGCCGGTGCTGTACAGCTTGTGGCCGGACAGCCGCCAGCCGTCGCCGTCGCGACGCGCGATCGTTTCGGGCAGGCCGCCGCGCGACGGCGAACCGAGCGCCGGCTCGACGCGCAGCGCGTTGATCAGCGCGCCGTCGGCAACCGCGCTGTCGAACACCGCACGCCGCAGGCGCGCGGGCCAGCGGTTGTCCGCGCGGCCGAGCGCGCGATGCTGCAGATAGGTCATCGTCAGCACCAGCGCGGTCGCCGGATCGGCGCGCGCGACCGCGGCCACGATCCGGCTCGCCTGCGCGAGCGTCGCGCCCGCGCCGCCGTGCTCGCGCGGCACGACCTGCGCGATCAGCCCGGCGCGATGCAGCCGCGCGAAATTCTCGTGCGGGAAACGGCCGTCGACGTCGTTGCGGGCGGCGTCAGCCGCGAGTTCGGGCGCGAGACGCGCGAGCAGCGCGGTAACGCGCGCATCGTCGGCAGGCAGGTGGCGCAGCGACGACTGGGACGACTGCGGCGATAGCGGCGAGGAAGCGGCAAGGCTGGCGGACATCGGTACGGATTCCCTCGGTGACTGGGTAACGGGATAAAACGTCGTGGCGAAGATCGCTCGGCGAATGGCGGCGGTGGCTCGTGGAGCCGGCGGCGATCGGCGCTGGATTCGCCGGGGGCGCGTGGCGTGGATCCGGGGCGCTCGCGCACGCATCCGCCGCACACCTCTGCCTTCGCCCCGAGCCGCTGCTTCCGAACCCGATGCCGATCCGGCTCCCGTCGTGTTGATCCGGCGCGCAAGCCCCGCTCGACACGCAGCCGGCGCCCCGTCCGGCCCGATCGTGAGCCCATAGCGTATGCGCAACGCACACGCGCCCAAACCATGCAAATCTGATATTCAATTCGGGATTGATTATTTCCGTTCCGCATGATCCCGGCGGTAATCTGCGCTCCATTCCCGCCCGGCCGGCCATCGCTGGCCGCGCCGGGCCGTCCTTGCATCGGAGACCCAGATGAGCGTCGAATTCATCGGCATGATCCAGAGCCAGAAGCAGTCGGAAATCCATCCGCCTGCCGGCCCCGTCGTCGACCCCGACTACGTGCGCGACTTCGCCCGCGCCCACGAAACGGCCGGCTTCGACCGGATCCTCGTCCCGCACCACTCGACCGGCCCGTCGGCGACGCTGACGATCGCGTTCGCCGCCGCGGCGACCGAACGCATCCACTTCATGCTCGCGCATCGCCCCGGCTTCACCGCGCCGACGCTCGCCGCGCGGCAGATCGCGACGCTCGACCAGTTCAGCCGCGGCCGGCTCGCCGTGCACTTCATCTCCGGCGGCTCGGACAGCGAGCAGCAGCGCGACGGCGATTTCCTCGACCACGACGCACGCTACGCGCGCACCGACGAATACCTCGGCATCCTGCGCCGCATCTGGACCGACACGCAGCCGTTCGATCACGACGGCGCGCACTACCGCTTCACGCAGGGTTTTTCGGAAGTGAAGCCGTTCCAGAAGCCGCACGTGCCGATCTACTTCGGCGGCGCCTCGGAAGCGGCGCTGGAAGTCGCGGGCAAGCACGCGGACGTCTATGCGCTGTGGGGCGAATCGCTCGACCAGGTGCGCGACCTGACGACGCGCGTGCGCGCCGAAGCCGCGAAGCACGGCCGGCAGGTGCGCTTCTCCGTGTCGTTCCGGCCGATCCTCGCGGCGACCGAAGACGAAGCGTGGGCGCGCGCGCACCGGATCCTCGACGAAACCCGCCGGCTGCGCGAAGCGGCCGGCCTCGCCACCGGCGGCCCGCAGCAGAGCGAAGGCGCGCGGCGCCTGCTCGCCGCGGCCGAACGCGGCGCGCGCGTCGACAAGCGGCTGTGGACCGAGATCGCGAAGCTCACCGGCGCGCGCTCGAATTCGACCGCGCTGGTCGGCACGCCCGAACAGGTCGCCGACGCGCTGCTCGACTACTACGACCTCGGCGTGACGACGTTCCTGATTCGCGGCTTCGATCCGCTCGAAGACGCGATCGACTACGGCCGCGAACTGATTCCGCGCGTGCGCAGCGCCGTCGCGGCACGCGACGCGGCGCGCCGCGCAGCCTGACGCACGGGGAGATGCCGACCATGTCCGCCGTCCTGTCTTCGTCCTCGCCCGTGCGCACCGCGTCGGGCCTCGTCCTCGCCGACACGCCGCGCCAGCATTTCTGGTTCGATCCGCCCGCGCCGCGCTTCGACGTCGCCGCCGAGCGCCGCCACCGGCAGGAGCGGCTCGCGGCCGCGTTCCGCCTGTTCGCGCGCTTCGGCTTCGCGTCGGGCCTCGCCGGCCACATCACCGCGCGCGACCCGGAACTGCCCGACCACTTCTGGGTGAATCCGCTCGGCGTGCATTTCTCGCAGATCAAGGTGTCGGACCTGCTGCTCGTCAATTCGCGCGGCGAAACCGCGATCGGCAACCGGCCGCTGAACAAGGCCGCGTTCGCGATCCATGCGGCGATTCACGACGCGCATCCGCACCTCGTCGCGGCCGCGCATACGCATTCGACCTACGGCAAGGCGTGGTCGACGCTCGGCCGCCCGCTCGACCCGCTGACGCAGGACGCGTGCGTGTTCTACGAGGACCACGCGCTGTTCGACGACTTCACCGGGATGGTCGTCGATACGAGCGAAGGCGCGCGGATCGCGGATGCGCTCGCGAAGCCCGACGGCACCACGCACAAGGGCGTGATCCTGAAGAACCACGGCATCCTGACGGCCGGCCCGACGGTCGAGGCCGCCGCGTGGTGGTACATCGCGCTCGACAACGCCGCGCACACGCAGCTGCTGGCCGAAGCGGCCGGCACGCCGCAACCGATCGATCATGCGACCGCGCGACACACGCACGGCCAGATCGGCGGCCCCGACGGCGCATTGCACGCGTTCGACAGCCTGTTCGCGCGCGTCGTCGCCGACGAACCCGACCTGCTCGACTGAGCGCCCGCCGCACGACCGGAACCGGAGACCACACCATGACCAAAACCACCGCACCCGCGCCGACCGGCGCCCATGACGACAAGCGCCGCCGGCTGCTGCGCGCGGCCGGGGCCGCCGCGCTCGCCGCACCGGCGATCACGCTCGGCCGCAAGGCCTGGTCGGCGCCGCCGCTGAAGAAGCTCACGTTCGCGTGGAACCAGAACGCGTTCTGCCTGACGCCGATCGTCGTCGCGCAGGAGAACGGCTTCTTCGAGAAGAACGGGCTGAAGGTCGAACTGATCAACTACAGCGGATCGACCGACCAGCTGCTCGAATCGATCGCGACCGGCAAGGCCGATGCCGCGGTCGGGATGATCCACCGCTGGCTGAAGCCGCTCGAAGCCGGCTTCGACGTGAAGATCATCGGCAGCTCGCACGGCGGCTGCGTGCGGCTGCTCGGGTCGAAGACCGCGGGCGTGACGACCCTGCAGGCGCTGAAGGGCAAGACGGTCGGCGTCAGCGATCTCGCGGCGCCCGGCAAGCACTTCTTCTCGATCCTGCTCGCGAAGAACGGCATCGATCCCGAACGCGACATCACGTGGCGGCAGTATCCGGCCGACCTGCTCGGCGTCGCGGTCGACAAGGGCGAGATCCAGGCCATCGCCGACGGCGACCCGAACCTCTATCTGCTCGAGAAGCGCAGCAACGGCGCGTACACCGAACTCGCGACGAACCTGTCCGGCGAATACGCGCGCAAGGTGTGCTGCGTGATCGGCGCGCGCGGCGACCTCGTGCGCAACGACCGGCCGGCGGCCGCCGCACTCGCGCGCTCGATCGTGCAGGCCACCGAGTACACGCACGACAACCCGAACGAAGCCGCGAAGGCATTCGCGAAGTATTCGCCGAAGATCAACCCCGACGACCTGCGCAAGCTGTACGCGACGCTGACCTACACGCACCACCCGACCAACGTCGACCTGCAGCAGGAAATCGCGTTCTACGCGGACGATTTCCGCCGCATCAGCGTGCTGAAGAAGAGCACCGACCCGCAGCGCTTCGCGCAGCAGGTCTATGCGAACGTGCTGGGGTGACGCGATGTCGACGATCGAACACGCGTCCGCCGCGCGCACCGCATCCAACTCGTCCAATGCCGCCACCGCGGCGCCGCCCGCGACTGCCGCGTCCCGTCCCGCGTGCACGGCCTGCGACGCGACGCTCGCGGTCGAAGCCCGCCGGGCACGCAGCTGGCCGACCGGCGTCGTCGCGGCGCTCGCGTGGGCCGCGCTCGGCGCGGTGACCTACGTGTGGCCGAACCGCGTCGTCGGTTTCACCGACTGGGCGTACACCGACACGTTCGGCATCGCCGCGTGGGCGATCGGCGCGCTGCTGCTGGCCGCCGCGACGCTCGGCCATCGCGTGCCGGCCACGCGTGCGCGGCTCGCCCGCGTGCGCCCGGCCGGCCCGTGGCTCGTGGCGCTGCCGCTCGTGCTCGCCGTGTGGGAAATCGTCACGGCCAAGACCGGCTGGCTGCCGACGCCGTTCTTCGCGCCGCCGCAGGCGCTGATCGAGGTCTACGCCGACGACTGGCCGCGCCTTGCCGGCAGCGCCGGCAACACGCTGAAGCTGCTTTCCCTCGGGTTCGCGTACGGCGTCGCGGTCGGGTTCGCGGTCGGCGTATCGATCGGCTGGTCGCGCCGCATCGGCTACTGGGTGCATCCGGTGCTGCGCGTGCTCGGCCCCGTGCCGGCCACCGCGCTGCTGCCGCTCACGTTCTACTTCTTCCCGACGAGCTATTCGGCCGCCGCGTTCCTGATCGCGCTGTCGACCGGCTTCCCGGTCGCGGTGCTGACGTGGTCGGGCGTCGCGAGCGTAAACCGGCAGTACTACGACGTCGCGCGCACGCTCGGCGCGAACGCGCGCTTCCTCGTGTTGCGCGTCGCGATTCCGGCCGCGCTGCCGCACGTGTTCGTCGGCATCTTCATGGGGCTGAGTGCGTCGTTCACGGTGCTGGTCGTCGCCGAGATGATGGGCGTCAAGTCGGGGCTCGGCTGGTACCTGAGCTGGGCGCAGGGCTGGGCATCGTACGTGAACATGTATGCGGCGCTGATCGTGATGGCGCTGCTGTTTTCCGGGCTGATCGCGCTGCTGTTCGCGGTGCGCGACCGTGTGCTCGCGTGGCAGAAAGGAACCGTCAAATGGTAAGCGCCGCCGTTCTCGAATCGTCCGTTGCCACGCCGCCCGCCGCGCTCGACGCCACGGCGCCGCGCGGCGCGCGCATCGACATCCGCCGCGTGAGCCATGCGTTCGACGGCCCCGGCGGCCCGCTGCCGGTGCTCGACGACGTCACGCTGTCGGTCGCGGCCGGCGAATTCGTCGCGCTGCTCGGCCCGAGCGGCTGCGGAAAATCGACGCTGCTGCGGCTCGTCGCGGGCCTCGACACCGCACGGCAAGGCACGATCGCGCAGGACGGCGCGCCGATCGAGCGGCCCGATCCGTCGCGCATCGTCGTGTTCCAGGATCCGACGCTCTACCCGTGGCGCCGCGTGCGCGCGAACGTCGCGCTCGGCCTCGAGGCGCGCGGCGTGGCCCGCACGTCGCAGCATCGCGTCGACGATGCGCTCGCGCGCGTCGGGTTGCAGGAATTCTCGAACGTGTTTCCGCATCAGCTGTCGGGCGGGATGGCGCAGCGTGTCGCGCTCGCCCGCGCGCTTGTCAACGATCCACGCCTGCTGATCCTCGACGAACCGCTCGGCAAGCTCGATTCATTGACGCGGCTGACGATGCAGGCCGAGTTGACCGCGCTGTGGCAACGCGACGGGTTCTCCGCGCTGCTCGTCACGCACGATGTCGAGGAAGCGCTGTTTCTCGCGCAGCGCGTGATCGTGTTCGGGCCGCGGCCTGCACGCATCGTCGCGGAACTGCGTGTCGACCTGCCGTATCCGCGCCATCGCGGCGACCCGCGTCTCGCCGAACTGCGTCACGAAGCACTGCGGCATCTCGGACTCGATGCGAGCTGGTAGATGCGCAGTGCCTTTCGCAGGATGGCCGGTGCGCGGCAAGGGCCGCGCCGATGAACGCGCCGCCGTTCGCCGACTGGGCGCTCCTGTTCCTGCAACTGCTGTATCGCGCACAGATCGCGTTGGCCCGGGTGCTGCATGCGATCGGCCTGACCGGCGATGCCGACGGACAGGCCGCGTGGCCCTGGGCACACCGCATCGCGCTCGAAACGCTGCGCATCGACGCGGGGCTCACGCGACAGCTTGCATTCGCCGTCGCAATGACCACGCTCGCCGCGGCGCTCGGCTGCATTGCTCTCGTGTCGCGCAAGTGGCGGGCGGCAGCGGCGATCGCCGCGCTGGCCGTCGCGTGGTTCGCGCCGTGGCCGCCGGCGTCGCTGTGGCTCGCGCCGGCGGCGCCCACGAGTTTCCAGCGCAGTCCCGCCGCGTTTTCCGTCGTGAACCTGATGCGCGGCGCGCATCTGTATGCGCAGCATTGCGCAGCCTGTCACGGCGCGGACGGCCGCGGCGAAGGCCCGCTCGCGGCGAGCCTCGCGCATTGGCCGCCGACCTTCGCGGGCGCACTGCTTGCCCGCCGGCTCGACGGCGAACTGTATTGGCGCATGCGCCACGGTACGCGCGACGCGCGCGGCGCGGCTTCGATGCCGGGCTTTGCCGCGACGCTCGGCCCGGCCGACACCTGGGCCGTGCTCGATTACCTGAAAGCGCTGTCGGCCGGCAGCGGCGCGCAGGCGGAAGGGGCGTGGCCCGTGCCCGTTCCGCTGCCGGCGCTCGACGTGCGCTGCGGCAGCGCCGCGCCGCAACCGCTCGAGCGCTGGCGCGAAGGCCAGCGTGTGCGCATCGTCGCGCTCGCGCCGGGCGGCACGCCGCCTCGGGAAGACCCGCGCTGGCAGACGCTGCTCGTCACCGCCGGCGATCCGTCCACGCCGCCACCGCCGGTCGGCACGCGCGCGAACTGCGTCGCATCGACGCCCGATGCATGGCAAGCGTTCGCGACGATTGCCGGCGTGCCGCCCGCTGCGTTCGGCGGCACGCAACTGCTTGCCGACCGGCGCGGCTGGCTGCGGGCGCGCGCGTTGCCGGGCAGCGCGGGCTGGTCGGCCGACGACTTGCTGTGCCGCTCGGATGCCGCGGCGCGAGCGCCGGCCGACGCCGCGAACGTCGATCCGCTGACCGCGCTGCTGCTGCGCGTGGATGCCGAACCCGTACGCGACGTGCAGGCCGGGCTCCCGCATTGAATCCCTGAACCGTTTTCCCGACGAACCGAACTTCACGATGAATCCGACCCGACGCCACTTCCTCGCGCAAGCGAGCGCCCTCGCCGCCGCCACCCTCGCCGCCGCGCCGACCACGCTGCATGCGCAATCGGACGCGCGGCCGCTGCTGCGTGCCGGCGACCAGAAAGGCGGCCTGCGCGCGCTGCTCGAAGCCGCCGGCGAACTGAACGGCCTCGCGTACGACATCGCATGGACCGAATTCCCGGCCGCCGCCCCCCTGGCCGAAGCGCTGAACGCGGCGGCCGTCGACTGCGGGCCGATCGGCGACGCGCCGGTGATCTTCGCGCTCGCCTCGGGCGCCCGCATCAAGGTGATCGGCGCGAACCGGTCCGACCCGTACGGCACCGCCGTGCTCGTGCGGCCCGACGCGACGCTGAAGGACGCCGCCGACCTGAAAGGCAAGCGCATCGGCACCACGCGCGGCTCGATCGGCCATTTCGTCACGTTGAAGGCGCTCGACGCGGCCGGCCTGCCGCCCGACGCCGTCTCGTTCCGCTTCCTGCCGCCGGCCGACACGATGCTTGCGCTCGCAACCGGTTCGATCGATGCGTGGGCGACGTGGGAACCCTATACCGCCCTCGCGGAAACGAGCGGCCGCGCGCGCGTGCTCGTCAACGGCCGCGGCCTGTGGTCGGGCTTCAGCTACATCGCGGCGACCGACGCGGCGATCGCGTCGAAGCGCGACGTGCTGCACGACTTCCTGCAACGGGTGGTGCGCGCGCAGGTCTGGTCGTACCGGCACGTCGACGCGTATTCCGCGGCACTCGCGCGCATCATCGGCATCCCGCCGGCGGCCGCGAAGCTGCAGTTCGAGCGCCGCAACACGCGCTGGCAGCCGATCGACGCGACTGTGATCGCCGGGCAGCAGCGCACGGCCGACTTCTACCTGAAGGCCGGGCTGCTGCGCCAGCCGCTCGACGTGCGCACGACCTTCGACCTCGGCTTTCCGCTGGCGTAACCGGCCGCGGCCGTGCGGCGGCCGGCAACCGCCCAAACGGCTTTCGCACGATCTGGCACAATCGCGATTCGACCATCCTGCCCGTGTCAGCCAGCGTCATGCCAGCCATCTCCGAACTCTTCGTCTACCCGATCAAATCCTGCGCCGGCATCGCGCTGTCGCGCGCGCAACTGCTCGAAACGGGCCTCGCGTACGATCGCCACTGGCTGATCACCACCCCGGACGGGATGATGATCACGCAGCGCACGCACCCGCGCCTCGCGCTGATCCGCACCGCGCTCGAGCACGACGCGCTCGTGCTGAACGCGCCGGGCATGCCCGAGATCCGCACGCCGCTCGACGGCGACGCGACGCCGGCCACGCCGAAGATGGCCGCGACCGTGTGGCGCGACACCGTCGACGCGATCGACACGGGCGCCGCGACAGCCGCATGGCTCACCGAATTCCTCGGCACGCCGCTGAAGCTCGCGCGCTTCGGCGCGGATGCGCGCCGCGGCTGCAACCGCAAATGGACCGGCGACATCGACACGCACACGCAGTTCGCGGACGGCTATCCGCTGCTCGTGATCGGCCAGTCGTCGCTCGACGACCTGAACGCGAAGCTCGTCGCGAAAGGCGCGCCGGCGATTCCGATGAACCGCTTCCGCCCGAACATCGTCGTGTCGGATCTCGATGCGTATGAAGAGGATTTCGTCGAGCATCTCGACGCCGAAGGCGACACACCCGTGCGGCTGCGCCTCGTGAAGCTGTGCACGCGTTGCCCGATGCCGACGATCGACCAGGTGACCGGCGCGCCAAACCCGGCGTGGCCGCACGAGCCGACCGACACGATGCAGACGTATCGCGCGAATCCGAACTACGACGACGCGCTGACCTTCGGCATCAATGCGATCGTCGTCGAAGGCGCGGGAGCCTGGCTGGAGGTCGGGCAATCGCTCGAAGCGGAGATCGGATTCGGCGATTGAGCGACTGAGCGGGGCGGCGGACGGCGCGTCGTATGCATCGCCGCCGAGGGCGATGCGTCGAAGACATCCGCCGCGACGTGCCGGCGCGCCCACCTCCCTCCCTCGGAGATGCCGCTCGCCGCCATTCGCTCACATTCGCCGCGATTCTCCGCGACCAAGCGAACCAGCCCTTCTACTGCGCCGCCGCCGGCGCCGTCGGCAACATCACCGTCACGATCAACCCGCCTCCCGCCGCATCGGCCAGCGTCACGCTGCCCTGATGCACGCGCGCGATCTCGCGCACGATCGACAGCCCGAGCCCCGTGCCTTCGACCGTCTGCGTCTTGCTGCCGCGATGGAAACGCTCGAACACCGCGTCGCGTTCGCCGGCCGGAATGCCCGGCCCGTTGTCGATCACGTCGAGCCGCGCATGGTCGCCATCGCGCGACACGCGCACCGTGATCACCGCGCGGTCGCCCGAATAACGAATCGCGTTGTCGATCAGGTTGCCGATCAATTCGCCGAGCAGGTCCGGTTGGCCGAGCACGTCGACATCCGCCTCGTGCTCGAAGCCGAGATCGATGTCGCGCGCGCGCGCGACCGGCGACCAGTCGAGCGTCACGCTGCGCGCGAGCCGGTGCAGCGCGACCGGCTGGTGCGCGACCGCCTGGCCGCTGTCCGAATCGAGCCGCGACAGCGACAGCAGCTGCTGGACGATCTTCACGGCCTGCCGCACCGCGCCGTTCACGCGCCGCAGATGCACGTTCACGCGCGGCTGCTCGTCCGGCCGCAACGCCAGCTCGACGCCGGCCTGCACCGCCGCGAGCGGGGTCTTCAGCTGATGGGCCGCGTCCGCGAAGAAACGCCGCCGCGCGACCTGCATCCGCTGCGTGCGGCCGATGTACTGGTTGATCGACTCGACGAGCGGCGCGAGTTCACTCGGCATGCCGCCGGTATCGAGCGGCGTCGGATCGCCGTCGCTGCGCGCGGCGACCGTCGCCGACAGCCGGTTCAGCGGCCGCAGCCCGCGCCCGACGCCGAGCCACACGATCCCGAGCGCGAGCACGACGAGCAGCCCCTCCTGCAGCAGCGAGCCCATCAGGATCTCGCGCGCGAGCGCCTGGCGCGCCTCGATCGTCTCGCCGACCATCACCCACACGATGCGCGTCTGCGCGGTCGGCACGTCGTGCACCGGCACGCGCAGCGCGGCCATGCGCAACTGCTCGCCGCGATAGACGACGTTGTAGTAGCGCGTGACGAACAGCGTGCCGTCGCCCTGCGGCAGCGGCAGGTCCGGATAGCCGGTGATCGTGCGGCCGTTGTCCTCGCGAATCAGGTAGTAGATCTTGCCGCCGTCGCCCGACTCGAACATTTCGAGCGCGAGATACGGCAGGTCGACCTCGATCTCGCCCTCGTTGAACCGCACGCCTTCGCGGATCGACTTCAGCGACGACGACAGCGTGCGGTCGAACGCGACGTGCGCGGCGCTCATCGCGCGCTGGTACGTGAGCCACGAGTCGAGCGCGAGCAGCCCGAGCAGCGGCAGCAGCAGCCACAGCGCGACCTGCGCGCGCAGGTTCGGGCGTGTCACCATGCTTCCCGCCGGATTGCACCAGCCAGCGTGGCGGAGAACGCGTGCGGCCTCGCTCCGCGCCCGCGCAGCCGGCCGGCTTTGCCAGGCCGGCCGCGGATGGCAGACGCGCCCCCGGCAGGCCGCGAACGTGTCGATCCCGAGCAGCGCTTTGGCGCGTACCGCGACCCCATGCAAAGAAGGCAAGCCCGGCGGCGGTTCATCCGGCCGCCTTCGCTTCGAGCAAGTATCCGAGGCCGCGCAGCGTGACGATCGCGACGCCGGTGTTCTCCAGTTTCTTGCGCAGCCGGTACACGTAGATCTCGATCGCATCCGCGTTGACCGACTCGTCGAGCCCGAAGATCTTCTCCGACAGCGTCTCCTTGTTGATCGCGCGGCCGTTGCGCAGGATCAGCACCTCCAGCACCGAGCGCTCGCGCGGCGTGAGCGGCAGCGGTTCGCCGGCGAGGTGGAAGCTGCGGTCGATACTGTCATACGAAAGCGGCCCGCACTCGACCCGCGAATGCTCGTGGCCGAGGCTGCGCCGGATCAGCGCGCGGGCGCGCGCCTCCAGCTCGGTCAGCTCGAACGGCTTCGCGAGGTAATCGTCGGCGCCGAGATCGAGCCCCTTCACGCGGTCCTCGACCGAGCCGTGCGCGGTGAGGATCAGCACCGGCACCGGATTGCGGCGCGCGCGCAGCCGCCGCAGCACCTCGAGCCCGTCGAGCTTCGGCAGCCCGAGATCGAGTATCACCAGCGCGTAGTCCTGCGTGCGCAGCACGTGATCCGCCGCCTCCCCGTCCGCCATGTGATCGACCGCGAAGCGCGCGGCACTCAGCGCGTCGTTCAACGACTGCGCAAGGTTCGGGTTGTCTTCGACGAGCAGCACACGCATGGGGACCTCGGGAAATCCATGACACAAAGGACACTATTGTGAACCGAAATGAAAGCAGGCTGAAAGTGCCTCGCAATTAACATCCGCGTCACTCGAACAACACACACGCATAACTGGAGGAAGACATGCCGTTTGCACCGAAGCAGCTCGCCGCCGCGCTGGCGATCGTCCTGGGCACCGCCGCCGGCGCCGCCACCGCGCAGGTCCCGGCCGGGTATCCGGGTAACTACCAAGGTGTCGTCGACGCCGCGAAGAAGGAAGGCAAGCTGATCGTCTACTCGACGACCGACACGGGCCTCGTGCGCCCGCTGATCAAGGACTTCGAAAGCCTGTATGGCGTGAAGGTCGAGTACAACGACATGAACAGCACCGAGCTGTACAACCGCTACATCAGCGAGAACGCCGCGAGCAGCACCAGCGCCGACGTGCTGTGGAGCTCGGCGATGGACCTGCAGGTCAAGCTCGTCAACGACGGCCTGATGACGTCGTACGATTCGCCGGAAAGCGCGAACGTGCCGCAATGGGCGCAATACCAGAAGCAGGCGTACGGCACAACGTTCGAGCCGCTCGCGATCGTCTACAACAAGCGGCTGATTCCCGAGAACGAGGTGCCGAAGACACGCACCGACCTGATCAAGCTGCTCACGTCGCAACCCGACAAGTTCAAAGGCAAGCTGACGACGTACGACGTCGAGAAATCCGGCGTCGGCTTCAACGCGCTGACGCAGGACGCGCACCTGAACGAGAAGGTCACGTGGGAGCTCGTGAAGGCGATCGGCGCGACCGGTCCGAAGCTGCAGTCGAGCACCGGCGCGATGATGGAGCGCATCTCGTCAGGCGAGAACCTGATCGGCTACAACATCATCGGCTCGTATGCGTACGCGAAAGCGAAGAAGGACAAGTCGATCGGCTACGTATTTCCGAAGGACTACACACAAGTCGTGAGCCGCCTGGCCACGATCTCGAAGAAGGCGAAGAATCCGAACGCCGCGAAGCTGTGGGTCGACTACCTGCTGTCGAAGCGCGGCCAGACGCTGATCGCGAACCAGGCGAACCTGTACGCGATTCGCACGGACGTGACCGGCGAAACGTCGGCCGCGAGCCTCACGAAGGAACTCGGCGATTCGCTGAAGCCGATCCCGATCGGCACCGGCCTGCTCGTCTATCTGGACCAGTCGAAGCGGCTCGCGTTCCTCAAGCAATGGCAGCAGGCGATCAAGAGCTGATCCACTGATTCGCTGATCGGCTTCGGCCGACCGACGGCCGCCCGCCGCACGCCGCGCGGGCGGCCCCCTTCCCCTTACCGACTTCCTAGAGGCGGCCATCCGGATGGCCGCAGGGGCGAACTCATGCTTTCAACCAGCACACGCGGAGCGGCGCCGGCCGTTCCGCCCACCACCGGCCAGGGTGGCGCGATTCCCGCGCTGCAGGTCAGCAACCTGCAGCCGCTCGCCGGCATGCTGCGCTGGATCGTCGTCGCGGTGCTCACCGTCGCGGTCGCGCTGCCGCTCGGCTTCATCCTGTTCCAGAGCCTGCTGTCCGCGCCGTTCTTCGATGCGAACAAGACGCTCGGCGTCGAAGGCTTCCGCTTCATCTTCACCGACCCGGACTTCTGGTCGGCCGTGAAGAACTCGTTCATCATCGCCGGCGGGATGCTGTTCATCTCGATCCCGCTCGGCGGCATCCTCGCGTTCCTGATGGTGCGCACCGACCTGCCCGGCCGCCGCTGGCTCGAGCCGCTGCTGCTTACGCCCGTGTTCGTGTCGCCGATGGTGCTCGCGTTCGGCTACGTGGTCGCGGCCGGCCCGGTCGGCTTCTATTCCGTGTGGTTCAAGGAACTGTTCGGGGTGCAGAACGTACCCTGGAACGTGTACTCGATCTTCGCGATCACGATGATCGTCGGCCTCACGCACGTGCCGCACGTGTACCTGTACTCGTCGGCCGCGCTGCGCAACCTCGGCTCGGACGTCGAGGAAGCGGCGCGCGTGACGGGGGCGCGGCCGTTCCGCGTCGCGCTCGACGTGAGCCTGCCGATGACGATGCCCGCGCTGCTGTTCGCCGGCGTGCTCGTGTTCTTCCTCGGCTTCGAGGTGTTCGGGCTGCCGCTCGTGCTCGGCGATCCGGAAGGCCACCTCGTGCTCGCGACCTACCTGTACAAGCTGACCAACAAGCTCGGCGTGCCGTCGTATCACCTGATGGCCGCGGTCGCGGTGTGCATCGTCGCGATCACGTTCCCGCTCGTGCTGCTGCAGCGCCGCCTGCTGAAGAGCGCGAACCGCTTCGTCACGGTGAAAGGCAAGGCCGGCCGTGCGACGGTGCTGCCGCTCGGCGTATGGCGCTGGGTCGCGCTCGCGATCGTCGCGCTGTGGCTGATGCTGACGGTGATCGTGCCGATCTCGGGCATCGTGCTGCGCGCGTTCGTGACCAACTGGGGCGAAGGCGTCGCGCTCGCCGAAGCGCTGACGCTGCAGAACTTCATCGAGCTGTTCGAGCAGGACAACCTCGTGCGCGCGATCGTCAACACGCTCGGCATCGGCGTGATCGGCGGTGCGCTCGCGATCGGCTTCTACTCGCTCGTCGCCTTCGCCGGCCATCGCCGCAACGACTGGGCGACAAAACTGCTCGACTACCTCGTGCTGCTGCCGCGCGCGGTGCCGGGCCTGCTCGCCGGTCTTGCGTTCCTGTGGATCTTCCTGTTCGTGCCGGGCCTGCGCGAGCTGAAGAACTCGATGTGGAGCATCTGGATCGCATACACGGTCGTGTGGCTCGCATACGGGATGCGGCTCATCCAGAGCGCGCTGCTGCAGGTCGGCCCGGAACTCGAGGAAGCCGGCCGCAGCGTCGGCGCGACGCGCAGCCGCGTGTCGCTCGACGTGACGCTGCCGCTCGTGCGCTTCGGCCTGCTCGCCGCGTGGCTGCTGATCTTCATGATCTTCGAGCGCGAATACTCGACCGCCGTCTATCTGCTGTCGCCCGGCACCGAAGTGATCGGCGCGCTGCTCGTGTCGCTGTGGGCGACCGGCGCCGTCGACCAGGTTGCCGCGCTCTCTGTCATCAACATCGCGATGGTCGGCGCCGGTCTCGGCGTGGCCCTGCGCTTCGGAGTGAAACTTCATGGATAAGCTCATCGTCGACGACCTGCATCTCAGCTATGGCGCCAACCCGATCCTCAAGGGCGTGTCGTTCGAACTGAAGGCCGGCGAAGTCGTGTGCCTGCTCGGCGCGTCGGGCAGCGGCAAGACCACGCTGCTGCGCGCGGTGGCCGGCCTCGAACAGCCGTCCGACGGGCGCATCCAGCTCGACGACCGCGTGTTCTTCGACGGCGCGCGGCACGTCGACCTGCCGGTCGAACAGCGTTCGCTCGGCCTCGTGTTCCAGTCGTACGCGCTGTGGCCGCACCGCACCGTCGCCGACAACGTCGGCTACGGGCTCAAGCTGCGCCGCGTGGCACCGGCCGAACAGAAGCGCCGCGTGCAGACAGCGCTCGACCAGCTCGGCCTCGGCCACCTCGCCGAGCGCTTTCCGCATCAGCTGTCGGGCGGCCAGCAGCAGCGTGTCGCGATCGCGCGTGCGCTCGTCTACAACCCGCCGGTGATCCTGCTCGACGAGCCGCTGTCGAACCTCGACGCGAAGCTGCGCGAAGAAGCGCGTGCGTGGCTGCGCGAGCTGATCGTGTCGCTCGGGCTGTCGGCGCTCTGCGTGACGCACGACCAGACCGAAGCGATGGCGATGTCCGACCGCATCCTGCTGCTGCGCAACGGCCGCATCGAACAGGAAGGCACGCCGGCCGAGCTGTACGGCGCGCCGCGCTCGCTGTACACGGCCGAATTCATGGGCAGCAACAACCGCATCGATGCGCGCGTCTCGGCCGTCGACGGCGAACGCGTGACGCTCGCCGGCGACGGCTGGGAGCTGCAGGCGCTCGCCCGCGACACGTTCGCGCCGGGCCAGGACGCGCAGGCAGTGATCCGCCTCGAACGCGTGCAGGTCGCCGACGGCCCGGGCGCGAACCGGCTGCAGGCCGACCTCGTCACGTCGATGTATCTCGGCGACCGCTGGGAATACCTGTTCCATTGCGGCGAGATGCGCCTGCGCGCGTTCGGCCACGTGCCGCGCGCGGCCGGCAAGCACTGGATCGAATTCCCGACCAACGACTGCTGGGCGTTCGCGAAAGCGGGCTGACCCGCTTCGCGGCGGCTCGTGTGCCGCCGCGCGTGCATTCAACATGCTTTTGCGACTCGAATCGGCGGACGCTTCATGGCGTCCGCCGATGGCGCACCGAGTACGCGTTTTCCGTTTCGACCAACCCACAACAACCAAGGAGACACCGTCAAAATGAAGTCACGCGCAGAACGTTCTATTCGAACAGTAGCCCTCACCGGTTCGGCCGCGGCAGCCTGTCTCGCCGCGCCGGCCGCGCACGCGCAGTCGTCGGTCACGATCTACGGGATCATGGACGCCGGCATCGAATACACGAACCATGCGGCACCGGATGGCGGCAATTCGTTCAAGCTGAAGTCGGGCAACAAGAACACGTCGCGCTGGGGCTTGCGCGGCGTCGAGGATCTCGGCGGCGGGTTGAAGGCCGTGTTTCGCCTCGAAAGCGGCATCGATCTCGCGAATGGCGCGTCCGACGACGGCCCCGACTCGATCTTCGCGCGCCGTGCGACGGTGGGCCTGAAAGGCAAATGGGGCGAGCTGACGCTTGGCCGCAACTTCACCGTCACGTACGACTACATGATGCCGTTCGACCCGATGGGTTACTCGCAAAACTATTCGTGGGCGTCGTCGTCGATGGCGACCGGCGGGCGCAAGGACGGCATGTTCACGCGCTCGTCGAATGCGGTGCGTTACGACGGTGAATTCAGCGGCTTCAAGTTCGGCGCGCTGTATGGCTTCGGCAACGTGCCGGGCAGCGTGAAGACCAGCTCGAAATACGACTTCGCGCTCGGCTACGAGACCGGCCCGTTCGCGGCGGTGCTCACGTTCGACCGGCAGAACGGCGCGGCCGACAGCGTCACGCCGGCCGATACCGTCAACTACATCCAGGGGATTCACGCGGGCCTGAGCTACGACTTCGGCAACCTGAAGACGATGGCCGGCTATCGCAACTACAAGCGCACGTTTCGCACCGCGGCGGCGAACCAGCTGAGCGATATGTACTGGCTCGGCGGGTCGTACCAGTTCACGCCGACGTTCTCGCTGATCGCGGCCGTCTATCACCAGAACATCAAGGGCGGCACGGATGCCGACCCGACGCTGGTATCGGTTCGGGCGCAATACGCGCTGTCGAAGCGCACGGTGCTGTATGCGACCGGCGCGTTCGCGATCGCGAAGCACGACCAGAAGGTCGGCGTGTCGCGCGATTTCGCCGGGTATGGCACCACGCAGGTCGGCGTGACCGCGGGGATTCAGCAGCGGTTCTGAGTGTGACGACGCGGGCGGCGGGTGACTTTCATGTCGCGCCGCCCGTTGTCGGTACACACCACCGCCCTGCTTCGCACCGCGCGTTCGCAATCGTCTAACGGCTCGACGCGACGGTGGATGCCAGTCTGCCGCCGGTGCGCGCACCGATCGCGTCATGTCCACGGCCTGCGGCCGGTCAATCGCCGCGCATCGTGAATACCGGGCGCACCCGACTGTTCGCATCGCCCCAGTGCTCGCCGACCGCCGACAGCGGCACCGTGCGTGTTTCGAGCGTCAGCCCCGCCGGGCCTGCCGCGTCGAATACGTCGCGCACCGAAGCCAGCAACCCCGGCAGCGACACGCTGCCAATACCGCTGCCCAGCAGTTCGATCGCTGTGGCACGCAATACGGCGCCCGGCAGCAGCACGTCCGCGCCGCCGATCGAGCCGATCTGCACGAAGCGCAACCGACGACCGTCGGGTGTCGCCTTCGCGGCGGAAATCAGCAGTGCGAGCGCGCTCGCCCCCCAAAGATAGTCGAGCACGACGTCCACACCCGCGCGGAAATGCGGTTCGAGCGCGCGGGCCAGATGCGCGTCGTCCTGCTGCAGCGACACGACGGCGTCCGCGCCGGCGTTCAGCAACGCGTCCAGCGCGGCCGCGTTGCGGCCCGTCGCGATCACCTTCGCGGCGCCCAGATGCTTCGCGATCCGCACCGCGAGCCCGCCCGAGGCGCCCGTCGCGCCGTTGACCAGCACCGTCTCGCCCGCGACGAGCCGTGCACGTTCGGTCAGCGCGGCCCACGACGACATTCCGGGGATCGCGATCGCCGCGGCCGTGACATCGTCGAGCCCATCCGGCAGCGGTACGCACTGCGCGTCGGGCACGATCGCGCATTCGGCCATCGCACCGAACGGCGCGGGCGCGCCGAAGAAATAGACGCGCCGGCCGTCGTCGCCGCGCCCCACGCCGTCGACGCCGACGACGAACGGATAGCCGCCGCCGGACGAATAGTGCGTGCCCGCCGCGCGCGCCTGCGCAAGACGGCTCAACGCGGACGCCGTCACGTCGATCAGACGGTGGCCGGGTATCGCATGCGGCGCTTCGAACTCCATATGAACGGGGCGCTCGCCGGCGCCCGTCACGACTGCTGCTTTCATGCCGACTCCTTGATTGATGGATCTCGATCGACGGTTCCGTCGTGTATCAGCGTGCGTCGAGCCACGCGCGCAGTGCTGGATCGCGCACTTCCAGCACGTCGAACAGGCCGAGCGCACGCAGCGCGGGCAATGCGTCGAGCGCGTCGGCTTCGGCACGGGCGCGCTCGGCGGGCGCCGCATCCGGATCGGTCAGCACGCGCGCATTGACCAGGAACGCGCCGACGGTGCCCTTGCGGATCGTCGTTCCGCCGGCCTTGATCCGGTCGGCATGGTCGGGAAGCATCTGTTCGGCTCGCATCGCGTCGTACTCCGGTTGTCATCGATGGACGCAGTTTAGGCGTGCGCAGCCGGCCGATCTCCGGTATAACAGTCGTTCGATACTGAAATCCGGCCATGACCGATCCACTCCTGCCCGCCCGATTCGTCACGTCCGACGACGGCCCGTTCGTCGTCGCCGCCGTGCTGTCGCAGCGCGACCCGCGCATCACGCCGCCGCATGCGCACGCGCGCGGCCAGCTCGTCGGCGCACTGAGCGGCGTGGTGTCGATCGGCCTCGACGACCAGGACTGGGTCGTACCGGCGATTCATGCGATCTGGATTCCGCCGCATTGCCGGCATTCGCTGCGCTCGTTCGGGCCGATTTCCGGATGGTCGGCGTTCGTCGCCGAAGCGCGCTGCGCGGGGTTGCCTGACGCGCCGCGCGCGATCCGCACCACGCCGCTGCTTCGCGAAGCCGTGCAGCGCGCGGCAAGCTGGGGCGATGCGGAACTCGATGCCGCGCAGGCGCGCATTGCCGACGTGATCCTCGACGAGATCGCGTCGTCGGAGGTCGAAGCACTGGGGCTGGTGCGGCCGCAGGATCCGCGGCTCATGAAGATCACCGATGCGCTCGCCACGAACCTCGCGAACAACCGGCGACTGGAGGAATGGGCAGCATGGGCCGGCATCGGTGCCCGAACGATGAGCCGCCGCTTCGTCGCCGAGACAGGGCTGACGTTCGCGCAGTGGCGTCAGCAGGCACGGCTGCTGCGGGCGCTGGAGAAAATCGCCGACGGCGTGCCGGTCACGACGATCGCGCTCGATCTCGGATACGACAACGTGAGCGCGTTCATCGACATGTTCCGGCGGGCGACGGGGACGACGCCGGGAAGGTATATGGAAGCGGGACGATAAGGTCGGCGCGATGCGCGGCGATGACGCAAACCGATTTCTCGTATTCCGTGCGATTCAAATCATCGCCCGATCCAACCGGGCAGCTGTCCGGTCGAGTTGCGCAGCGGCCGGGTCTGCCCGGTTGCGCAGCAGATTCCTTATCCCGTCCGCTTCGCTCAATACGTCCCATCCCCCTGCTTCACCACCTCCCCATCGCTCCCCTTGAACTGCGCCGCCAACCGCTCCGCACTCCGCGCCAGCAGCGTCGTATCGACCCCCACCGCAACGAACAACGCCCCCGCTTCCAGATACCGCCGCGCCGCCGCCTCATCCGCGCTGAGAATGCCCGGCGCCTTGCCTGCCGCCTTGATCGCCCGGATCGCGCCGTCGATCGCCGCCTGCACCTCCGGATGCCCCGGATTGCCGAGGTGCCCGAGATCGGCCGCCAGATCGGCCGGCCCGATGAACACGCCATCGACGCCCTCCACCCGCGCAATCGCATCGATCGCGTCGAGCCCGGCACGCGTCTCGACCTGCACGAGCACGGCCATTTCGTCGTTCGCGCGATGCAGATAATCGCCGACGCGGTTCCACCGCGACGCGCGCGCGAGCGCACTGCCGACGCCGCGAATCCCGTGCGGCGGATAACGCGTCGCGGCCGCCGCCGCGCGCGCTTCGTCGGCGCTCTGCACCATCGGCACGAGCAGCGTCTGCGCGCCGAGATCGAGCACCTGCTTGACGATCACCGGATCGTTCCACGGCACGCGCACGACCGGATGCGACGGATACGGCGCGATCGCCTGCAACTGCGCGAGGATCGTCGGCACCGTGTTCGGCGCATGTTCGCCGTCGATCAGCAGCCAGTCGAAACCGGCGCCCGCGACGACTTCGGCGCTGTACGGATTCGCGAGGCCGAGCCACAACCCGACCTGCGCGTCGCCACGCGCGAGCGCGGCCTTGAAGACATTCGACGGAATCTGCATCGCTCGCTCACCTCACGCGAAATAGCACTGGATCGTCCCGAGCGGGCCGTAGTCGACGCTGAACGTGTCGCCCGAGCGCGCCGCGCACGGCCGCGTGAACGAGCCGCCGAGCACGACCTGCCCCGGCTCCAGCGCGACGTCGAAGCGCGACAGCCGATTCGCCAGCCAAGCGACGCCATTGGCCGGATGGTTCAGCACGCCGGCCGCGACGCCCGTTTCCTCGACCACGCCGTTGCGCGACATGATCGCCGCGACCCAGCGCAGGTCGACGTCCTGCGGCCGCACCGGCCGCCCGCCGATCACGACGCCCGCGTTCGCCGCGTTGTCGGCGATCGTGTCGAACACCTTGCGCGGCCGCTTCGTATCGGGGTCGATCGACTGGCTGCGCGCGTCGATGATCTCGAGCGCGGGCACCACGTAATCGACCGCGTCGTACACGTCGAAGATCGTGCAGTTCGGGCCGGTGAGCCGCTTGCCGAGCACGAACGCGAGTTCGACCTCGACGCGCGGCACGATGAAGCGCCCGGCCGGGATCGTGCCGCCGTCGTCGAAGAACATGTCGTCGAGCAGCGCGCCGTAATCGGGCTCGTCGATCTGCGACGTGTTCTGCATCGCCTTCGACGTGAGGCCGATCTTGTGCCCCTTGAGCGTGCGGCCTTCCGCGAGCTTGAGGGCGACCCACGCGCGCTGGATCGCATACGCGTCGTCGATCGTGATGTCGGGATGGTCGAGCGAGATCTGGCGGATCTGCTTGCGCTCGCGCTCGGCGTCGTGCAGACGCTGCGCGAGCTGGTCGATGATGGCGGGTTCGAGCATGATCGGATCGGGAATGGGGTTCAGCCGGCCCGCTTGTAGCGGGCGTGAATGTTGTTGTGCTTGTACGAGCCGCTTTCGCTGAACTCGGTCAGCTCCATCGACAGCGCGAGATAGCGCTTCGCATACAGCTCCGAGAAATGCGCCTTGATCGCATCGAACAGCGCGTCGCACGCGGCCTGCTTGGTCTCGTCGCTGCGGCCCGAGCCGATCTTCAGCGTCACGTGGACGAACGCGTCGTCCTCCGTGCCGTCGGCGACGCAGTAATCCTGCAGCTCGATCGCGCGCGAGCGGATGCCGCCGGTCGGAAACACGCCGCCCTGCGCGATCAGCGTCGCGTTGATCGTGCGCAGCAGCGCGGGAATGCGCGCGTCGTCGCGGATGTTCGCGGTGTATTCGACGACGATGTGTGGCATGGCAACGCTCCGGATAGGTGATGTGGCGCTCAGGCGAGCGGGAAGATCGCGTTGATCTGCCCGGTGCCCGAGCTCGCGAAATAGTCGGTGACGATCTCGACGGGCTTGTCGTAACGATCCCAGCCGAGCAGGCCGAGCAGCATCGCCGTGTCGTGCATGCCGCCTTCGCCGTGACAATGCGTGTTGTACTCGGGCAGCATCGCGCAGAAGGTCTTGAAATCGCCCTGCTTCCACAGCTCGACCACGCGCAGGTCGACCTGCCGGAAGAACTCGCGGCTGATCTCGTGGATCGATTCCTCCGGACTGCCGTTGTCGTTGAAGCGATGCGACAGCGAGCCGCTCGCGAGGAACGCGACGTTCGAATCGCTCTTCTCGATCGCCTCGAGCAGCGCCTCGCCGAAGCGCCGGCTTTCGTCGAGCGTATGCCACATGCACCAGCCCGCGATCGACACGACCTTGAAGTGCTGGTCGGCGTTCATGTAGCGCATCGGCACGAGCGTGCCGTATTCGAGTTCGAGGCTGTCGATCTCGTGTGCGCGCGTCGCGATGCCGCGTGCGCTGGCCGTCTCCGCGATCAGGCGGCCGAGTGCCGGGTTGCCCGGATACGCGTACTGCATGTCGCGGATGAAGTGCGGCAGCTCGTTGCTGGTATACGTACCCGCGAACCGCGCATTGCAGTTCACGTGATAGCCGGCGTTGACGAGCCAGTGCACGTCCGACACGACGATCGTATCGACGCCGAGCGCGCGGCAGCGCTCGCCGATCAGCTGGTGGCCGCGGATCGCCGCTTCGCGGCAGCCGTGATGCCTGCCGGGCAACTCCGACAGGTACATCGACGGCACGTGCGTGATCTTCGCGGCGAGGGACAGTTTGCCCATCGTTCAAGTCTCCGTATCGTTCGTTCTTGCTGGCGGCGCCACGACCCGCGCCCGTCACACGCCCCAGCGGGGAATGTGATGCGAACCCATCGAGATGCACACGTTCTTGATCTCCGCGAACACCTCGAAGCTGTACTCGCCGCCTTCGCGCCCGGTGCCCGACTCCTTCACGCCGCCGAACGGCTGGCGCAGGTCGCGCACGTTCTGGCTGTTCACGAACACCATCCCGGCCTCGATGCCGCGCGCGAGGCGATGCACCTTGCCGACGTCCTGCGTCCAGATGTACGACGCGAGCCCGTAGGACGTGTCGTTCGCAAGCCGCAGCCCTTCCTCCTCGTTCTCGAACGGAATCAGGCACGCGACCGGCCCGAAAATCTCTTCCTGCGCGATGCGCATCCGGTTGTCGACGTCGGCGAACACGGTCGGGCGCACGAAATTGCCGTTGCGCAGATGGTCGGCGAGGCCGGCCGGCTTGTCCGCGCCGCCTGCCACCACGCGCGCGCCTTCCTGCTCGCCGATCCGGATATAGCCGGTCACCTTCTCCCAGTGCTGGCGCGTGATCATCGCGCCGAGCTGCGTCGCCTGATCGGACGGATCGCCGACCACCAGGTTGTTCGCACGGCGCGCGAATTCCTGCACGAAGCGGTCGTAGATCGTGCGCTGCACGAAGATCCGCGAGCCCGCGGTACAGCGCTCGCCGTTGATCGAGAAGATCGTGAACAGCGACGCGTCGAGCGCGCGGTCGAAATCGGCATCGTCGAAAATCAGCACGGGCGACTTGCCGCCGAGCTCCATCGAGTATTTCTTCAGGCCCGCGCGCTCCATGATCCGCTTGCCCGTGACCGTGCCGCCCGTGAACGACACCGCGCGCACGTCCGGATGGCGCACCAGCGCGTCGCCGGCCGTCGCGCCGTATCCCTGCACGACGTTCAGCACGCCCGCCGGAATGCCGGCTTCGAGCGCGAGCCGGCCGAGCTGGTCGGCCGTCAGCGGCGACAGCTCCGACATCTTCAGCACGGCCGTGTTGCCGAGCGCGAGACACGGCGCCGTCTTCCACGTCGCGGTCATGAACGGCACGTTCCACGGCGACACCAGCGCGCACACGCCGACCGGCTGGTACAGCGTGTAGTTCAGCATCTGGTCGTCGACCGGATACGTGCGGCCGTTCATCTGCACGCACACTTCCGCGAAGAAGTTGAAGTTCTCGGACGCGCGCGGAATCAGCTGCTTGCTCGTCTGCGCGATCGGCAGGCCGGTGTCCTGCGTCTCGAGCGCGGCGAGCATCGGCACGTTCTTCTCGATCAGCTCGCCAAGCTTGCGCATCAGCTTCGCGCGCTCCTTCGCGGGCGTGTTCGCCCACTTCGGGAATGCGTCCTTTGCCGCGCGCACGGCCGCGTCGACTTCGGCCTCGCCGGCCGACGCGACGTCGGTGATCGCGTCGCCCGTCGCGGGATTCAGCGTCGTGAAGGTCTCGCGGCTCTCGACCTCACGGCCGCCGATCCAGTGCTTGATGGTCATGTGCTCTCCTTGGGCGACGGGCTCAGCCGGCGCGATAGTAGTCTGCTTCGCCGACGATCGTGTTCACGAGCCGGCCGATTCCTTCGATTTCGGTCACGACCTCGTCGCCGGGCTTCGTGTCGGCCAGCCCTTCCGGCGTGCCGGTCAGGATCAGGTCGCCCGGCGAGAGCGTCATGAAGCTGCTGATGTGCTCGATCAGCGCGGGCACGTCGAAGATCATGTCGCGCGTGCTGCCGCGCTGCGTCTCCCGGCCGTTCACCGTCGTGCGCAGCGTCAGGTCGCCCGCGTCGCCGATCTCGTCGCGGCTGACGAACCACGGCCCGAGCGGCGTGCAGGTGTCGCGGTTCTTCACGCGCAGGTTCGGGCGGTAGTAGTTTTCGAGGTAATCGCGGATCGCGTAGTCGTTCGCGACCGTGTAGCCGGCGACGTGGTCGAGCGCCTGCGCGCGGCTCACGTTGCGCGCCGGGCGGCCGATCACGACGGCCAGTTCGCACTCGTAGTGCATGTGCGTCGCGTCCGCCGGGCGCACGGTGCGCGAGCGGTGACCGATGAACGTGTTCGGCCCCTTCAGGAAGATCAGCGGCTCGCTCGGCGCCTTGAACGCGAGTTCCTTCGCGTGGTCCGCGTAGTTGAGGCCGAGCGCGAACGTCGTGCGCGGCGCGACGGGCGGCAGCCACGTCACCACGTCCTCGGCGACCACGCGGCCCGTGTCGAGGCGGATCGCGCCGTCGCCGGCCGGTTCGGCCGCATGCAGTGCGCCGTTGTAGATCACGCGCGCCGTCTTCATCGTGCTTCCTCCGCAATCAGCGTATGCCGCAACGTGCCGATGCCGGCGGCGGTAATCTCGATCGTGCTGCCCGCGCGGGCACGCGGTGCGCCACCCGCGACGCCGAGCAGCAGCACGTCGCCCGCGTCGAACGACATGAATGCCGTCACGTCGGCGATCAGTTCCCGCACCGGGCGGATCAGCGTGGCGGTCGACGCGGACACCACGGCGTCGCCGTCGATCCGCACGGTCAGGCCGATCGCGTCGACATCGCCGAGCGCGGCCGCCGGCACGATCGCCGGGCCCAGCGGGCAGAAGCCGTCGCGACACTTGAAGCGCACGGCCGGACGGTAGTAATCGGGATGCGGGACCGACACGTCGCTCGCGAGCGTGAAGCCGTGCACGTAATCGAGCGCCTGCGCGGCCGGCACGCGCGTCGCGCGCCGCGAGAACACGACGGCCAGCGACGCGCCGATCTCCAGCGCATCGACGCCCGCGGGCACCACGACGGCCGCGCCATCGGCCGCATGCGTGTTGGCCGGTTTGATGTAAAGGATCGGCGCCTGCGGCGGACGACCGTAAGGCGGTGCGTGCACGGCATCGCCGAGCGCGTCGAGTGCGGCGCGCTCGTTGAGCAGCGCACCGTAGACGGTACCGATGGCGACCGGCAGCGGCGGCGCCGCGGCGGTCCTGCAAGACAGCTCCATGCGTCATTCCCCTGCCGCGCGTCGCGGCGCATCGTCAATAGTTAATATCTTAAGTAAACAATCGGACGCAGGCAACCGCGATTACCCTGATACATGAAATTCAGCACCGTCGGCTGTTAAGATTGATGCGTCCCCGTCCATTCCCCACCCCCGATGAACCGTACGCTCGACCATCGCAACCTGGCCATGCTGCTGCTCGAGGCCCGCGAAACGCTGATGGGCCTGTTCCGCCCCATTCTCAAGGAATTCGCGCTGACCGAACAGCAATGGCGGATCATCCGCGTGCTCGACGGCGAGCCGGCGAATGCGCTCGAAGCGGGACAGATCGCGCGCCGCTGCTGCATCCTCAGCCCGAGCCTCACCGGCGTGCTGGAACGGATGGAGCGCGACGGCCTGATCACGCGCACACGCGCGCAGGAAGATCAGCGCCGGCTGCTGGTGAGCCTGACGCCGCAAAGCAGGAAGCTGGTGACCGAAATCGGCCCGCGCATCGACGAGCAGTATCGCCAGCTCGAAGCGCGTTTCGGCCAGGACGGCCTGGACGACATCTACCGTGCGCTCGACCGGCTGATCGAACTCGGCAGCGCGTCGTAGGGCCTGCCGCGGCCGGACCGCGGCGAGCGGCGGCGGGCGAACCCGAACCCGGGAACCGGCAAGCCGCGGATCGCGCGGGCCGTCAGTGCAGCGCCCCGCGCATCAGTTCGGTCACCGCGACGCCGCGGGACGTGCGCATGCATTCCTCGACGTAATCGATGAACGGCAGCGGCTCGAAATCGATTTCGTCGCGCACGCGGCGGTTGTCGAACACGCGATCGACCGTCGCGAACTCCGCGCCACGCTGCAACGCCCGGCCGATCACGCGCTCGAGCGCCGGATCGGACCGCCCGAGCACGTCGCGCACCACGAACGGCAGGTCGGCCGGCGCACACGCGGCGTAACGCGGCGCGCCCGTCATGCCGGCCGCCTCGTCCATCGCACGCACGATCTGCGCGACCTGCGGCGCCTCGTCGCCGGCCGACACGTGGTACACGTCGTGCATCAGCGTCGGCTTCACGGCCAGCAGCATCGTCGCGCGTGCGACGTCGTCGACCGACACGATGTCGATGCGCGTCATCGGCCGTGCCGTGAAGCGGCGCGCCGCGTGCGCGACGCGGAACATCCAGAACGAGTTCGGCGCGGGCCGCGTGCCGAGCACCGTGTGACCGACGACGTGCGACGGACGCACGACGACGAGCGGCAGCCCGAGCGCGCGCAGGCGCTGCTCCGTTTCCGCCTTCGCCTGCAGGTAGCCGGCCGCGAGCACCGCGCCGTGCAGCCCGTCGCTGCCCTGCGCCGCGTCGCTCGCCGCCGCACCCGCCATCTCCTCGTAAACGATCCCGCCGCGGCCCGCATGCGCATAAGCGGTGCCGACGTACACGAAACGCTGCAGTTGCGGTGCGTGCGCGAACCGCTCGGCAAAGCGCAGCGAATCGGCGAGGTCAGCCCGCAGATGCGTGCCGTCGGCCGGCGACGCGTGGCCCGCGCAGTGAATCACGTGCGTCGCGCCGGCGAGACGCGGCGCGTCGGCGCCCTGCCACACGTCGCCGAGTGTACCGACGACCACGTTCGCGTCGCCGAGACGCGATGCCCAGTACGGCGCGAGCCCTGCGCGCAGCGCCGCTTCACGCAAACGCGCGACCGCGTGGCCGCGATTCCCGGCGCGCACGACACACACGATGCGCTCGAGCAAGCCTGCGTTGACGAGCGCCGTCAGCACGGTACTGCCGATGAAGCCGGTGGCGCCGGTGAGCACCAGCCGCCCGACGTTGGCCGCCGCGACCGGTGCGCTGGCCGGCGACACGAGGCTCGTGCGCCAGTTGAGCGACAACGCGGTTTTCCAGATCAGCACGATAGTCTCCTTCGAAGAATCGGCCGGACGGCGCGGCAGCCCCGGATCGCGGCGCTGCGCACGGCGGTCGGCCGGGCCGGGGCCGACGCTCGCCCCGGCAGTCCCGACCGGCTGCGGCCCGCGATCGCGTCTCTGACACGAGGCGGCGGCCCGCCACGGACGGACGTCCGCGGCGCAGGATCGGGAAAATCCAAGTGTGGGGCCGGATCGTCCGCAAGTCTGTCCTGAAAGTTTCGTGAAAGTGTGTGGATTTGTGCACGAATGTCGGGGTGTGTCGTGCCGGCCGGGTCGTCAACTCGGTGAAACGCCCGGTCGGGCAGCTTGCGACGGAGGTTCGCCGGCGTGCTGCGGGCCAGCGCTTCGGCGCGACACATCGACGCGCCCCGGCCTAGTCATCGCATATCCCGGGCAGACCCGGAGCGAGGCCGCGGCACGCAGATCGCGGTGTCGTCTGCGTTTGCACGCGGGGCCGGAATCCGCGCGTATCGTCAGACGTCCTTTCATCCGAGACACCAATAGACACAATGCGGATTTATTGAGGATTATCGCTTGCGTTTCACTGCAGTCTATCTAGACTATCCAAACCAAATCGGTCGAATGTGTCATTTTCTACTTTCCAGGAGACGTTCCAATGCGCCTCACTATCCGGATTAATGGCAGCGAATCGGCAACCCGGCACTCGTACGCGGTGTTGTGGGTCGATACCGACGAGCGGCTGTGGTCGCGCGAGGCACACCAGGGCATCGATCTCCCGGCCTGGGGCAAGGTTCGGGACGTGGAAGGCGCGATGGCCCTCTGCGCCGCCGACAGTGGGAATGCCGTGTGCCAGTTGAAGGGCCTGTCGTTCAGCGCGATGCAGCGCGAACAAGGTCCCGCGGTGCTCGCCGGCGCGCACCCCGACGGCGCGTGGCGCCTGCAGGCGGTCGATCGCTCCACGGCGGAGCCCGAATACCACGAATTCATTTCCGTCGCGCGATAGGTATTTTTGACGGCAATCCTCTGCGGTTTTCGGGTTTATTCCGGTTTCCGTGATATTCATTTCGATATTCAGAAATAACGGCGCCTCTCTTCGAGGCGTTTTTATTTTTCCGTCCCGAAAATAATCGGGGCCGGGTTGATTGAGTCGCATCCGCGGTCACGACCGCCGCGCCATTCCGATTCGGCGGCGACATCGGGCAATGCCCGCGCCGCCGTCCCCGCCTTCGTTCCTGCCTTCGTTCCTGCCTTCGTTCCTGCCTTCGTTCCCGCCTTCATCCCGCCTTTTCCGCCCGAAGCCCGGCCGCCGACGCGCATCTTTTACGGGGCCGAAGCACAGTTTCCCCACACGACGTTTACTCATTTATTACAATCACATTATTCCGACTGACTTGCCGCCGTCCGGCGGCCCGACCCGGCCCTTGCATGCGCGTGAAAAAGAAGACCCACCCCGCCGATCCGTACGCCGCCGCGACCAAGCACCCGATGCTCGCGTCGCGCTTGCCGATGTGGCGCTCGAAGCTGGTCGTGATCATGGTGTCCCTCGGTTTCGCCGCGCTGATCGGACGCGCGTTCTGGGTGCAGGTCGCGAACCAGGATTTCTATGTCGGGGAAGGCCAGAAGCGGTACCAGCGCACGATCGAGCTCGACGCGATGCGCGGGCGCATCGTCGACCGCAACGGCGCGATGCTCGCGGTCAGCCTGTCGACCTATGAAATCTGGGCGAACCCGAAACAGGTCGCCGAAATCGACTATCCGCAGATCGCGAAGCTGCTCGACATGCCGCTCGCGGAGGTGAAGCGCCGCCTGCGCAACGACCGTACGTTCGTGCTGCTCAAGCGGCAGATCGACGCCGAGACCGCAAGCCGGCTCGGCAAGCTCGAAATCGACGGCATCACGCAGATCGCCGATTCGAAGCGCTTCTATCCGGAGGGCGAATCGGCCGCGCACGTGGTCGGCTTCACCAACGTCGAGGACAAGGGCCAGGAAGGCGTCGAGCTCGCGGCGAACGGGCGGCTGTCGGGTACGTCCGGGCAGCGCGAGGTGATCCGCGACCGGCTCGGCCGCATCGTGTCCGATACGCGCCCGCTCGTGCCCGCCCAGCACGGCGCGACGATCGAACTGACGATCGACCGGCGGATCCAGCAACTCGCGTTCAGCCAGCTCAAGGCCGCGGTGCGCGAGAACAACGCGGTGGCCGGCAGCGTCGTCGTGCTCGATGCGCAGAACGGCGAAATCCTCGCGCTCGCGAACTATCCGACCTTCGACCCGAACGACCGTGCACGCCTCACGGGCCAGCAGCTGCGCAACCGCGCGGTGATCGACACGTTCGAGCCGGGCTCGACGATCAAGCCGCTCGTCGTCGCGCTGTCGATCGACGAGCGCAAGGTCACGCCGAACACGATCATCAACACGTCGCCGGGCACCTACAAGATCGGTCCGGCCGTGATCCACGACACGTCGAACCACGGCTCGCTGACCGTCTCGCAGGCACTGCAGAAGTCGAGCAACGTCGCGCTCGCGAAGCTTGCGCTGAACCTGCCCGCCGAAACGATCTGGAACAAGTACCAGAAATACGGGATCGGCCGCGCGCCGGAACTGACGTTCCCGGGCGTCGCGTCGGGCCGCCTGCGCGGCTACAAGCGCTGGCGGCCGATCGAGCAGGCGACGATGGCGTACGGCTACGGGCTGTCGATGTCGCTGCTGCAGATCGCGCAGACCTACACCGCCTATGCGGGCGACGGCACGCTGCACCCTGTGTCGCTGCTGAGGAACGGTTCCGACCCGCAGACGATCGAGGCCCATCGCGGCCATCGCGTGACGTCGCCGCAGACCGCGGCGGCGATCCGTTCGATGCTCGAGTCGGCCGTCGGCGAAGGCGGCACGGGGCGCCGCGCGCGCGTCGACGGCTACCGGATCGGCGGCAAGACGGGCACGGCGCGCAAGCAGGTCGGCGCAACCTATGCGAAGGGCAAGTACCGCGCCCTGTTCGCGGGGATGGCGCCGATGAGCAACCCCCGCCTGATCGTCGCGGTGATGATCGACGAGCCGCGCGGCAAGGGTTATTACGGCGGCACGGTGGCCGGCCCGGTGTTCTCGTCGGTCACGAGCGGCTCGCTGCAGCTGCTCGGCGTGCCGCCGGACGCGCCGGTCGAGCCGACGCCGAATGCGCCGCTCAAGGCTGCCGCGCCGCAAAAGACGGTCGCGGCGCCGAAGGCCGCCGTGCAACCAAAGACGGCAGCCGGGCAACAGGCGTCGGCACCTGTGAAAACGGCCGCGCAATCCGGCACGGCCGTACAGACGAAGGCGGCGGGCTGAAGCCGCCTGGGTGTTGGTGGAGTCGCCGGGACGTGGCGCGGCGGCGAACAGGTCGGCTGACCGATCGAGATCGGCCGTTCGCTACGTAGAACCCGCCGCACGCGCCGTTCCGAGAGGCCGGCGCAATCCTGTAATCCCGGCGATCCGCGCAGTCGCAGCGATCCTGTCGATCCGAGCGATCCCGGCCGCCAACCATCAATGCGCGGCCGCCACCGGCTTCGCCATCCTGCCGAGCACGTGCTCGGTCATCCCGCGCGCGAGTTCGCTCTCCCCCATGAACACGATGCCGATGCCCTCGCTCGACAGCAGGTCGGCCTCGTCGCTGCTGTTCGTGCACAGCACGACCTCCAGCGCCGGATTGAGCGTGCGCGAGATCTCGACGATCTGCCGCACGTCGAATACGTCCGGCAGCGTGACGACCAGCATCCCGGCGCGCGCGATATGCGCCTGCACGAGCACGATCGGCTCGATCGCGTCGCCCGACACGGCCGCGACGCCGTCCGCGCGCAGCTTCTCGACGAGCTCGCGATTCTGCTCGACGACGACATAGGCGATCCCGCGCTCGTCCAGCGCATGCGCGATCCGCGTGCCGACCTTGCCGTAGCCGACGATCACGACCTGGCCGGTCAGGTGCGTCTGCGGCGTCGACATCGGCAGCGCGGCGAGCGGATCGTCGCGTGCCTCGAGCTTGCGCGCGAACGCCGAATGCTTGCGGATCCATGCGAGCGCCGGATCGATCATCGCGAACAGCAGCGTGTTCATCGCGATCGAGATCAGCGCGACCGCGAGAATCAGGCTTTGCCCCTCGGCCGACAACAGCCCGAGCGCACGGCCGAGCCCCGCGAGGATGAACGAGAACTCGCCGATCTGGGCGAGACCGGCGCCGACCGTCAGCGCGGTGTTCAGCGGATAGCGGAACGCGATCACGAGCGCGACCGCCGCGAGCGTCTTGCCGATCAGCACGATCGCCGCGACCTCGATCACATGCAGCGGCTCGGCGAGCAGCACCTTCGGGTCGAACAGCATCCCGACCGAAATGAAGAACAACACCGAGAACGCGTCGCGCAGCGGCAGCGTCTCGTCGGCGGCACGCCGGCTGAACTCCGACTCGCGCATCATCATCCCGGCGAAGAACGCGCCGAGCGCGAACGACACGTCGAACAGCTTTGCCGCGCCGAACGCGATGCCGACCGCCGCGGCGATCATGCACAGCGTGAACAGTTCGCGCGAACCGGTACGGGCGACGAGCCACAGGATGCGCGGGAACACGCGCTTGCCGACCACGAGCATCAGCGCGATGAACGCGGCGACCTTCAGCATCGTGACGCCGAGCGTGCCCCACACGCTGCCGCCGGCCGCGTGCGCATCGCCGGGCGGCGTGCCGCCGAGCAGCCCCGCGACGGGCGGCAGCAGTACGAGCACGAGCACCATCACGAGATCCTCGACGACGAGCCAGCCGACCGCGATGCGTCCGTTGACCGTCTCGACGAGCCCGCGCCCCTCGAGCGCCCGCAACAGCACGACCGTGCTCGCGACCGACAGCGCGAGCCCGAACACGAGCGCCGCGCCGAGGCTCCAGCCCCAGGTGAGCGCGAGCCCGCCGCCGAGCAGCGTCGCGACGGTAATCTGGACGACGGCCCCCGGCAGCGCGATCTTGCGCACCGCGAGCAGGTCGCCGAGCGAAAAATGGAGGCCGACGCCGAACATCAGCAGCATCACGCCGACTTCCGCGAGCTGCTGCGCGAGCGACAGGTCGCCGACGAAACCGGGCGTGCCGGGGCCGATCACGATCCCGGCGAGCAGATAGCCGACGAGCGGCGGCATTTTCAGCAGCGACGCGAGGTAACCGAAGATCATCGCGAGACCGAAACCGGCCGCGAGCAACGCAATCAGGCTGATGTCATGAGGCATCCCCCCTCCTGAGTTTTTGTAACGATTTAGTAAGGTTCAAGAATGGAAGGATAAGGGATGAGGCGAAAAATTGGCGCACCACGGCGAAAAATTCACGCGTCGGCGCGCCATTGCGGGGTACAACCCCGGGCGGGTGGAACACGCCCCGCGGGCCGGTGGGCGCCGCGAGGCGGATCGATCGGGCGGGGCCGGATACCCCGCCGCGTGCGTCAGCGCGACGCCTGCGGGAACCGCGCGCCCGGCGGCGGCTCGGGCCGCGTCGACGGCGTGCCCTTGCGCACCTTCGCGACCTGCGCGGCCGTGATCGGCGCGCCCGTATTGCCCCAGCTCGTGCGCACGAAGTTCGACACGTCCGCGACTTCCTGGTCCGACAGGCGCCAGCCGAACGGCGGCATCGTGAAGGTCGACGGCGCCGTATGGGTGCCCTGCAGCGCGCTGCCTTCCAGCACGACGTGGATCAGCGACGTCGGATCGTCGCCCTGCACGACCGGGTTGCCGGCGAGCGCCGGGAACACGCGCGTGTAGCCGTGGCCGTCGCTGCGGTGGCACGCCATGCAGTTGTCGCGATAGACGGCGGCGCCCGGCTTGCTAGCGTCGCCGGTCCGCAGCGCCTTCGCCGCGGCCGCGTCGTACACGTGCGGCTGCTCGCCCTGCACGCGCGGCGGCAGCGTCTTCAGGTAGCGCGCGATCGCGGTCAGGTCGCCGTCGCTCATGTGCTGCATGCTGTGGCCGACCACGTCCGTCATCCCGCCGAACGCGGCCGTGCGCAGCGTGCGGCCGGTCTTCAGGAACTGCACGATCTCCGTTTCGTTCCACGTGCCGAGCCCGGTGCGCGGCTCGCCGCGCAGGCTCGTCGGCACCCAGCCGTCGATCGCCGCGCCGCCGGCCAGGAAGTCGAGGCCGCCCGCGTCGGTCAGCGCGCGTTCCTGCATCGTCGCCGCACGCGGCGTGTGGCACGCGCCGCAATGGCCGAGCCCCTGCACAAGATACGCGCCGCGCGCGACCACCGGATCGGTGTACGGCGCCGCATCGAACGGCTTCGGCGCCGGCGCGAACATCTTGCGCCAGAACGTCAGCGGCCAGCGCATCGACAGCGGCCACACGATGTCGACCGCGCGGTTCTCGTGCTCGACCGGCGCGACGCCGTGCATGAAGTACGCGTACAGCGCCTTCATGTCGTCGTCGGTCAGGCGCGCATAGGACGGGTACGGCATCGCCGGGTACATCGTGTCGCCGTTCTTGCGCACGCCCTCGCGCACCGCGCGGGTGAAGTCCTCATACGTCCAGCCGCCGAGGCCCGTCTTCGGGTCCGGCGTGATGTTCGTCGAGTAGATGCCGCCGATCGGCGTGTCGAACTTCAGCCCGCCCGCGAACGGCTTGCCGCCGCTCGCGGTGTGGCACGCGATGCAGTCGCCCGCGCGGGCCAGATATTCGCCGCGCTTGACGAGGTTGGCGTCGGCAGACTGCGCGACCGGTGCGGCGGCCGGGCCCGAAGCCGCGGCGGGCGCGGATGCCGGCTGCGCGAACGCGGCGCCGCCCGCGAGACCGAACGCCGCCCATGCCGTGCCGATCGCCAGTGCGCGCCGCAGCGGGGAAATCCGGCGCGCGGCGTTGTGGTGGTTCACTGTCCTCTTCATACGGTCACCAGCGGGGCGGGATTTTTCAGGTATTGCTCGCGGATCGCACGTGCCGACCAGTAGGCCAGCGCCGCGATGATCCCGGTCGGGTTGTAGCCGATGCCCTGCGGCAGCGCCGACGCGCCCATCACGAACACGTTGTGCACGTCCCAGCACTGCAGGTAGCGGTTCAGCACGCTCGTCTTCGGGTCGGTGCCCATGATCGCGCCGCCGACCAGGTGGGTCGTCTGGTATGCGCGCGAATCGAAGTGCTTGCCGAACTCGCGCGTCGACACGCCGATCGCCTTCGGCCCCATCGCCTCCGCGATCTTCTTCATCTGTCCGGTCACGTATTGCGCCATCCTGATGTCGTTGTCCTTCCAGTCGAACGTCATCCGCAGCAGCGGCTGGCCGTACGAATCGCGATAGGTCGGATCGAGGTCGAGGTACACGTCGCGATACGACATGTTGGTGCCGTGCGCGTCCATCGAGATCGTGTGCGCGTAGTTGTCCTTCACGGCCTTCTTCCACGCGGCGCCCCACTGCGGCGTGCCGGGCGGCGTCGCGATGCCGCTGATCGGCTTCACGCCGGCCTGGTTCACCCACAGCGGCGAGCCGCCGACGAAACCGAGCGGGCCGTGGTCGAAGTTGTCCGCGTTGAAGTCGTCCACCGCGACGCCGTTGCCGCCCGCGCCGATGAACGGGTTCGTGTAGGTGTCCTTGTCGAAGAACGCCTTGATCGTCGACAGGTTCTGGTACGCGAAATTGCGGCCCACCACGCCTTCGCCCGAGATCGGGTCGTACGGCTTGCCGATGCCCGACAGCAGCAGCAGGTGCACGTTGTGATACTGGAACGCGGCGACGATCACGAGATCGGCCGGCTGGTGCACTTCACGGCCGGTCGGGTCGACGTAGGTGACGCCCGTCGCGCGCTTCTTCGTGTCGTCGAGGTCCACGCGCAGCACGTGGCACTTCGAGCGCAGCTCGAAGTTCGGCACCTGCTTCAGCGCCGGGAGGATGTTCAGGTTCGGCGATGCCTTCGAGTACATGTAGCACGCGTAGCCGCTGCAGTAGCCGCAGAAGTTGCACGGCCCCATCTGCACGCCGTACGGGTTCGTGTACGGACCCGACGTGTTCGCCGACGGCAGCCGGTACGGATGCAGCCCGAGCGACTTCGCGGCGTCGGAGAAGCGCTGCGCCGAATACGTATTGAGCTGCGCGGGCAGCGGGAAGTTGTCGCTGCGGTTTGCCTCGAACACGTTGCCGTCGCCGACCACCTTGCCGCCGACCTTGTACGCCTGCCCCGACGTGCCGAACACCTTCTCGGCGAAGTCGAAATACGGCTCGAGTTCGTCGTAGGTGACGCCCGTGTCCTGGATCGTCATCCCTTCGGGGATGAACTTCTTGCCGTAGCGCTCTTCGTAGTGGCTGCGCAGGCGCAGTTCCTCCGGCGTGATCCGGAAATGCACGCCCGACCAGTGCAGCCCCGCGCCGCCGACGCCTTCGCCCGGCAGGAACGCGGCGAGCTGCCGGTACGGCAGCGCGGTGTCCTGCACGCCGTGGCGGATCGACACGGTCGTCTTCGACAGGTCGAGGAACAGCTTCTTGCGGACGTTGTAGGTCAGCTCGTCGATCGTGTTCGGATACGCGCCGTCCGGATAGGTGTCGCGATACTCGCCCCGCTCGAGCGCGACGACGTTCAGGCCCGCTTCGGTCAGTTCCTTCGCGAGAATCGCGCCGGTCCAGCCGAAGCCGACGATCACCGCATCGACGTGCGGCTTCTTTTCTGCGGCCATCAGGTGCGCTCCCCGTTGATCGAGACGGGGCCGTACGGATAGGGCTTGCCGTTCTGATTGACGAAATCCATGAAGTCGGCGCGCGCGCCCGGAAAACCGATCATCTTCCACGCGGCCATGTCGTGATTGCCGCCGTGCACCGGATCGCAGAAGTAGCCTTCGCGCGTGTTCTGCAGCAACAGGCCGAAGAACACCGCGGACGGCACGTCGTCGATCTGCGCGCCGCCTTTTTCCAGTTCGCCGAGCACGGTGTCGCGGATCGGCGCGTCGAGGTCGGCGAACGCCTTGCCGTGGGCCTTTTCGCAATAGCGGTTGACCGCCGCGATGCCGAGCCGGTAGATGTCGCGCGGCACGAGCTTGAGCTGGTAGCCGAGCTCGGGCACGCCCTGCTGGAACGGCCCCTGCATGTACCACGTCGCGCCGTGCGCATACGGGGTTTCCATCTGGCGGTCGATGAATTCGGGCACGCCCGATTCGAGCGCGCCGGGGCCTTCGGCATCGGCCGGGATCAGCCGGTCGACGGCGGCCTGGACGAACGCCCACTCCTTCGCATCGAAGAAGGTCGGCTTGTACGGCGCGCGTTCGGCGCCGGCCGACGCAGTGGAGGCATTGCCGGCCGCGGTCGAGGACGACGACGAGCGCAGGTCGCAACCGGCGACCGACGCGATCGGCACGAGCGCGACCGACGTGCGCAGGAAGCGGCGACGCGAGTTGGGTTTGTCGGGTGGCGTGGACATGGTCGGATGTTGATCGTTGGGGAGCGTGATTCGGGAACCGCATTCCGGATGCGGCATGCCCGACACGGCAGCCATGCCGCGCGCGGCCGGCCGTCCTTTCTTGCGATGTTGCGAGCAAGCTCGATGCAGGCGCCGGCCGCGCACTGCGCGGTGGCGCCCGTCATGCAGCCGCGCGGCGCGCCGGTTCCGGCAGCCGCGCGGGGTCGACCTCTTCGCGGGTCTTATCGTCGGACAAATACGGGCTTGCCGCCCCCATCTGCCCCTCATCGCCATGGCCTATTCAACTTAGACGCCGCGCCGGCCGACGGCAAGCGCAACGTGCACGACCCTCAATTCGGGCCCGGCGACAAATGCCGCGAATTATAAATGGAACCGGTTCCATTTCCAAAGGGTTCGGTGCAATTCATTACATCGAAAATCGCAATAATGAGGAAATCGTTTTCCGGAATGCGCAAGAGCCGTGGCGCGGCCGCGGCGTCGATCGCAGGGCCGGACGCACGCGCGGGCGTCGCCCGACCGGCGCCCGTCGTTTTTCAGGGTTGCCGTGCCCGCGCCGCTCGGTGCTTTCCGATGCGGCGCCCGCGACGCGCGTTACCGCTTGGCTCGCGGCAAAACGGCCGTCCCGCTCGCCGCAGTGGTCACCACGGCCACAGCATCGACGCGATCGACAACGAAAGTGCCAAACACAGCGGCGAGTAACAGAGGCTGTCCATGCGCGCGAAACGCGACCCGCGAACCCGCTTGAAGAAGCCGACGTAGCGGAAATCGCCGACGGCGCGCACCGCGAAGATCAGTGCGAGCGCAACGATCGCGAACGCGATCGCGCCGGGATACAGGTTCGGCCACAGCCAGCCCGCGCGCGACGCCACCGCGCTTGCTCCGGCCAGCAACGCCGCCGCGACGGCGAGCGTGCCGGGCACGGTCGGCCGCAGCAGCGGTACGCCGTCCTGTTCCGGAATGGCCGCATGCTTGCCGAGCTGTCCGCCGAACGCCCAATAGACGTGAACGAGTGCGATCGCACAAAGCATCGGCACGCTGAAATACGCGCCCGTCATGTCGGTAAGCTTCCTTGTCTCATCGTGTCGTCGTGTCGTGATCCAGCCGGAAGGAATCCGGCGCGCGGCCCCGCTCCGCGCCACACGAGACGATACCCAAACCGCGTGCCGCATGCAGTGCGACGTCCGGTCGCAATACGCCATGCCGCGTGTTGCGGTGCAGTGCGCGCGCCGTCGCATCGGGCCGCCGCTTGACTTCCCTCCGGGCACCGCTACCCTCTTATTCCAGTACGGCACGCGAACCGTGCATGCGCAACCGTCGCACACGTGCCGTTCGCCGGCACGCACGATCGGACGATCGCGGCGCGCCCGGGCACGACAACCATAACGAATACCCATGGAGGCGACTCATGCTGATCGGTGTGCCGAAGGAGATCAAGAATCACGAATACCGCGTCGGCCTCACGCCGGCCGGCGCACGTGAGCTCACGCGACACGGCCATCGCGTGCTCGTGCAGCGCGGCGCGGGCACGGCAATCGGTCTGCTCGACGACGACTACACGGCCGCCGGCGCCGCACTGTGCGACGACCCGCGCGACCTCTTCGCGCGCGCCGACATGATCATCAAGGTCAAGGAGCCGCAGGCGGCCGAGTGCGCGATGCTGCGGCGCGGACAGATTCTTTATACGTATCTGCATCTCGCGCCCGATCCCGAGCAGGCGGCCGCGCTCGTGAAGTCCGGCGCGGTCTGCATCGCGTACGAAACCGTGACGGGCCCGGGCGGCGGACTGCCGCTGCTAGCGCCGATGAGCGAGGTCGCGGGCCGCATGTCGATCCAGGTCGCGGCGACGCACCTCGAAAGCCCGCGCGGCGGCCGCGGGGTGCTGATGGCCGGCGTGCCCGGCGTGCCGGCCGCGCACGTCGTGGTGCTCGGCGCGGGCGTGGTGGGCACCGGTGCGCTGCAGATGGCGGTCGGCCTCGGCGCGCGCGTCACCGTGCTCGACACGAACGTGGGCCGGTTGCGCCAGCTCGATCTGGTCTTCGCGAACCGGATCGCGACCGTCTGCTCGAACGCGCATACGATCGACGAAGCCGTGCGCGACGCCGACGTCGTGATCGGCGCGGTGCTCGTGCCGGGCGCGTCGGCGCCGCGGCTCGTCACGCGCGACATGATCGCGACGATGCGCACGGGCGCCGTCGTCGTCGACGTCGCGATCGACCAGGGCGGCTGCTTCGAGACCTCGCATGCAACGACGCATGCGCAGCCGACCTTCGTCGTCGACGGCGTCGTGCATTACTGCGTCGCGAACATGCCTGGCGCGGTCGCGCGCACGTCGACGTTCGCGCTGAACAACGCGACGCTCGGCCATGCGCTCGCGCTCGCCGACAAGGGCTGGAAACGCGCGATGGCCGACGACCCGCATCTGCGCGCGGGCCTGAACGTGTGCGACGGCCACATCACGTACGAGGCCGTCGCGCTGGCGCTCGGGCTGCCGTACGTACCGGCGGAAGACGTGCTGGCCTGACTTCGGCATGCGTGACGGCGCGCACGTGCGCCGTCACGCGCGCTTCGGGCGGCCGCGCTTCGACGCGATGCTTGTGCCGGTTGTGCCACTCGCACCACTAGCACCACTAGCACCCATCGTGCGTGCCAGCAGCGGCCGCAGTTGCGCGAGCGTGCGCGTGTTGAGCACGTCCTGTCGCGTGAGCCACCCGCGCCGCGCCTGGCCGATACCGTATCCAAGATTGTCCAGATCGTCCGCGCACCGCGCGTCCGAGCCGATCGTCACCGCGACGCCGGCCTTGGCGGCCTCGCGGCACCAGACGTCCGGCAGATCGAGCCGCCGCGGGTCGCCGTCGAGTTCGACGAAGCAGTGGCGCGCGGCGGCCGCGGCGAGCACGCGCGGCACGTCGAGTTCGCATGCGTCGCGTTCGCCGAGCAGCCGGCCGGTCGGATGCGCGAGGATCGTGAAATACGGGTGATCGATCGCGCGCAGCATCCGCTCGGTCTGCGCGTCGCCCGGCAGGTCGAAGCGGTCACGTACCGCGCCGACCACGAGATCGAGCCGGCCGAGCACGTCGTCGGCCACATCGAGGCTGCCGTCCTCGCGAATGCCCGCCTCGACGCCCTTCAGCAGCACGAAGTCGTCGAATGACGCATTGAGGCGGTCGATCTCGTCGATCTGCCGTACGAGCCAGTCGGCATCGGTACGGCCGCCGCCGGACTCCGGCATGCGATCGGTGACGGCCAGATACGCGAGCCCGCGTGCACGCGCCGCGTCCGCCATCGCGCGCAGGCTGTCGCGCCCTGCCGATGCGTCGGTATGCGCATGCAGATCGCCATGAACGTGCTTGCGTTCGACCAGCGCCGGCAGCGCGCCGACGCGCGACGCGTCGATCTCGCCGCGGCCCTCGCGCAACTCGGGCGGCACCCAGTGAAGGCCGATCGCCTCGTAGACGGATGCCTCCGTCGCGCCCGCGATCCGCTCGTCGCCGCGGAATACGCCGTATTCGTTGATCTTCAGCCCGCCGGCCTGCGCGATCCGGCGCAGCGCGATGTTGTGCGCCTTCGATCCCGTGAAGTAGACGAGCGCCGCGCCGAACGCGTCGGCGTCGACGACGCGCAGGTCGACCTGCAGCCCGTTGCCGAGCACGACGCTCGAACGCGTCTTGCCGTTCGCGAGCACGCGTGCGACCTCGCCATGGCCGACGAACGCATCGGCCACGGCGGCCGGATCGCGTGCGGTCACGAGGATGTCGAGATCACCGACCGTCTCCCGGCAGCGGCGAAAGCTGCCGGCCGGCACCGCTTCGCCGACGCCGCCCACCTTGCGCAAGCGCTCGAGCAACGGCATCAGCGATTGCGCGGCATCCGGCAGCAGAAAGCGCTGCGGCTCGCGCTTCAGGCGCTCGTCGAGCGCGTCGAGCAGGTGCGCTTCGGTCTTCGCGCCGAAACCCGGCAGCGCGCGCACGCGCCCGCTCTTCGCTTCGACGCGCAGCTGCTCGAGCGAGTCAACGTGCAGTGCGTCATGCAGCGCCTTGACGCGTTTCGCGCCGAGCCCCGGCACGTCGAGCAGTTCGACGATCGCGCCCGGCAACGCATGGCGCAGCGTTTGCTGCAGTTCGCAGGTACCGGTCGCGGCGATCTCGCGCAGCTTCGCCGCGAGATCGGCGCCGATCGATGGAATCCGGCCGAGATCGCTGCCGCTCGCGATCATCGCCGGAATGTCGCGCCCGTAGTCGGCGATCGTACGGGCCGCGTTACGGTAGGCACGCACCCGGAACGGGTTGGCGCCCTGGATCTCGAGCATGTCGGCGATTTCGGTGAAGACGGCCGCGCACTCGGCATTGTGGATCGGCATGATCGGCGTGGCTCCCTTCCACGTGGATGGCGCCGTGCGCCGGCGTGCCGGCGTCGGCCCGCCCGGCGCCGCATGTCGACGGCGGCGGGTGCCCGTTGGTCATCCTGCGCCGATTGCCCGTGTCGTGCCGCGCGGGGCTCGCTGCTTGCGTGGCCCCTGCACCGACGTCACAGCGATGCGCGCGGTGTCGTCGCGTAGCGCCGCTCGTATATCGACTGGCAATGCGTGCAACGCTCGGCGGTCGGGCGCGCGAGCAGTCGCTCGTAGCCGACCGGCGCATCGCAATCGATGCACTCGCCGTAGCTGCCGTCGCGCATGCGCTGCTGCGCGCGCCCGATCGCGCGCAACTCGGCCAGCTTCATCCCGATCAGCGCGTGATCCATGTCGACGAACAGATCGGCATTGGCCTCGTCGCCCTCGTCCGGCGCCGCGCCGGCAAGCTCCGCATAGGACTCCGACGCGCGCTGGTCCTCGCTCGCCCGGATCTCCGCACGCAACGCCTGCTCGCTCTCGGTCAGCCGTCGCTGCAGCGTCTGCCGTTGTTCTCGATCGAGCGCCATCGCCGTCCCTCCTTTTCCGGGTTCCGCGCAATGAGGCATGCGGCGCGCGGTTGTCGCGCCGGTGCACGGCGGCCCGGGATGCCCGGCTCGTCGTGCCCGGATGCGCGTCCGGCCACATGAAGTGCGGGACGCATTCGACGCAGCATAAACCCAATGCACACGCATGTGTTGACCGGCGTCAGCGCCCGCATCGCGCATCAGAAACCGGGGACCGATGCGAAAACCCCGCGAGGCAGCATTCGTCTGACGCAGCCGCCGTTGAGGTCGATCAATCCCCTGTAAAAAGTTGCGTTGTAGATTGAGAGCATGCGCGGCGAATCCGCGGCTTTCCGGGAGAACGTCATGTTGTTCGGCGTCGTCATCTGGGTGGCCCTTGCGGCCCTGTTCCCGACGATGGTCGTGCCGACGATCCAGCACGCCATCCAGCCGTCGAGCGCGCAAGCCGCGCCCGACGCCAGCCCCACCGTCTCGCCCGCTGCGTTGCCGGCAGCCGCTCAGCCGCCGGCGCACAGCTGAAGCGCGGCTGCGGGACGCGTCGTATCGAGGCCGGAAGCACGAGTCGACGCTCGATACTTCGCAATCCTCTTCATCAAAATGCGTTGCGCCCGACGAAGCCGCGCACGACCGTCATCAGGATGATCTTCATGTCGAACCAGAAGCTCCAGTTCTGCATGTAGAACAGGTCGAACTTCACGCGCGCGGCCATCGCCTCGACCTTGCGTGTCTCGCCGCGATAGCCGTTCACCTGCGCCCATCCCGTGATTCCCGGCCGGACGCGATAGCGATACATGTAGCAGTCGATCAGTTGCCGGTAGAAGTCGTCGTGTTCGATCGCGTGCGGACGCGGGCCGACCACCGACATCTGGCCGAACAGCACGTTGAAGAACTGCGGCAACTCGTCGAGCGACGTGCGTCGCAGGAACGCGCCGACCGGCGTGATGCGCGCATCGTTGCGCGAGGCCTGTCGCACGATACCGGGCTGTACGCGATGCACGCGCATCGTCCTGAACTTGAGGATATGGAACTCGCGCCCGTCGGCGCCCTTGCGGCGCTGCCTGAACAAGACGGGACCCGGCGACGACAGCTTCACCGCGATCGCCAGCGCCGCGAGCAGCGGCAGCAGCGGAATCAGCACGGCGCCGGCGAACAGCCGGTCGAACGCGAACTTCGCCCACAGTTCCGGCGCGGAACGCGGCGTGGTCGCGAGGTTGATGGCCGGCATGCCGAGCACATCGGTCGCGGATCGCTCGACGACCGCCATCTGCCGCACGTCCGGCAACAGCCGCAGCTCGACGAACTCGTCGCGCAGTTCGCGCACGATGCGCTGGATGCGTGACTCGTGCGACATCGGCAGCGTAAGCCACACTTCGTCGATCTCGCCGCCGCGGATCATGCGCCGCAATGCGACCCAGTCGTCGATCACCGGCACACCGCCGATCCCGTCAGCCGTGGCCGCGGCCGGTGCATCGTCGTCGAACACGCAGGCAGCCGCGAACGGCCCGGCCGGTTCGAGCTGCATGCGCTCGATCGCCACCCGTCCGTAAGCGGTCGCCCCGACGACCGCAACCCGCCGCTGCCGCGTGCGCGGATCGCCACGCTTCATCGCCAGCGCGCAGAGTGCCAGCCTGCCGAGCAGCAGTGCCGCGTCGCCGGACAGCACCGTCCGCGCGATCCAGCGCGTCGTGACCGTGCCGCCGCGGTTCATGATCCACATCGTGCCGGCCACCGTCAGCGTGCCCACGCACACGACGGCCACCACCGTGCGCGTCAGCACGGCACCGCCGTCGTGCGGCGACACCGCGCCGCGCGTCACGCGCACGCTGCGCGGCAACAGCGCGACGGTCAGCACGCACAGCAATGCGACCGTGCCGCGCTGCGCGTCCGACAGATCGTGCCACGCGAGCCCCATCGCAGCCTGCGCGGCGAGCGCACCTGCCAGCACCAGCGCAACATCGACCGCGGCGATCGCGGCGCGTCGCATCGCATTCGTTCCACCCGCCATCGCATGCATCGTCACACACCGTGCGCGGGGAAACCGCCGTGCAGGTCCTGCATGCGCGGCCGCACCGGCAACGCACGCGCGCCGGCCCGCGTGCCGAGCAGCCGGCGATAGTCCGCGCGAATCAGCTCGTAGCACTCGCATGCCTGGCGCTCGAGACCGTCGCGATCGAGCACGGTGATGCGGCCGCGACGCTGACGGATCAGCCCGGCTTCCTGCAGGTTGCCGGCCGCTTCCGTCACGCCTTCGCGACGCACGCCGAGCATGTTCGCGATCGTCTGCTGCGTGACGGCCAGTTCGTCGCCGTCGATCCGGTCATGCGCGAGCAGCAGCCAGCGGCTCAACTGCTCGCTGACCGAGTGATGCCGGTTGCACAACGCGCTGCGCGAAATCTGCGCCATCGTCGCCTGGCAGTAGTTCAGCAGCAGCCGATACGTCGCCGGCGAACGTTCGAATTCCGAGCGCATCACGCAGGTCGGCACGCGGTAGGCCATCCCGCCGATACGGACTTCGACGCGATTCGATACCGCGGTGCCGCCGACGAGCGTCGCCAGGCCGACCACACCTTCGCGGCCGACCACGGCGACCTCGACCATCGCTCCGTCCTCCATCAGGTGCTGCACCGACATCATGGCGGTGGTCGGGAAATGCAGGTGGCGCATCGGTTCCCCGACACGGTCGAGCATGCCGGCCTTGATCCGGACCAGTTCGAGGTGCGGTGCGATGGCACGGATGCTGTCCTCCGGAAGGGCATCGAGGATGGCATTTGCCGAGTAGCTCGAGTGAAGATGAAGCATGTCTGTATCCCTTTTATCGTCCGCGCCGCATGCAGCCGCGTCAGCGGAATTCGTTATCGCGATGCGCGCCCGGACGGCGACGCGGGTTGCGGCCCACAACCCTCGATCCAATCGACCCACAGCGTCTCGCCGCTGGATCGAATCGGCAGTCCCGTTTCGACACGCCCGTTTCGATAAGCGATTTACGTGCCAATACCCGCTCCATCCTTAATATATAAATGACTTGCGATTTAGCGCCCCCGAATAGCCGGTCGAAAACCGCAAAAAACGTCTCATTTCCGGACACCCGCTTGCGTCGCGGACGCAGTCGGCAATTCGACTGATCATTGAGCGCGGGGCCGGCAGTGGAACCGGCAGCGGCGCGGGAGTCTTATCGTTCAATAACTTACACCCGGTTTTCAATTGTTTCCATGATGTCTCAAACGGGCCAGAGTCGCGTGCCGCACGCTCGAATGGTCGTTTGAAACTGTCTCAAATATGAATCGCCGGATTAATTTACAACACTGCAATCAAACGCACATATCTCACGCAACACCATGATTCAATTAATAAATCATACCCGCTAATCTAAATTGTCAAATAATGTTCAATGCATTCTAGATATTTTTCTTGTACGATGCACTTCGTTGCCGGATTGATTCTCGATCAGCACCGAATTCGCGATTCACCCTCCAGTGCAATTAATTCATACGAAGACGATCTTCAAATACCTATAACCTTTTCATTTACCCCAAATCGTCAAACATTGTGAAGTGACGTAATGCGCAATTTATCGAAATGAATTGCGTGCTAGCCTTTTCCGCCATCGGCATTCGAATTTCTATGAACACGAATCCGCACGTGCGTGCTAAATCCCCGTGGATGGCGTCGCGCGATGTGCGATCGCTCCCTACGAGGATCCGCCGTGACCCACCAGGCCAATGACGCCGTCGCCCATGCGAGCGGCATGATCGAGCTTTCCCACAGCTTCGACGCCAACCGGTTCCTCGCGGCCCTCGACCGCGACGAACGCGCGACGCTGATTGCCAACCTCCAACTCGTTCACCTGAAATCGGGCCAGGTGCTGTGCGAACCGGGTGAAATGCTCACCGCGGTCTACCTGCCCGTCACGACGGCGATTTCGCTGCAGTACGTGTCGTCCGGCGGCATGACGCTGGAAGTGGCCGAGATCGGCAGCGAGAGCGTCGTCTGCGACGACGTGATCGGCGGCAGCGGCCGGATGCCGTGCCGTGCCGTCGCATGCCGCGACGGCTTCGTCTACCGGCTCGACCGGCGCATCTTCGCCGCCGCGTTCGACGCGTCGCCGGTGATTCGCCATCTGGTGTTCGTCTGCGTGCGGCTGCTGATGGCCCAGGTCTCGCAGATCACGTTCTGCAGCCGACATCACGTGCTCAAACATCAGTTATGCAGATGGTTCCTGCTCGCGTACGACCGGTCGCGCAGCATCGAGATCCAGATCACCCACAGCATGCTCGCGCAGATGCTCGGCGTGCGGCGCGAGACGGTCACGGATGCGGCCGGGGAGATCCAGAAACTCGGCCTGATCCGTCAGTACCGGAGCTCGATCGAGCTTGCCGACCTTGCGGGCCTCGAGAAAATGTCGTGCGGCTGCCGCGCGATCGTGCGCGACGAGATGAAGCGCATCCTGTCGGCCGACTCGGGCGTGAGCGCCGCGGCACGCGCGTGATGCGCAAGGCGTGTCGGCGCACGCGTGCGACGCGAGTCAGCCGATTGTAGGGTGGCGAACAGAACGCCGGGCGTGCGAATGGTCTACTGATGCCGGACTGCCGGGGGGATGTCAGCGCGCTGCGCGCGTCCGCCCTTGCGGACGACACCTCACACGCCGGAGCAGCACGTGAAAAACGAAATCAGAACCATCCTCAAGCACGTCGCCCACCTCGAAGCCGCGATCGACTCGATCGGTGACGGGGATGACCTCTACGAAGCGGGCCTCTCCTCGCTCGATACGATCCAGCTGATGCTCGCGATCGAGAAGCAGTTCAACATCGAGATTCCCGACGAGATGCTGAACCGCAATCTGTTCCGCAGCGTCGACGCGCTCGCGGACACCATTGCGACCTTGCAGCGCGCCGAGCATTCCGCATGAGCGCGCTGCTTCCCGAACTCGCGGCCGACGACGAACCACGCCGGCTCGACGAGGCCGCGCACGCCGTCGCGCAGATCGCCGCCCAGCACGCGGATGCGGTCGACCGGGACGCGCGCTGCCCTGTCGAGGCGATCGAGGCCATGCGTGCGCGCCGCCTGCTGAGCGCAATGGTCCCGACCCGGCTCGGCGGCGCTGGCGCGTCGCTGACCGACGTCGCATCGGCATGCTCGATCCTCGGCCAGGCCTGCGCGTCGTCGGCGATGGTGTTCGCGATGCACCAGATTCAGGTGGCCTGCATCGTCAATCACGCGGCCGACCAGGGCTGGCACAAGCTGTTCCTGCAACAGCTCGTGCGCCATCAGTGGCTGCTCGCGTCGGCGACGTCGGAGGACGGCGTCGGCGGCAACTTGCGCGCGAGCCAGTGCGCGCTCGAGACCAACGGCGGCGAATTCCGGCTGCACAAATCCGCGCCGACGATCTCGTACGGCGACTACGCGGACGGCATCCTCGCGACCGCGCGGCGCGACGCCGACGCGCCGGCGTCCGAGCAGGTGCTTGTCACGGTACTGCGCGACGGCTATACGCTCACGCGCCGCGGCGAATGGGACACGCTCGGCATGCGCGGCACGTGCAGCAACGGCTTCGTGCTCGATGCACAGGGCACGACCGTGCAGTGCCTGCCCGTGCCGTTCGCGCAGATCGCCGAACAGACGATGGTGCCGGCTTCGCACATCCTGTGGGCGGCGGTGTGGATCGGCGTGGCCGGCGACGCGTTCCATCGCGCGCACCAGTTCTTCCGCACGCAGGCGCGCCAGACCGACGGTGCGCCGTCGCCCGCGTCGCGGCGCATCGCCGAATCGCTTGCGCTGATGCAGGCGATGCAGGCCCGGGTCGACAGCGTGCTGCGCCTCTATGCCAGCCCGTCGCCCCGCTCGTGGTCGGCCGGCATGGCCTGGGCCGCCGAGATCAACACGCTGAAGACCTATGTGTCGTCGACCGCGCTCGAAGTCGCCCAGCAGGCGATGATGATCTGCGGGATGGCCGGCTACAAGCACGGCACGCCGTTCAGCATCGGCCGCCACCTGCGCGACCTGCACGCGGCGCCGCTGATGATCAGCAACGACCGCATTGCCGCCAATACCTCGAGCCTGCTGCTCGCACTGCGTCCCGCGACGCTGGAGAAACATTCGTGAACGATCGCCTCTCCGTGCCTTCCGCCGCCACCCCGTCCGACGCGCCGCTCGACCGCGCGGGCGTCAATCCGCTGCGCGACGAGCTGATCGATGCGGGCCTGCTCGTGTCGACCGGCATCCAGGGCCTGTTCGGCCGCAGCGAGCGGTTCGAGCGCGTCGTCGAAGCGCTCGACGCCTTCGTCACGCGCCTCGGCGCCGACCAGCAGGCCGAAGTGCTGCGCTTCCCGCCGGCGATGAGCCGCACCGAATTCGAGCGCAGCGAATACATGAAGAGCTTCCCGCAACTCGCGGGCAGCGTGCATGCGTTCTGCGGCGACGAACAGCGGCACCAGCGCTTGCTGCAGTGTCTCGACCGCGGCGAGGACTGGACCGAAAGCCAGAAGCCGACCTACGTCGTGATGACGCCGGCCGCCTGCTATCCGGTCTATCCGGTCGTCGCGCGCGCCGGTGCGCTGCCCGACGACGGCCGCATCGTCGACGTGTTCTCGTATTGCTTCCGCCACGAGCCGTCGCTCGACCCGACCCGCATGCAGCTGTTCCGGATGCGCGAATACATACGCATCGGCACGCCCGAGCAGATCGTCGCGTTCCGCGCGACGTGGATGGAGCGCGGCACACGGATGATCGAGGCGCTGCAACTGCCGAACGCGATCGATCTCGCGAACGATCCGTTCTTCGGGCGCGGCGGCAAGATCGTCGCGAACAGCCAGCGCGAGCAGAACCTGAAGTTCGAGCTGCTGATCCCGATCGAGCACGACGACCGCCAGACCGCGTGCCTGAGCTTCAACTACCACATGGATCACTTCGGGCTGCTGTGGGACATCCGCACCGCGACGGGCGACGTCGCGCATACGGGCTGCGTCGGCTTCGGCCTCGAGCGGCTGACGCTCGCGCTGTTCCGTCATCACGGTTTCGACCTCGACGCATGGCCGGCCGACGTTCGCGACGTGCTGTGGGGTACGCGATGAAATTCGTGTCCCGCGACGGCGAGGACGCGTCGTTCGAGGACGTGCGCCACCGCGCACGCCACTATCGGCCGCACCCGCTGCACAGTCAGGAGATGGTCTGGAAACAGACCAACTGCTATGTCGACATGTGGCTCGAGGTGCTCCGCTGGTGGGGCCTCAACCCGTACGCGGCGCTGCCGTTTACGATCGCGCTCGACTTCGAGGGCGACCAGTTCACGTTCTTCAAGTTTCCGTACGACGAACTGGAGCGGCTGTACGGCATCGTCGTGCAGGAACACTCGATCTACGAGCCGCTCGACCAGCACATCGAGACGCAGGTCGCGCGCGGTCACCTGATGATCGTCGAGGTTGACGCGTGGTTCCTGCCGGACACGCGCGGCAGCAGCTACCGTACGCAGCATACGAAGACGACGATCGGCATCGACTCGATCGATCGCACGCGCCGCCAGATCGGCTACTTCCACAACAGCGGCTATTACGTGGCCGAGGACTTCGACTACAACGGGCTCGTCGGCGGCTGTTCGCCGATGCCGCTGCCGCCGTACGTCGAGTGCGCGAAGCGGCGTTTCGCACCGCTCGACGAGCGCGCGCTGTGCGAGGTCTCGCTCGCGTCGCTGCAGCGGCATCTGCGCCGGCTGCCGGTCGTCAATCCGGTCACGGCGTTCCGGCGCCAGCTGCAGCTCGATGCGAAATCGCTCGCCGATTCCCCGCTCGAACGCTTCCACGCGTACTCGTTCAATTCGGTGCGGCAACTCGGCGCGAACTTCGAACTGTTCGGCCATTACGCGCGCTGGCTGCAGGCGAGCGGCTGCATCGGGCCGTTCGCCGAGATTCGTACCGCCTGCGACCGCATCGCATCCGAGGCGATGGTGCTGGAGTTCCGGCTGGCGCGGGCGTGTGCGCGCGGCAAGGAAGAGCGCGGCGACGCGACGCTCGAAGCGATCGAAGCGGCTTACGCCGACCTGATCGACTGCGCGCGGCAGATCGCCCCGCCGCTGCAGCACGCGGCGCCCGTGCGCGTCGACGCGGCCGCCGTGCCGTTGGTGCGGTGACGCGCGCGCATGCCGCGCTCGCGTGGTCGCTGCTCGCCACGCCCGCGGGTGCCGCGCGCGGGCCGCTCGATCTTCCGGCCGACGGCTGGATCGCCGCACCCGTCCCCGGCACGGTCGCGCAGGCGCTCGCGCTGGCCGGCCGGGCCGACGATACCGCGTCGCTCGACGAGCGCGACCACTGGTATCGCGTCGAACTGCACGGGCACGGGCCGCGCGTGCTGCGCTTTCACGGCCTCGCGACGCTCGCCGAGGCATGGCTCGACGACACGCCGATCCTGCGCTCGGACAGCATGTTCGTCGCGCACGACGTGCCCGTGTCGCTCGACGGCACGCACCGGTTGACCGTCTGCTTCCGCGCCCTCGCGCCGCATCTGCGCGATGTGCGCGCACCGCGCCGCGCACGCTGGCGCACGCGGCTCGCCGAACCGGCGACGTTGCGCACCGTTCGCACGTCGCTGCTCGGGCACATGCCCGGCTGGTTTCCGCGCTGCGTGCCGACCGGTCCGTGGCGGCCCGTCGACGTGCTGGACCCTGCCGACGGTCCCGTTCTCGTTCATTGCGACCTGCACGCCCGCATCGACGGCGATACCGGCTGGCTCGATGCGGCACTCACATTCGCCGGGCCGCTGCCCGAGGCGTTTGCGGCCCGGCTGTCGTGCGGCGAGCACCACGCGACGCTCGAACGCCGCGGCGCCGACCGGCTCCATGCGACCGTCGCGGTGCCGAACGTGCGCCGCTGGTGGCCGCACACGCATGGCGAACCGGTGCTTTACGACGTCGCATTGCACATCGGTGCCGAACGGCGGCCGCTCGGCGCGACGGGCTTTCGCACGATCGAACCGGACGCGGGCGACGACGGCAAGGGGTTCGGGTTGCGCGTCAACGGCGTGCGCGTGTTCGCGCGCGGCGCATGCTGGAGCAGCGCCGCACCGCTCGCGCTGCACGCGGACGACGCGACCTATGGCCGGCTGCTCGGATACGCGCGCGACGCCGGCTTCAACATGATTCGCGTCGGCGGCACGATGACCTACGAGGCCGACGCATTCCATGCGTGGTGCGACCGGCTCGGACTGCTCGTCTGGCAGGACTTCATGTTCGCGAACTTCGACTATGCGCTCGACGATCGCGCCTTCGCGGACGCCGTCGGTCGCGAAGCCGAGCAGTTCCTCACGCGCGTACGCGCGTCGCCGTCGCTCGCGGTGCTGTGCGGCGGCAGCGAGATTGCGCAGCAGGGCGCGATGTCGGGTCTCGGGCCGAAGCAGCGCTTCCTCGAACTGACCGCCGAGCGCCTCGCCGACCATGCGGCGGCACGGCGGCCCGACGCGCTGTACGTCCCCGACTCGCCCGACGGCGGCGTGCTGCCGTTCATGCCGCGCGAGCGCGTGTCGCACTATTACGGTGTCGGCGCGTACCTTCGCCCGCTCGACGACGCGCGTCGCGCCGACGTGCGCTTCGCGAGCGAATGCCTCGCGTTCGCGAACGTGCCGTGCGATGCGATGCTCGCCAGCCTCGGCTGGCCGGGCGTGCACGAGCCGCGCTGGAAAGCGGCCGTGCCGCGCGACCCCGGCACGTCGTGGGATTTCGACGATATTCGCGATCATTATCTGCAGACGTTGTACGACGTGGCGCCCGACCGCCTGCGGCGCGAGGATCCGTCGCGCTACTTCGAGCTGTCGCGCGCGGTGATCGCGGAACTGATGCGGGACACGTTCTCGGAGTGGCGGCGCACCGGCTCACGCTGCGCGGGTGCGCTCGTCTGGCAGTTCCAGGATGTGATGGCGGGCGCCGGATGGGGCTTGCTCGATGCGGCGCATCGGCCGAAATCGGCGTGGTATGCGCTGCGCCAGGTACTTCAGCCCGTGCAGGTCCTGCTCGTCGACGAAGGGCTGAACGGGCTCGACGTGCACGTGATCAACGAGCGGCCGGCGCCGCTGTCGGCGGCCGTCGAGCTGGTCGCGCTGCGCGACGGCCGCACGCCGCTCGCGCGTGCCGGCGCTCCGGTCCGGATCGCCGCGCACGACACGGTGCGGCTCGATTCGGCCGAATTGCTCGGCCGCTTCTTCGACTGGACCTACGCGTATCGCTTCGGCCCGTGCGAGCACGATACCGTCGTCGCGACACTGCGCGCCGACGACGGCACGCTGCTGTCGCAGGCGTTCTACTTCCCGTCCCGCACGCACCCGGCCGTGTTCGCCCGTCGCGAACCCGGCATCGAGGCATGCGTGTCGCGCACCGGCGACACGTGGCACGTCGACATCGGCACGCGCCACGTCGCACGTCACGTGCAGATCGATGCACCGGGCTTCGTGCCGCGCGACGACTGGTTCGATCTCGCGCCCGGCACGCCGGCGCGTGTCGCGCTCGTGCCGCTCGCGAACACCGGCGGCCATGCTGCCGCCGGCGCGCCGCCGACCGTCGAAATCCGCGCGGTCAACGGCGCGCGAGCCGTGCGTGCGGCGTTGACCGGCTGACGCGAGCGGGCGCGGGACCGGGATCACGCACGCGCACACGCTCGCGCGGCCGCACCGCGCGCGTCAGTCCGACGACCCCGTGCTGCGCGGCCGCTCGATGCCGTACGCTTCCATCCAGCGATAGAGCGTTGCACGCGACACGCCGAGCTCGCGCGCGGATGCGGCGACGCGTCCGCGCGTGCGCAGCAGCGCGGTTTCGATCGCTTCGCGCTCGATCGACTTGCGGATGTCGGCCACCGACGGCGACGCCGCGTCGAGACAGTATTCGAGCTCGAGGTCCTGCGCGGTGATCAGGCGCCCTTCCGTCATCACGACCGCGCGCCGCACGCGGTTGATCAGTTCGCGCACGTTGCCCGGCCAGTCATGCTTGTAGAGCGCCGTGATCGCATCCGTCGAAAAGCCGCGCACGCGATGGCGCGCGTCGCCGCGAAAGCGTTCGAGCATGTGATGCGCGAGCAGCTCGATGTCCTTGCCGCGCGCGCGCAGCGGCGGCTGGTCGATGCGCATCACGCAAAGGCGGTGGAACAGGTCCGCGCGGAAACGCCCTTCTTCCATCGCTTCGCGCAGGTCGACGTGCGTCGCGGAGACAATCCGCACGTCGACCGGCACCGGGTCGCTGCCGCCGAGGCGATGGATCGCGCGCTCCTGCAGGAAGCGCAGCAGGCTCGCCTGGCTCTCGTGCGGCAGGTCGCCGATTTCGTCGAGCAGCAGCGTGCCGCCGTTTGCGGCTTCGACGTAGCCGATCTTGCGCGCGTTCGCGCCGGTAAACGCGCCGCGCTCATAGCCGAACAGTTCCGATTGCAGCAGGTGGGGCGGGATCGCTCCGCAGTTGACCGCGACGAACGGGCCGTTGCGCCGTTCCGAATGACGATGGATCGCGACGGCCGTCAGTTCCTTGCCGGTTCCCGTCTCGCCGAACACGAACACGGGCGCGTCGGTGCGCGCGAAGCGCCGCACCGTATCGAACAGCCGCAGCATCGCGCTGCAGGTGCCGACGATGCCGTTCTCCTGCGATTCGAGGCGTTCCCGATCGCGCGCGAACAGGCATTCCATTCCGTACGCATGGCCGACCGTATCGGCAATGCGTTGGTGCGACGCGGGCAACGTGATGTAGTCGAAGCAATAGTCGCGCAACAGCGCGCGCACGTTCGGCGAGGCGGTCTGGCCGGTCTCGACGAGCGCGACCCACACGACGTCGCGCATCGACGCGCAGGTCGACGCGATGCTGCCGATCGCGTCGGCGTGACCGCCGCTCAGGTCGAGGATGCCGCAGGTGATTTCGCCGGAGGTATCGCGCAATTCGCTGGCGTGCGCGACGAGCGTCACTTTCCAGTCGCGTCGCGCGAGTTCCTTGCGCAGCATGACGGACGGCGACTGGGTCCAGTAAATCAGAGGACGCTGCCCGGTAATCCTCTCCCCGCCGGCGCTCCTATCGCGCGTTATTGGCATATTCATAGCGAACCATCACTTTCTCCACTCCGCGAACCGTTCGCGTGCGCTGCGGCCGGCGGCGCATGGCCACCTGTCCGCGCTGCGTTTCCGCAGCTTTGGCGAAGATCGAAACTGCACACGGCGAGAGCCCCCGGAGGTCGAGCCGAATGTCATCCGGCCTCGTTGTCATCGAACTCGAAGGGAACGCGCGGCCGCGGGAGCCGCGGCGTTCCGGCTTTCATACGACGCGCCGTCAGGCGGAGCGCGTCGGCAAACGGGATTTCCGTCCGCATTTGCGTCGCGTCGTACACGACAGCCGCGCCCGATGCTGAACCGGATGGCCGCCAACCCGCTTTCGGAATGGTGGCCTCATTTCATCCGTTCCTGAATCTACACCCCGTATCGAGATGGCCTTGTTACTAAAAGATAAAATCGATTCAGCCGATTACGCTGCCGCCCCGGCGCGCGCGGCGCGCGTTTAGCGCCTCAGATTTGATTATCCACGACCATTCCCGTCTATCAGTGCCAAATACCACTTTTCCGCAAGATCGGCGCCTTCCATTGCCCGCGATTCTCGCTTGAATCGCGCAAATAATCCGGGAAGCGTTTTGCATCCGTGGATAATCGCGCGCCCCGTGCGACACCGCCATCACGCATCGAACGCGGGCGAACCGCGCGTGTTCGTTACAACATCGTAACGAAGCAGCCGGTCGTGCCGTCCGTCTCCTGACGCGATGCAGCATGGCGTCCATGCGTGTCGTGCCACCCATGATCGCTGCCGACAGGCCGGCGCGACGGGCACTGTGCTGGTGCAGGGCCGCATGCAGCGCGAAAGCATCCGGCAGCGCACTGTCGCAAGTATGCGCGTGTTGGCCGGCGCGTCGAAACGATCGTGTCCGGATGAGGGATGCGCGCATCGCGAGGACATCGACGATGCGGTAGATGCCGGCCTGCGAGCAGCCGGTCGCGATGCGCGGCCGATCCGCCGTGAACGATCGCAATCTCAAGTACAGCCCCCGATTCTTCAATCGCGTTCGATGCAGACTGCCCGCTGCGCGGTTCGCAGCGGACAGTCGCGACGAATCAATTATGGGAAAGCTGGCATGCGGCCACTGTGTGATACCGCACAGTGCCCCGCTCACGTCACGGCCCGTTTCGCGCTGCCGGCATCGCCCGCACGAAACGGGCATAACGGGAGTGTGAGTATGCTTTCGAACAGACCGGCGCGCCCCGCATCCGCATCATGGACATCGGCGAGCCGCACCGGACAAACGCGTTCATGCGGCTCGGCGTGCTGAAGGCTTCACACGAGGACCGCATCATGGAATGGCATTGTTGTGAATTCGAACATCTGAGCGCCGTCGATCTCTATGCAATCCTGCGCTCGCGCAACGCAGTGCTGGTGGTCGAGGATGCGCATACGTATCTCGACATCGACGGCAAGGATGCGCATGCGCTGCACGTGTTCGCGTGCATGCACAAGGGCGACACGACGGAAGTCGTCGCCTACGCGCGCGTGCTGCCCGGCGACGACGCCGATCCGGACGTCGTGATCGACAAGGTGCTGACGAGCGAGGCATGTCGCGACGACCGCACCCTCGAGCAACTCATGCAGCGTGCGCTCACGGCCGCGCAGGCCGCATGGCCCGACGTGGCGGTGCGCACGCACGTTCCCGCGCAACGCCAGTCCTTCTACAAACGTTTCGGATTCCGCAAGGCCTACGGTCCCTATCTCGAACAGGGCGCGCCATTCGTCGGTCTCGTCCGGCCCGCCGACCGCGCCGCCGGCGCGCTGCGTCAGCTGCTGTCCCGGACCGTCTCGGCGCCGCGATCGCGCAACGAGGACACGCGCGTCGACGGCCGCGTACACAACCGGCTGCCCGCCGATACCGGAGCCAATCGATGAACGCCAACCTTCGCCCGGTTCCCGATCCCGAGCTGCCCTGCGTCCTGCCCGTCATACTCGCTGGTGGTTCCGGCACGCGCCTCTGGCCGCTGTCGCGCGAGCAGTATCCGAAACAGCTGATCGAGCTGACCTCGGACGAATCGCCGCTGTCGGCGACCGCGCGCCGCCTGAACGGCATCGCGAACGCGGCGCTCGGCGACACGCTGCTGCTGGTGTGCGGCGAACAGCATCGCATCATGAGCGCCGCGCAGGTGCTCGGGCGCGCGGCCCCCGCCCGCATCCTGCTCGAACCGGCCGCGCGCAATACGGCGCCCGCGCTGACGCTCGCGGCGCTCGACGCCAGCGTGCTCGCGGACGATCCCATCCTCGCGGTCATGCCGGCCGATCACGTGATCGGCGACGTCGCCGCATTCCAGGAAGCGGTCGGCCGCGCGGCGCGCTACGCGCAGGAAGGCGCGATCGTCACGCTCGGCGTGCTGCCGCGCCGCGCGGAAACCGGCTACGGCTACATCCAGGTCGGCGAACCGCGCGCCGGCCGCCTCGGTGGACAAGGCGGCTATGCGATCGGGCGCTTCGTCGAGAAGCCGAACGCGGCGCTCGCCGAGCGCTACCTGCATTCGGGCGATTACTGGTGGAACAGCGGGATTTTCGTCACGCGCGCATCGACCTGGCTGAAGGCGATCCGCGCGCTCGCACCCGACATCCATGCGGCCTGCGACGCGGCATGGCGCGCGGGCACCGCCGAGCATCCGTTCTTCCGGATCGACGCGGCGGCCTTCGACGCGTGCCCGTCCGACTCGATCGACTACGCGGTCATGGAGCGCCTCGCGGAGCACCCCGAACTCGGCATCGAAGGGATCGTGGTACCGCTGTCCGCAGGCTGGTCGGACGTCGGCACCTGGGATGCGATCTGGGAAATCATGCCGAAGGACGATCAGGGCAACGTCGCGCGCGGCCCGATCGTGTTCGAGGACACGCAGGACAGTCTCGTGCGCTCGGAGGGCCGGCTGATTGCGTGCGTCGGGATGAAGGACGTCGTCGTGATCGAGACGCCCGATGCGGTGCTGGTCGCGAACAAGCACGACGTGCAGCGCGTGAAGAACATCGTCGCGCGCCTGAAGACCGAGCAGCGCCCGCAGGCGAGCGAACACCGCAAGGTGCAGCGGCCGTGGGGCCACTACGATTCGATCGATCTCGGCGAGCGGTTCCAGGTGAAGCGGATCGTCGTCGAACCCGGCAAGCGGCTGTCGCTGCAGATGCACTATCACCGCGCCGAGCACTGGATCGTCGTGCGCGGCACCGCGAAGGTCACGCGCGGCAACGAGACCTTCCTGCTCAGCGAAAACGAATCGACCTATATCGCTGTCGGCGAGGTCCACCGCCTCGAGAATCCCGGCCGGATTCCGCTCGAGATCATCGAGGTGCAGTCGGGTGATTATCTCGGCGAAGACGATATCGTGCGGTTTGATGATCAGTATGGAAGGCCGGTCGTCGAGAACGCGCGGCAGCGACCGTCGCTCGCCTCGCGCGAACCGGACGAGGAAACCGCGGAACGCAACGTCATCCGGTAAGCGCATGCGGATCGAGGCGGCGTGCGCGATGGCGATGCGCGCCGCCGCGCGAACAAGGGGTGGCCGCCTATTCGCCGCATGGCGTCGCCGAACCGCGGCCCACCCGACGCACGATCAGTCGATGCCGCCTTGCGACCAGCGCGCTTGCCTGACCGATTCGCGCACGCGCGGCAACAACGACGAATCCGCGCCGATCGCGTCACCTGCCGCCGACAACGGCTGACGCGCGGCCGCACACGGCGCGCCCCTCGCCTGCCCTCCCGACGCCCCCGCCGGTCGGCCGGTCGCGCAATCGTGCGCGGGGTCGACCCGGACCGGCATTCCGCCGATCCCCGACAGTTGATTGTCCGCGAGCCGCACGCCCGACACGTTTCCCCACAGGCGAATGCCGTCGAATCGCGCATGCGACACGCGGTTGCCGATCACGGTCACCCGCGACACCGAACCCGACCACGTGCTGACCTCGATCGCCGCCTGCTGCGTGACCGGACGAGGATCGGCCCGGCCCGTCGCTGTCTGGATATCCGCGATCGAGTTGCCCTCGATACGGATGTCGGACGAGCCGGCAGTTCGATTGCTGTCTTCCTGCGCGACGAGAATGCCCGAGCTCACCTGTACGTTGCGCACGATATTGTTCGAGATGGTGACGTTCGCACCGCCGACCACCGTGATGCCCCGGCCCCACGGGTTGCCCTCCAGCGAGTTGCCGGTAATCAGCACGTTGCGCGTCAGCACGCCTTCCGCCTGGTAACTCACGACGGCGATCATGTCGTCGCCGGTCCCGCGCACGACGTTGCCCTGCACGAGCACGTTGTGCGAGCCGTGCGTCATGTGAATGCCGTCGGCCAGCGTCGACAGCACCTCGTTGCCGACGATCGCGACGTCAGCGCCGCCGAACACGAAGATGCCGCCGCCCGCGCCACCGTCGATGACGTTGTCGAGCACCTGCACGCCGCGCCCCGTCACCTCGACCTTCGAAGACTCCGGCGTCGTGAGGCGTGTCGTGCCGGTTCCGGTGAGCCGAAAACCGACGAGCGTCGTACCCTCGCCGCGCATCTCGACCGTCTGGTCGCCGGGGGTTGTCGCGATCAGCGTCGCGCCGTAGCCCGACAACACCACATTCCGCTGCCGCACGACCAGCGACCGGCCGACCACATACCGCCCCGGCGCGAACACCAGTCGCTGGCCAGGCTGCAACGCGTCCAGCGCATGTTGCAGCATGTCGGCCTGATCGGCCGCGTCCGCAGCGGGACGAACGTACGCATCCGGTACAGCCGAATGAAACGCACCAGGCGCAGGCGTGCCGGATGCCGCCGCGGCACTGCCCGGCCAAGCCAGCCCGCCTGCCACGCACATCGCGGCAAGCGCCGCACGCGCAAGAATCGGGCCGTGTGATCTATGCATGTCGAGTCGACTCCCTGGAATGACTTCGCGCGCGTCCGCCGGCGCGCCCGAATCGCTGCATGCCGGCCGAGTTGTCGGCCCGCGATACCGCCGAAACAGGCGGTGTACTACGTTCGATTGGATCATTCGAACCCGCCGCGTTTCAGTGCGTCAACAGACCAATACATCCCGCGTGCGCGGCGGATCCGACATGCCGTTGACGATTCATCGCGCTTCCAATGAAGCGAATCGCGGAACGGTAGGCTCGCGAACCGAGTGCCGGTCTGCGACACGTATCATGGCCACCATGCGACGCGACCGTGCGCCGGGAACGCCCGACAGCACCGGTCGCACCCGATCCCGCGTCGCGGTCTCGGCGTGCCGTGCGCCGGGGCACCGAACCCTGCCCGCCGGGCCCCCGGATCGTCCGCACTTCGCTCGCCCAGAATCCGTTCATGACCGACCTGACCATCGCAATCTGCAACTACAACCACGGCGCATACCTGCGCGACGCGATCGATTCGGCGCTCGCGCAGGGCGCGCACGGTGTACGCGTGCTGGTCGTCGACGACGGTTCGACCGACGATTCGCGCGACATCATTCGCTCGTACGGCGAGCGCGTGACGGCGGTGTTCCAGGAGAATCGCGGTCAGGTCGCCGCATACAACCGCGCGCTCGAACATGTCACGACGCGCTACGTGATCCTGCTCGACGCTGACGACCTGCTCTATGCCGACGCCGCGGCCCGCGTGCTCGCCGCGTTCGCGTCCGGCGACTTCGTGAAGGTGCATTTCCGGCTCGACGTGATCGCGCAGGACGGTGCAATGACCGGGGCGAGCGTGCCGCAGTCGGCCGTCGACACCGATTGCGGCCGCCTGTTGCGCGCGGGCTGGCTGTACCCGTCGCCGCCCGCATCGGGCAACGCGTATCGGGTCGATGCACTCAAGCGCATCTTTCCGGTACCCGTCACCCCGGACAACCTGCATGGCGCGGATTTCTATGCGATCTACGGTATCGCGTTGCTCGGCAACGTACACATGATCGATGCAACGCTCGGCGGCTATCGCGTCCATCAGCAGCCGGGGACGCGCCCGTCCGCCGACACGCCGGCTCTCGCCCTCACCAATTCGGAAGACGCCGCGACAGGCGCGCTGAAAGCCGAACGCCGATGGGCGACGCTGCGCATGCTTGCCGGCACACGGCTGCACGAAGCATTGCCGATCGCGCCGCTCGACTTCGCGATCGAGAAGGCCCGCTTCGCAAGCACGCTCTATCACGCCCCACTCGTGCGGCGCTGGCGCTGGTTCCTGTGCGAATCCGGGCGCTACTGGCAAACCGTGCTGCGCAACCCGTTCTGGGGGCCCGCCAAGAAAACGGCCGTGGCCGGGCTGTCACTCGCATGCTTGCTGCCGTCGGCAACGCTCAGCAACCGTGCGATTCGCTATATCTCCAATCCGCTCGCGCGCGTGCGGAAGTCATCCGGCCATCACGCCGACGCTCGATAGCATCGCCGAGTCGCGCCTTCGGTAAGCCATCGCACCCAGCGGGTCGCGCATGCGCTGCACAATGATCCGGACCAGTGGATTCACGCGCACTGACCGGATTTCGTCGTTGTCTCGTCTCCAGTCGTCGTAGTCGAACGCCGGTATCCGATGTTCGGAGGAATCGAGCCGACACGTAGAACGCGGCATTGGTTCGTCACGCTGCGTCGTGTTCGGCACGCTCCGGCAACGTCGACCCGATATTCCATCGACGGAAACCATCCGGCTGCCTCGTCAGCTCGAACAAGCGACTGCGACAGCAGGATCCAATGGCCACGGCAGCCATGCATTTATCAATCAGGAATGCATAGTTTAACGAACTCGACACCGAGACAACACGATTCGCGGGCGGCTCATCGTCACGACGGGCGATGAATGTGCGATCGGATCGCTAGACCGAAAGATGACCCAAGAAAAGATCGTTCATATCGCCGAAGCGTTTGGTGGCGGCGTGCTTTCGATGCTGACCCATCTCGCCAACCATGCCGCGGCGACCGGCGTCGACGTGACGGTTCTGCATTCGATCCGACCGGAAACCCCGACCGATTTTTCAACGCTGTTCCTGCCTGACGTGAAGCTCGTGTACGTCGACATGGCGCGCGAGGTGAGCGTCAGACAGGATCTGCGGAGCTTGCGTGCGCTGGTCCGGAACCTGCGCGACTGCAAGCCGACCGCGATTCATCTGCACTCGTCGAAGGCCGGCGTGCTGGGGCGAATCGCCGCCCGGATCGCCGCCCCGAATGCGAAGGTCCTCTACTCGCCGCACGGACTCTCGTTCCTGCGCCGCGACGTGTCGCGCATGAAGCAGTACGCCTACCTGAGCTTCGAGCGCATCGCGGCGCACATCGGCGGAACCATCGTCGCGTGCTCCGGCAGCGAACTCGCCGAGATCCGGGGAAAGGTCCGGGCGAAGTCGGCAGTCCTGGTGGAAAACGGCGTCAATGCGGCGGAGATCCCACCGCGTCGAACGCGCGACGATCGCAAGGTCGTCATCGGGATGAGCGGCCGGGCGTCGTTCCAGAAAAATCATGAAGCATTCGTGCACCTTGCCGACACGCTGCACGGCGTGGACGTCGAGTTTCTCTGGATCGGCGGCGACGCCGCCGAGATTCCGGACCCCGGCCAGCGCCGGGCAGTCGTCTGCAGCGGCTGGGTCACCCGCGCACGCGCGCTCGCGCTGACGTCGGAACTGGATATCTACGTCCAGACCTCCCGATGGGAAGGCATGCCGGTCGCGTTGATCGAAGCGCAGGTCGCCGGCATACCGGCCGTGGTGACGGATGTCGTGGGCAATCGCGACGTGGTGATTCACGGCGTGACCGGCTATGTCGCGTCGAACGCCGACGAGATGGCCGCATATCTGACCCTGCTGCGCGACGACCGGCAGCTTCGCGAGGAAATGGGCGCAACTGCCCGGCAACGGGCGATTCAGCGATTTTCGATGAACGCGATCTTCCGTCAGTGGCACGCCCTTTACGGACTCGACACCGACGGGGCACGAGTCGACACGCACGACTTCAAGCCGGTTGTTCCCGATCACGTCAAAGCCTGATTCCGATTTCGACATCCCCTTATCGACATGATCGCTTTCAAGAAACCGAAGCAACTCGTATACAACGGCCGATTCACCACGCAGAAGACGACCGGCGTGCAGCGCGTCGCGCGCGAGCTGATCGCCGCACTGATCAAGTTTCAGCCTCAGGATCCGGTGACCGTGCTGGTGCCTCCGCAGCCCGGCGTCGAGGTAAGCGGTGCGAGGACGGTCAAGGTCGGTTTTTACAAGGGCGTGGTCTGGGAGCAGTTGGTGCTCCCGCTGTTCGCTCGCCGCGGACGCATCGTCAATCTCAGCAATTCGGCATCCATTTTCATCGGCAACCAGATCATCTACATGCACGATGCGGCGGTGTTCGACACGCCCGCGCATTTCTCCCGGCCATTTCGCGTGTGGTACCGGATCATGTTCTGGATCCTGGCGCGAACCTCCGTTTGCGTGCTGACCAACTCCTATTTCTCGCGGGATCGCCTCGCGCATCACTGCGGCGTCTCCGCGGAGAAGATCAGCGTCGTGCCGCTCGGTGCGGATCATCTCGATGCCCTGGAAGCGGACGCGAGCGTGCTCGCCAAGCATGCGCTGATGCCCGGCCGCTTCGTGCTCGCGGTCAGCAGCATGAATCCGACCAAGAACTTCGGGCGGCTGATCGCGGCATTCCGGCAGATCGACGATCCGTCGGTCGATCTCGTCATCGTCGGCATGCAGAACGCCACCGTGTTCGGCAAGCAGGATCATCTCTCGGCATCCGAGCCGAACATCAAGTACGTGGGCTACATCAGCGACGAGCAATTGAAGGCGCTGTATCAGAACGCAGCGTGCTTCCTTTATCCGTCGATCTACGAAGGCTTCGGCATACCGCCTCTCGAGGCGATGCGCTACGGCTGTCCGGCGGTTGTCGGCAAATCGGCCGCACTGCCGGAAGTCTGTGCCGATGCGGCGCTGTACTGCGATCCGTTTTCGCAGGACGACATCGCGCAGAAATTGCGGAGCCTGCTCGATTCCGCCGAGCTCAGGGCCGAGCTCAAACGCAAGGGAAGCCTGCACGCGGAGAAATATCGCTGGAGCCGAAGCGCCGAGATGATGACGGAGATCTTCGAGGGGCTGTAAAAGCGACTCCCGCACTCCGGCGCCACAACGACGCCGGCGTGCTGCGCGAACTGCTCCGTTTACCCGACGTTGACCGGGTTGCCGGTGGCGGCCCGATGATTTCCGAACATGCGCGTGCCCAGATACGACCTGATCGGTTCTTCAACAAATTTCGCCAGGATGGCGGCGGACACGATCGAAAGAGACGCGGCGATCATCGCGGTTCGGACTACGTGGATGTCGGCCTGTGGCGCATACGCGAACACCAGCCTTCCGATCGGATAGTGCACGCAATAAAGCGGATACGAGATCCAGCCGAGGAACGCGCTGAGCCTTGCAATCGTCTTGCCGCTCGGCGCGAGCATGGCCCCCCGGTAAACCAGCGCAGGTGCGACGAACAGCAGGATAGCCACTGAATACATCCCCTTGATCGACGACGGAAACGCGACGACCAGCAGGAAAACGACAAACAGCATGTAGTCGTTCTTTATGAGCCTGGCGACGAACCAATGCGGCTTCGCCGGAAGATCCGATTCGTACATCTTTCCAATCGCGATGCCCAACAAGAACCCGTAGCCCACCCTGAAGAAGCCGCCGATGAAGTTATCCGCCGCCCAGCCCTGGTTCATCATGATCGCCAGCTTGGCGTTATCGAGACTGGCAAGGAACCCATATACGAGGAATGCGACGAGACAGGCGTAGGCCCATCTCGACAGATTCCGCGCGGTCATCTTGATTGCCGCGATCAGGATGACGCTCGCGAACAACTCGAAGAACAGCGACCAGGCAGGCGGATTCAGCGGGAATACGCCAGGATCATTGACGGGCGGCAAGCTGTGATTCGCCGCGCCGACGAAACCCGACACCGAAAAGCGACCGAGGTATGGAACGAGAAAAAAATTCTGGCCGGTGGCGGCCGCCAGGTTGCCCAATGAGAACCGGGCGGACGAATTGGCCTGCATGACGATCAGGCTCGCGAAGCCGATCGCGAACCCGATGAAAATCATCGGGTACAGGCGTATTAACCTGCGCTTCAGATACTCGCCGCGCCATGCGTCCTGGCGCAATCTTTCACCGTAGGAATACGAAAGAATGAAGCCGCTCAGCATGAAAAACATGTCGACGGAAAGATAGGCACCCTGCAGGATCGTGCTCGATAGTTCCTGCAGGAAATGCATGAACATCACGCTTATCGCAGCGATGCCTCGCAAGCCGTCCAGGATTTCGAACTTCTGCTTGTGACTGGCCATGAAAGTGAGTGGCTCCGGGAAATATCGATCTTGCAGGTTCGGCGCGCGTCGGCGAACACTTCAGGTTTCCGGTGACCCAGCACCCTACGATCGCCGTGCCGCCGCCGCGGGTCAGAAAGTCTTGTAGACGATGTCCGGCGCGGGCGAATCGGAAATGACCAGCACCAGCACGGTCACGACCGCCAATACCGTGCACCACGAGGTACGGGCGTAACGCGACAGGAACAGTCCGGCCATGCCGCCTTGCGTCACACGCTCGTATACCGCGTTGAGCACGGCAAGCGTCACCGTCGCGCCCACGAATACCAGCAGCCATACGAACGCGACGAGCGCCGGGCCGAGCGTCGTCGCGATGGTCTGGATTTCGCTCCAGGTCGACCAGAACCACAACAGGCTGAATGCGAAAAACGTGAACGTCAGCCCGCGCGCGCAATGGGCGTAGAGCGGCGTGTTGCACAGCGCGACGTACCGTTTCTTGCCAAGCCATTTGGTCATGCGGATCTGATACAGCTTGTTGACGCTGACGCCCCCGCCCTGCAGGACACCGAAGAACAGAAACATCGACGTCTGGCCGTGCCAGGCGCCGACCAGGAAGAACGTCACGAAGAACGCGACGACACCCAGATACGGCTCCAGTGAGCGCGACGGAAAGCGACGCATGAGTGTCATCAGCAGCGGGTTGTATACGTAGGTCTTGAGCCAGCCGGAAAGCGTGATGTGCCAGCGACTCCAGAATCCGATGAAGTTGGTCGACGAGAACGGCCGGTCGAAATTCTCCGGCAGTGAGATCCCGAAGAAGCGCGCGACACCGACGACCGTGTCCGTGTAGCCGGAGAAGTTGAAATACAGATAGACCGGGTAGATCGCGGCGATCGCCAGCCCGGTCAGCATGCGCTCGCCGAGCGGTTGCATCGGCGACAGTTGCGCAAGCGCCTGATGATGGAGGTGCGACAGTGCCGCCGACACGATCGCCACCTTGAAGAATCCCACGATGATGCGCTCGAGCGCGACGCCGTAGTCGATTGCATCCGGTCCCGGCCGCTCGCTCGTCTGCGTCACGCTGTAATCCTGAAAGCGTTGAATCGGCCCCGACACGAGCGACGTGAAGTTGAGCACGTAATTCAGATACACCACCGGCGTCACGCGAACCGACAGGCCCGGACTGCGAGCGTCGATGATGAGATGGAGCATCCGGAAAAAGATGTAGGACACGCCGATCGTCGCGTAAGGGTGCGACAGCAGCAACGCGGACGGCACGAACGTATAGCGTTTGAGCCAGAAGAACAGCGCGATCACGATCGCAACGATCGGCGCGAACGCAGCCAGCCACTGCTTCGTTTGCATGCCCCGGACGCTCAGATAACCGACGAGCAGGAATGCGGCGAACGGAATCCACGCGACCGGATCGCGGGAAAACGTCGCCAGGAACAGCAGATTGACGACGAGAAATACCGCGTTTTGCCAGGTCAGCGAGCGAGACAGGTTGAAGATCAGCGCGGCGACGGCTACAAAGGCGAAGAACTGGAAGGATGGAATATTCATCGGGCGGCCTGAAAACGGTTCGAAACGATGGCGGCGTCATGCGCCGCCAGGTTCAATGTGACCCGCATGCCGACAACGCGGGTGCCCCGCCGGCGGTAAGCGCCGTCACCATGCTTCGCGCGACAACGCGCGCGCCGGCGGCGTTCAGATGGTTGTCGACCGGATAGTAGTAATCGGCCGGGTTCGCCGACTGCTTCAGGCTCGAGGCCAGATCGATGTAGCGCATGCCGTGCTTCGCGGCGATTTCGGCCATCGCGTGATCGAGCGCCAATGGATCGATGCCCGTGGGCAGCGATTTCGCGACCAGGAGCCCGGCCTGCGTCCGTTGCGGAATCAGCATCAGCGCCACCGGCACGCCCGTCGCGCGAAACCTGTCCGCGACCGCTGCGGCCACTTTGTCGAACGTCTCGAGCCGCTCGCGCCAGGCGGTCGAAAATGGCGGCCGAAGGAAATCGGCCTTGTCGCCGTATTTCAGATACATCGGCACCTGAATGTCCGGATTTTCGAACATGTAGTGCTGTGCGACGGCGACGGCACGGCTGCCGCTCAGCCAGCCCTTGGCACGCGCCATCAGGTCGCTGCGCGGTTCCGGCGCGACGGTAGCCGCGGGCGCATCCGCGACGTCCGGCAGATTGATCTTTTCCAGATCGAACGGCGCAACCGTGAGTACCGCTGCATCCGGCTGCAAGGCCAGCGCCGGCCCGATCCGGTTCAGCACCTTGCGGAACGGCAGTTCGTAGACACCGAGATTCTGGACCTCCACCGGTGCGCCACACATCCTGCTCAGGTCATGTTCCGCCAGCGCCGCGAACGATTGGTCGTACGGGAGGCTCGTGCCTTCGGCAAACGACGTGCCGAGCAACGCAACGCGTCGCGTACCGGCCGGCTTCGGTCCGCAACCCTCGGTCGAGCGGAAACCGCAAGCGTTGTAGTGGTAAGTGATCCACGGCGTTTCCGGAGTCTTGACCGTCATCGTGCAGTTCGGGACGTTGCGCATGCCCTCCCTGGCATCGGCCACATGGCATTCGCCCCCGCGCGTACCCGCGCTCCAGATCGCCCTCGTCGCGAATTCGGCGGCAACGAAAAGGCAGACCACCGTCGCCACGACGATCAACGGCAGCAATACATAGTCACGGCGCGGCAGCTTGCGAGAAGCCGCAACGTCATCCGTCTCGCGCAACGACGTGAGTGATACGGTGTTTTTCATGATTCAGGCGGCAGCAATCGTATCGAAACCCGCCCGCGTCACGGCGAAATGACCCGGCGCGATCTCTCGGTCGCTGGCCATTTCCCAGACCGTCGTGCCGTCCGGCTCTTCGCTCACGGCTTCGAAACCGAGCTTCGCATAATGATCCTTGACCAGCGCATTGCGGTCGGTCGGGATATAACGCCCGATCACGCGCGTGACATCGCGCTGGCGCGCATGCTGCAGCACTTCGCGCAACACCATCTGCTCGACCTGGCGCCCCAGCACGCGGCAGCTCATCAGCCACGAATCGATCTGCCAGGTACTCGGCGCACGTTCGTCGGGCCGGCAAATCACGACCGAGATCATGCCGTTGTCGCCGAACGTATCCGTCAGGCGAACCTGCAGCGTGAAAACCCGCCCGTCACCTTCGAGCGCGTGGATCTCCGCGTCGGTATAGCGGCGCGTCGTCAAATTGAACTGGTTCGACTTGTTGATCAGCTGAACAATGCGTGCCCGTCCGGTATCGTCGAACGGTGCGAAATCGATCTTCATGTCGAGCGAACGCAGGTACGCATCCATGTCGCCGGCCTGACTGCGCAGCGCCACGCGGCGCGCATTGTCCTGGTACATGTCGGCGCGCTTCTGATCTTCCGGCAAGAACGCGAGGGACTCGAAATAGCCCGCGGCGGCAAGGGTCCGCGCGTACAGCGAAGGATCATCGGGCAACTCGGGAACGGCGACTTCGGGCAACGTCGTACGGACCAGATTCCGCTCGACCGGATTGTCGTCGAGGAACACCATCGAATCGATACCGAGCGACAGCTCGTCGGCAATCGCGCGAATATTGGTAGCCTTGTCGTTCCAGTTGGCCTGGAACACCGCAAAGTGTTGCTCACGCAACAGCATTTCAGGGTGCTTTTGAAACGGCAGACGCGCCGTATCGTCGTTGTTCTTCGACGACACCGCGAGCACGATGCCGCGCGCCCTCAGCGAAAGCGCGAGCTGTTGTACAGCGAGATGGGCTTCACCGACCGCATCGCCCTGCGCCACCTTGATGCCTTCGAGCAAGTCGTCGCCGATCACCCCGCCCCAAAGGGTGTTGTCGAGATCGAGTACCAGCACACGCCGGCTCTTGCCGCGCGCCGCGCCCAGCAGCCGGCCCACGTGATCCGCATAGAGCGGCACGTAGTCGCCGGCAAACGGATACTTGGCCAGATTCCATTGGGCGGGCGAATGCCAGTTCGCCAGTCCGACCGTCCCCGCGACATGCGCAACGTCGAACAGGATGTCATTCGATTCCGCCACACGCTGCGCGAGCGCTCGATTGAAACGTTCGACGAGATTGAGCGGCGTGCCGGCAATCAGCGCATCTCGATTGCCGAACAGTGTGTCGGACGGCGGCGCGAGCGTCTGGACGATCGACGGCGCATTGCCGTGCTGCCTGAAGCCGGCGCGCAGTGCATCGATCTGATCCAGTGCCGCGGCCACGCTGTGCTGCGCCGCTTCCTCGTCGCCCGGTTGCGCGTTGAGCGGCAGCCCACGGTAGTCCAGGGCCACCAGCACGGCATCGACTTGCGCGCGATTGATCGTCGAATCCGGCGCAAGGGCTTCCTGCATGACCTGCCCGTAGTGCCCCGACACGATCTCCAGCGCCACACCATGACGCGCGGCGCTGGCGACGAGCGGCAACACGAGATGATCGAGCGTGCCGTTGCCGACCAGCCCGAGCCGGAACGGCGTGAGCGGCGCGAGCGTGCGCCCCGCGCCCTGCAAGGCAACGATCGCGCGCCCCAGCTTGATCAACTGATTTTCGCCGAGCGCGCAGTTGGCCAGTTGGCGTAAGCGGCGGCCCAATCCGGCACCCGGATCATCGTCGATCGATTCGACGAGCGTGCGGCATCGCGCGGAGAAATCGTCAGGCGGGCGCGGCAACCAGGCCAGCGCAGTGTACAAATCATCTTTCATCGAAGGGCGCTCTCGGCAAAGCGGGTTCTGGACGGGACATGCGGGCCGACCTGCATCATGCGGCGTGGCGCTTGCTGATCAGATCTGCAAATTCACCGACGTTCTTGAGGCCGGAAATATCGGCTGCGGCAAGCTTGATTCCGAAAGCGCGCTCGACGCTCAGAACCAGGCGGATATGCGACAGGCTGTCCCAGCCGTCGACGTCAGCGGCGGTCAGTTGAGGCGTTGCCACCAGCTCGTCGTCGTCGAATACGTCACGCAACACGTCGGTCAACTTGGCATAGACGGCAGATTGGCTCACGGCGAAGGCATCCTTTGACGTAGGGAAAAATGAACGATGCGATGTGCTCGGTCGAGGTTGTTCGCGTGCAGGTCATCGCATTGCATCGGTCAGCGGTCCGTGGTCCGCAGCGGCACGACAACCTCGACCATCGTGCAAATGCTAGCCCGGCGATCGAATCATTAACGTGCGAAAAGCTACTTTTCCGGGAGGTGACCTGGCTGGAACGCAGGTTTCGACTCGCGAACGCGATGTCGAACGGGCACGCGGCTGCCCGCCGTTTCGCGCACGACAGGCACCGCGACGCGAGGCCGAACGTCGACTGGTCATCGGCGGCATTCGTGCTGCGATACGCTGCGAACCAGGCCGTCGATCGACACGTCAGCGCGCCCGCGTGCGCCTCACGGTGCGGCAGGATGGGTGGCCGGCGGGACCGATGCCGGTCGCTTGACGAAATAGCGGAACACGGCGATCAGCAAGACAATCGGCACGAAATTCCGTCCGCTGAACAAATTCGGAATTCGAAGAATCTCCATGATCGAAACGTAGAGCACGGCATGCGCGCAACACCAGAACCCGGCTCCGCTCCGCCAGCCTGCGTAGCTCCGTCCGAACACCCAGCCGAGGACAACCGCATCGAGCAGCCCGAACCAGCCCCATTCGTAAAAGTGAACGAAGATCCCGGAGGGATTGTTGAATTCCGGGTCGGCGTAGCTGTTCAGGAACACGGTGATGCTGTCGGTCGAGTCGAGCCACGGCTGCAACGGTGCGCCGATGATCGGAAAATGCAGCAGCCAGTCGAAAGTGAACATCGGATGGCCGCGGTCCCAGCCGAGCACGCTCAGTATCCCCGCACCGTTGTTCAGCGCCGTCGAGTAATAGAGGCCGAGACGTTCGAGCGCGAAATCGAAAAGGTTGTCGTAGATGGTGACGTAATAGGCTTCCCACGACCGGTTGTACTCGTTCGCGATGAAGAGCCCGAACAGCAACGGAATCGCGGCGTACGGCCCGAGCGTCAGCAGTCGCGAGAACCGGCCGCCGAGCCGGAACCGCACGATCATGAGCGCGCATGGCAGCGCCACCTCGATCAACGCGAGCCGCTCGGCAAAGATGAAGCTGCGCAGCAGCGTCAGCACCGCGAGCACGCCCAGGTAAACCTTGTAGCGGTTCACCCCTTTGACCGGCGTCTTGAACACGTAGAAATACAACGCGACGTACGGCGCGGCTGCCTGCGTGAACGAGCTCAGGCCCGTGAAGTGCCCTTTCTGCTCGAGCATGACATACGCATTCGCTTCGCCGTGCAGGAACGCCAGCAACAACGCCGGACGCGCGAGAATCCCGCCCAGCAGCATGAGATTGCCGAACAGCGCGAGCACGAACACGAAATCGAGTACGCCGGCGGGCAACTCGGCTGGCGCGGCCGGCGGCCCCCGGCGCGACTGCGCCTCGGTCGTCGCCAGCCACGCCGTCACCACGACGACCAGCAGGAACAACGCGCCGACCAATGCGTAATAGCCGTCGAAGTAGAGCCGCGCGATCGATTTCTGATTGACCAGCAGACTCAGCGACAACATCCCGTACAACGGCAGGATGAAGATCAGCACGAGGCGGGCGGGATCTTCCCACCAGTAACCTGTGTAAGCACCTGCCTCGCGACGGACACGCGCCGCCCTGCGCGCCGTCGCCCCGCTCTGTCGCGGACGGAGCCTGCCGTCGCCCGCACGCCGCCGTCTCATGAAGCCCGTTCCATCTGTTGTCGCGATACCGCCATTCCCTTGGCGACCGCCGCGGCCTGATGCGTGTTCGTATCCGCATAGCCGTAGTCGTACCGTCCCGGCGCGCCCTTGTAATCGTTCAGGACCACGCCGCGCACGTCGATATGCGCCTGTTCGAGCCGTCGTGCGCTTTCGTCGAGTTCCGCCAGTGTCGTCACGCCGCTGCGCGCGACGAGGAACACGGTTCCCGCGAGGCGGCCGAGCACCAGCGCATCGGCCACCGGCAGCAACGGCGGGCCGTCGATCACGACCATGTCGTAGCGCGATGCGACCTGCTCGATCAGTTCGGCGAGCGCGGGCTGCAGCAGCTCGCCCGGATCGGGCACGACGCTGCCCATCGCGATGAAATCGAGGCCCGGCACGATGCCGCGCTTGATCGCCTCGTCGAGCCGATGGGTGCCAGCCACCACGTCCGACAGGCCCGGTGCGCGGCTGTAGCGGAATCGTTCGTGCAGCGACCCCTTGCGCAGGTCGGCATCGATCAGCAGGACTCGCCGCTTCGCCGCGCCGACGAGCGACGCGATATTCGCGGCGACGAACGACTTGCCGACACCCGTCGTCGGCCCGGAAATCAACACGACGGGATTCGACGCGTCCGGCATCGACAGTTGCAGTGCCGCACGGAAATTGCGCAGGCTTTCGAGCGCCGCGTCCTGCACGGCAACCGACGGCACCTGCGCGCGCGCGCCACGCCGTCCGGCCTTCGGGCGCAGCTCCGCTTGCGCCGCGCCCGGGCTGTGCGGCACGGTCGCGAACACGGGCAGTCCCGTCGTCCATTCGATTTCCTCGGCATCGCCGATCGTGCCGACGATGCGCTGCCGGACGATCACGATTGCCGCGCCTGCCAGCAGGCCCACCATCAGCAGGGCGATCACGGCGACCCCGCGATGCGGGCCGATCGGCTGCTCGGCGACCTTCGCCGTATCGACGATCCGCACGGTGCCGGTCTTGCTGGCCCGCGCGAGGATCATCTGCTGGCGCGTGTTGAGCAGGTTCGTGTACAGCGCCGTGTCGACGGCCACGTCGCGCTGCAACTGCAGCACGCCCTGTTCGACGGTCGGCAGTTGCTGGATCTGCTTGCGTGTCGTGTCGAGCGAACGCTGCGCGTCGGAGAGCTGAGCATCGACGGCCACCACGGCCGGATGCTTCGGCATGAAGCGCGTCAGCAATTCCTCGCGCCGCTGCTGCAGCGTCTGCACGCGCGTCTCGATGTCGACCGACTGCTGGCGCAACGCCAGCGCCTCGTCGCTCGTATTGACCGTCCCGTGCGAGGCCCGGAACGCGTTGAAGCGGCTTTCCGCCTTTTCGAGCTGCGCCTTGAGCTGCGGCAACTGGGCGTCCATGAAGCGGATCAGCTTGTCGGCCGCCTCGGACTTGCGCTGCGTGTTCTGCGCCAGGTATGCGTCGCCGATCGCGTTCAGCACACGGCTGTCGTGCACGGGATCGGTGCCGTCAAGCGTCACGCCGACCATGTTCGACTGCTTGCCTCGCTCCGAGATCAGCGCGTTCTTCTGCAGCCAGGCCGTCGCCTCCTCGTCGCTGTAGCGCGTCAGGTCGAAGCGTGCGCCGGGCTTGCCGGCCACGCCGCGCACGAATATGTCGAGCGGCCCCTGCGGCGTCTCGACATGTAGCGGCTGCCCGATGCGGCCCTGCCATGCCGGCCCCTTGCGGCCGAACCAGCCCGTACGCTGCAGCGTGTAGGCGCCGTCGTCGCCGACGGTCAGCGCGAACCGCTTGCCGAGCAGGCGCTTCGGCACGTCGAAGGTCGGCACGTCGATGCGCTCGGTGCCGTACACATAGCCGCCCGGCAGCGGCGACGACAGCCCGTCGGCCGCGTTCACGAACCGCCAGCCGATCAGCGGCAGGTAATGCGGCCTGGCGTCGACGGCCAGATTGGTGCTGTCGATCGCGCGATCGAGCACCGCGCGGGATTTCAACACTTCGATCTCGGTCGACGCATCCGTCTTCAGGTCGAATACCGACGACGGATCACCGGTCGGCGACGTCGATTTCGAGTCAGTCGGGCTTTGCTCGACCTGGAACAGGATGTCGGTCCGGTAGACGGGGGCCGCACACAGCGCATACACGGCGCCAACGAGTGCGCCCGCGAGCGCCGTGCCAAGGATCAGGCGCCGGCCGCCGTACAGCATGCCCCAGTAGCGGCGCACCGGATAGGACGGCCGCAGGGCGGGCCCGCTGTGCGGGTCGGGCAGGGTCGAGGAAGTCATACGGCATCAGTCCCGTAGGCGCGACGCGCGGTCGCGATGACGAAATGGGTCATGAGGGTCACGGCGAAATCGCCTTGGCCGTCAGCGCACCCTGCGCGGACGACGGAATCAGCAGGTTGACGACGCGGCTCCAGCGCACCAGTGACGACGCATCGACGAACACGACATCGCGACGCTCGAGCGGAAACTGGTCGGCCAGCGCGAACGACGCGGGCGAACTGCCGTCGAGGTGGTACACCCGCGGGCGGTTGTCCGGGCCACGACGCACGACGAACACCTGGCGCGCGTCCGACGTGTACTGGCTCGCGCCGCCCGTGTCGCCGAGTGCTTCGCCGAGGCTCATCCGGCCGTCGGTCAGCGTCAGCGTCGCGGGCCGCGACACCTCGCCGAGCACGAACACCTTCGCGTCGCTCGCCGCGCGCACGCGCACGAGATCGCCGTCGCGCAGCAGGATGTTCGACGGGTTCACGCCCGCGGCGATCAGCGCCGGCAGGCTCACGTTCACGGTCTTGTCGCCGCGCGTCACCGAGACCTGCGAGCGATCGGCCGTCGGGGTAAAGCCGCCCGCGCGGTCGATCGCCTCGGGCAGCGTCATCGGCATGTCGTTGACGATCTGCAGACCCGGCGTGCGCACCTCGCCATCGAGATAGACACGCTTGCTGCGATAGGTCTGCACGCGCAGCGCGATCTGCGGCTTGCGCACATATTCGCCGAGACGCTTCGTCAGCAGCGCGCGCGCCTGCGCCTCGGTCAGCCCCGCCACGTGCACGAGGCCGGCATACGCGAACTGCACGTTGCCGTTTGCGTCGACCGTGTAGCCGGTCGCGACCGAACTGGCACCGACACCGTCGCCGCCCGCCGTCGTCTGCGTCGTCGGCAGGTTCAGTTCGGGGTGGTCCCATACGACGATGCCGAGCACGTCGCCCGGGCCGATCGTGTACGGCTTCGGCTTGCCGAACAGCTGGCGGATTTCCGCATCGACATCGGCCGGCCGGCTCGCACGCTGCTGCGCGACGAACGCCGGCGTGATTTCGATCAGCTCCTCGCTCGACACGTTCTGCACACCGTCGAGGCCGCCCGCGCCCGATGCATCGGCGCTCACGCGCGCATTCGCGTCACGGTCGGCAGGCGCCCGGTACGTCATGCCCGGCGACAACGCACATGCGCTCAGTGCGCATGCGGCCGCCACGATCGCGATGCGCGACAGCCACGGTGCGCGACGGGTGCCGGCCATGCGTGCCTGCGGCGCTCCGTGCGTCGATTCGGGTTGCGTGGTGATTGACATCGTGCCCTTCCAAAACTGTGCGGTAACCCGCCGAACGCGGCGAATTCCGGCATTACGCTTGCCGGCGCGGCTCGCATCACGGTGCCACGCCTCCCTCTACACCGCACGTCAAACCGTACGATTCGTCATGAACTGCTCTTCGTCGCTTTCGTTACTCGTCTGCATCGCCTCGGCCGGCATCGTCTGCGCCGTCGATGCGCAGACGTTGCCCGCCGTCCCGGCCAACGCGCCGACGTTCGCATCGGCGGCGGCGCTCCCGCCCGTACCGCTGCAGCGATCGGCGCAAGCCGCCGCGACAAGCGACGCCGTCGAACCCGCTGCAGCCGCCTCCGGAGTCGCGATGTCCGCTTCCGCGCGTCCCGTCGCCAGCACCGCCGTCCAGCCCGAAACGCGCGCTCGCGGCGCGCTGCGCCGGCCGCTCGTGCCGGGGCGGCCGCATCGCCCGCAAGCGGCCAGTGCACCCGCCGACGACGTATGGCGCAGCGACAGGTTGTATGCGTCGCCCTACGCGAAGTCGCCCTATGAGCAACCGGACGATCCGGACTGAAGCATCCCGGCCGGTCATGCCTCGGCATGACCGGCGATGCACCGATACGGAATTGGACACCACGGCGAACGGCACGTCTGTGAGGGACCCCACCGAACGCCGATCTTCATGCGTAGAGGGGATCGCACCCCGATGCGCCGCCGCGTGCGACGCGGCGCGCATCACGACCGGCCGACGGACACGCTCGTGTACGATCGCGCGGCCGCTTCCGGTGCGGCCGGATCGGCGACGCGCGCGACCGGCCGGATCGAGTCGCGACCGAGCGCCTGCATGCACCGGTCGATCACGATGTCCGTGCCCACCGCGCCGTACACCGCATGGTCGACCTGCGGCTCGAGGTACAGACGCACGTGACGCGAGCACCGGAACGCGCGCTCGATTGCACCGAAGTGACGCCGGACATCGTCGATGCCGGGATCAAGCGCGCCGTACACCAGCGTCGTCCATACGTTGCGCTGCGCAAGCTCGTGCATCACGCCGCGCGGCGTGCCGATGCCCGGCTTCCAGCCGGCGCGCGCGACAAGCGCCTTCGCCGGCACGCTGACCCGCGCGATCGCATTCGCGGCCACCGCCCGCACGATCGGCCGCAGGTCGCGCCGATCCCGCACGAGGCGCTTCCATTTCTGCCAGTCGCGCACCGAAAGCCAGTAACCGCGCACCGAGTTGTTCCGCTGCTTCTGCACTGCCTCGAGCGAGAGTCCGGCCGGCCACACGAAGCGGGCGAGATTGATCGCGATCACGCCGCCGAGCGACGGCGTCTTCACGGCCGCATGCAACGCCGCATAGGCGCCGGAACAAATGCCCGCCGCGGCCACCTCCGGGTGACCGAGCGCGCGCAGCCAGTCCGCGGCAGCGGCCACGTCGTCGCTCGACCGCGCCGAATACACGACGCCCGACTGGTCGTCCAGCGCGGCGGGCCCGCTATCGCCGACGCCATGCACGTCGATCCGCAGTGTCGTCACGCCGGTGCGTGCCAGCGCGCGCGCGAGGCGCACGCTGAAGCGCCCTTCGCCGCTGCGCGGGTTCGTCGACGTGTTCGCGATCACGAGCGCCGGGCCGACCGGATTCGCAGGCCGCGTGTCGGCGGGACGGCACAGCACGCCGACGAGCCGGTCCGGACCGACCGCGACGACCTGCTCGGTCATGTCGTGCAGGTCCAGCGCGACGGCCGACTCGCCATTCCACGCCGAATCCGTTTGCATCGGGGTTTCGGCGCCAGCCGACATACGTGGCGCGCGTTCGGCGATCCAGTTCGCGAGCGTGTCGATCGCCGCGAGCGGCAAGCGCGAGCGCGTGCCGTCCAGCATCGTCGTCGGCCATTCGCGGAATGCATCGCTCGCCACGTCCACACCGCGCTCGAACAGCGCTTCGCGCAATGCCGGCCCGTCGCCCTGATCGGGCTGGATCAGCAGCATCGCGCCAGGCAACGTCGGCGCATCGCGCACGACGTCGCACAGATCGACCGCCTTCAGCGCATCGACGAAGTCGTCGGGAAACCGGTGTCCGAGCACGTTCATGCACGGTTCGTCGCGATGCGCGGCGCGGATCGCGGGCGACGTGATATCGAGCCACTGGCGATGCACGAACGACAGCTCGCGCAGGTAGGCGCGACCGCGCACGACCGGCGCCAGCGCCACCAGGGCGTCGACGCGCGGCGCCGGGCGCGGGCCTACGCCCGCGGCGGCCAGCATCGCGAACAACGCTCCCGCACGGATCCCGACGAGCGTCAGCGTGGTTACGCCAACCTGATCGCGCAACAGGTCGATCGCGTCGTGAATGCTGGCGATGCTCGCGACATACCGACCGGCGTCGCGATCGTCGCCCGCCGAGTCGCCGGTGCACGGGTAGTTGAATCGCAATACCGTGACACCCTCGCGGGCCAGCCGCTCCGCGATCGCCCGCATGAGCTTGTGCGTCCACGATGCCTCGTGACCCAGCGATTCGCACAGGATCACGCCTTGTGTCGTATGTCCTTCGTGCAGCCACCCCACGCAGCTGCCGAACGTTATCGGCTTCAATCGGTACTCCTCGGCTCGGTATTTGTTATCGGATGCGGACACGCGTCCGGCGGCACACCGGAATCGGCCACTCCACGGTCGTGTGACCGCTCTACGGCGCACGGCCTTCACGCAACGGACCTCCGCCGCGCCCCTGCGCAACCCGTCCCTTCGCGATGCGTTGCCCTGCCCCGTTGCCTGGCGGCGGCAGGTTGCCGGCCCGAGTCGTCGTCAAGCCATGTCTGCCGCGCACGCAAACAGTCGTTCGATTAGAGCACTCGGCCCGAGCGCCCTTCGGTGCGCCAGCTTACAAATGCATTCATTACCGTGGCGATACAACGAGGCGCCCGCTGTCGGGATTCGCGCCGCGCGTGTGCGCCGAATCCGCGAAAGGTAGGCTCGCGAACACAGTCGTCTCGCTAGCCCCGTATCATGACCGCCATGCGATGTGGCCGTGTCCGGCATCGCCGGACGAAACCGGCGCCAGCCGGAACGGGCCGCGAACCCACGCAGCCGGATCAGCGCCGACCGGCCGCGCGAGCGCACGGCGGCCGGCACCTCGCCACCCTGCGACACCCACGGCGCCGACCAAGCGAATGTCAAACCTCAAGAAGAATTTCCTGCTGCTGCTGACGCTGCAGATTTCGATGTATGCGGTGCCGCTGCTGATCGCACCGTTGCTCACGCACGCGCTGGGCCCGGAAGGCTACGGGCAGCTCGCGTTCTCGCTCGCGGTCATCGCGTACCTCACCAACTGCACGAGCTACAGCTTCGACCTGACCGCCACGCCGCGCATCGCGCTCGCGCGCGACGACCGCGCCGAACGCTCCCGCATCTTCTGGGCGACGCTGTATGCGCAGATCGGCATCGCGGTGATCTGTTTCATCGTGCTGGTCGGGCTGATCGTGCTGGTCGGCCGCTTTGGCGAAGACCGCGACCTGCTGCTGATCGGCTTCGGGATGGTGGCCGGCGTGGCGTTCACGCCGGGCTGGTATTTCCAGGGCATGGAGAAGTTGCGCGCGCTGAGCGTGATCCTGTTCGTCGGCCGCATCCTGAGCCTGCCCGCGATGTTCGCGCTCGTGCATAGCCCGGCGGACATCGACCGCGCGATGATCGTCAACGCGGCCGTCCCGACGCTGTCCGCGCTCGTACTGGCCGTCTATCTGTATGCCCAGCGCGAAATCGACTTCGTTCGCGTAGGTTTCGCCGACATCGCCGAATCGCTGAAAGGCGGCTGGCAGGTGTTCCTCGCATCGACGTCGATCGCGTTCTATGCGTCGACCAACACCGTGCTGCTCGGCTTCGTGTCGGGCAACGTCGCGGCCGGCTACTTCGCCGCCGGCGACAAGCTGATCCGCGCGGCGCTCAGCATGCTCCAGCCGCTGAAGGCCGCCACCTATCCCCGCATCAGCTATCTGATGCGGCATGCGCGAAACGACGCGTTCTCGTTCCTGCGCAAGCTGTTCGTGGTGCAGGTCGCGATGGTGCTCGGCATCTCGCTCGCGATCTTCTTCGGCGCGCCGCTCGCCGTGCGCATCCTGTACGGCCCTTCGTACGAACCGACGGTCCAGGTGCTGCGCTGGATGGCCTTCATTCCATTCATGGCCGGAATGACCGACCTCTTCGGTGTGCAGACGATGCTGCCGCTTGGAATGAAGTCCGAATTCACGCGTGTCCTGATGTCATCGGGCATTCTGAACATCGTGCTCGTGCCGGTGCTCGCGAAGTACTTCGCCGAACTGGGCGCCGCCGCCGCCGTGCTGACGGCCGAGGCTGCGGTCGCAGCGGCGCTCGCGACCGTCGTCTATCGCGCCGGGATTCCGCTGCCGGGCAGTCCCGTCGCTCGGCGCGGTTAGCTGGCGCAGCGTCCGTGCTGCCGGTTTTTCCCGAGGCGACCGGAATTCGACGGGGTTCCATTCGATGCACACGCAACGAATCCCCCACAAGCCTCCCGTCGCCGCCCCCAATCCGCCTCCCCTCGAAACGACCGCCCCCGGGTACTTCTTACCCTGCTGCACACGCACAATCAGGAACGCTTACCGGCTTTTCCCCACATCGCACAGCCGCATCGAAAAAAGATCATACGTATCAGTATAAACACCGATGCTGTAGTCAAACTACATTCGTACGATTGGCCACTGCAGAGAATCGCTACATCCGATTCGGCAGTGTCGGACGGTCCGCGTCGCCGTCCGCGTTGTCCGATCGGGCCCAACCGGCCGTAACGATTCCCCGCCTGGCCTGGCATGCCGACGCGCAACCACCCTGCATCGCCAGCCGAATGCGTCCGGTGCGAATCCACCGGACGTGCGCAGCTCCAGACATCATCCGAACAACAACCGGCAATACGATCATGGAGAGCAACATGCGGGACAAACACTGGCCGGCCGTCGTGCTGGCAGCGACCCTCTGCACCACCGCCTACGCAGGCAACGCCGATTTCAATTCACAGGGCGACGCTGCCGACGCATTCGCGTCGTCCGCCGCGCAGCGGCGCGCCGACGTCCTCGTGCGCAAGATGACGCTCGACGAGAAACTGCAGTTCATCCATTCGCAATACGAAATGTCGAAGGTGCCGAACGGCGGTGCCGGCTACATCCAGGGCGTGCCGCGGCTCGGCATTCCCGATCTCAACATGGTCGACTCCGCGACCGGCTCCGGCAGCACGTCGCTCGCGAGCACGACCTTCCCCGCCACGATCGCCGTCGCCGCGAGCTGGGATCGCCGCCTGTCGTACGACTACGGCAAGCAGGTCGCGATCCAGTTGCGCGCGCAAGGGTTCGGCATGGGTCTCGGCGGCGGCACCAACCTCGCGCGCGAGCCGCGCGGCGGCCGGCTGTTCGAGTATCTCGGCGAGGATCCGCTGCTCGCAGGCGACCTGCTCGCGGAGCGCACGCTCGCCACGCAGCGGCAGAAGGTCATCGCGACCATCAAGCACTATGCCGGCAACGAACAGGAGCATGGCCGGATGGGCGGCAACACGCAGATCGACGAACGCACGCTGCGCGAGCTCTACCTGCTGCCGTTCGAGATCGCCGCGAAGCGCGGGCAGCCCGGCAGCGTGATGTGCAGCTACAACCGCCTGAACGGCGCATACGCGTGCGAGAACACGCATCTGCTGAACGACGTGCTGAAGAACGAATGGGGCTTCCAGGGCCAGGTGCAATCCGACTGGGGCGCGACGCACAGCACGGCCACCGCGATCAACGCCGGGCTCGACGAGGAAGAAGACGTCGGCCCGTCGGTCTACCTGACGCCGGCGGCCGTCAAGCAGGCGATCGCGAACGGCTCGGTATCGACCGCGCGCCTCGACGACATGGTGCGCCGCAAGCTCGCGGTGATGATCCGCGTCGGCGTGATGGACGATCCGGCCAAGGGCGGCGGCACGATCGATTTCGCGGCCGCGAACCGGTTCGCGCAGAGCGTCGCCGAGCAGTCGATCGTACTGCTTAAGAACGACGGCAACCAGTTGCCCTTGGCGGCGGCGGCCTTGTCGCGCATCGCGGTGATCGGCGGCCACGCCGATGCGGCCGTGCTGTCGGGCGGCGGCTCGGGCAACACGCGCGATCCGGTCACCGGTTCGTTCGCGGGCTGCGGCGGCCTGACGTTCGGGGTGTCGACCGGCTGCAGCTGGTGGCGCAATCCGTGGCTCAAGGTCGACGTGCCGATCGTCGCGGCGATCCGCGCACTCGCGCCGGCGGCACAAGTCACGTTCGCGGGCAACAGCGACCAGCAGTCGCCGTTCCGCGCGTACACGCAGCAGGAAATCGACCAGGCCGCGGCGCTCGCGGGCCGCTCGGACGTCGCGATCGTCGTGGTCGCGCAGCCGGCCGGCGAGGATTTCGGCGATCTGCAAAGCCTGAGCCTCGCGAATCCGTCGAATCAGGATGCGCTCGTCGAAGCGGTCGCGCGGGCGAACCCGCACACGATCGTCGTCGTCCAGAGCGGTAATCCGGTGCTGATGCCGTGGAAGGACAACGTGTCGGCAATCGTCGAGGCGTGGTATCCGGGCGAAGGCGGCGGCAAGGCCATCGCGAACGTGCTGTTCGGCGCGGTCAACCCATCCGGCAAGCTGCCCGTCACGTTCCCGGCGCGCGACCAGGACACGCCGACGTGGGGGCAAGGCGGCGCGTTCGACAACGACCCCGTCTACGCGGAGAAGCTGAACATGGGCTACCGCTGGTACGACGCGCGCAACTTCAAGCCGATGTTCGAATTCGGCCACGGGCTGTCGTACACGCACTTCGCGTATTCCGGGTTGTCGGTGTCGCGGCAACGGGACGGCTCGCTGAGCGTCGCGTTTACCGTACGCAACGACGGCCGCGTCGCCGGCGCGGAAACGCCGCAGGTCTATCTCGGCGTGCCGTACAAGGACGAGCCGCCGAAGCGGCTGGTCGGCTGGGAAAAGATCCGGCTGAACCCGGGCGAGGCACGGCATGTCCGCGTGACCGTGTCGCCGCGGATGCAGAGCGTGTGGGATACGTCGCGCAATGGCTGGAAGGTCGTGCCGGGCGGGACGGTGTATGTCGGCGCGTCGTCGCGCGATATCCGGCTGCAGGGTAGCTAGGCAGCCGGCCTGACGATGCCGGTGTCGGGTGGAACGCCGCCCGGCACCCGCGCACAACGCGTCGATTCGTACGATTAAAGAGGCGCCACCGGCCGGCAAACGATGCACAATCGCCGCGTTTCGTTCACATTGTCGACCAGGTGTCGGCAATGCGTGCGCGATGCGCACATGAATGAAAACCGGGAATGCCATCCATGCCCGGATTGACTTGCTCGTGCGCCCCGTTCGGCTAGGATGTGAACGTGCGATTTACCGGACTTCGTGCCGGCCGCCCACCGCACGAATGTGATAGCGTAGTGAAGCCGCAGCACGGTCTCGTCGCCGATGGTCGGAGTAGAACATGTCGGCAGGTCCGCGGGCGCGCTTCGTCGTCAGTCGTCATTGCAAAGGAGTTCTCCCATGTGGACCAAACCTGCCTACACTGATCTGCGACTCGGTTTCGAAGTCACGATGTACGTGTCGAATCGCTGATTCGGGCACGCCATCCGGAAAGGAAAGCCTCGGTCTGCCGAGGCTTTTTCTTTGCTTCGCACCCCGGCCCCTCGTCGCACCGTCATGCTCATACACATCCTCGGATCCGCCGCGGGCGGCGGCTTTCCGCAATGGAACTGCAACTGTGCGAACTGCGCGGGTTTTCGCGCGGGCACGATCGACGCGCAGGCCCGCACCCAGTCGTCGATCGCGCTGTCCGACGACGGCGCGAACTGGGTGTTGTGCAACGCGTCCCCCGACATTCGCGCGCAGCTGCAAGCCTTCCCGCCGTTGCAGCCGGGCCGCGCGCTGCGCGACACCGGCATCGCCGCCGTCGTGCTGATGGACAGCCAGATCGACCATACCGCCGGCCTGCTCAGCCTGCGCGAAGGCTGTCCGCTGCAGCTGTGGTGTACCGACATGGTCCACCATGACCTCATCAGCGGCTTTCCGCTGTTCAACATGCTCGCGCACTGGAACGGCGGGCTGGTCTGGAACCGCATCGTGCTCGGCGACAGCTTCACCGTGCCGGCCTGCCCGAACCTGCGCTTCACGCCGCTGCCGCTGAGCAGTGCGGCGCCACCCTATTCGCCGCATCGCTTCGATCCGCATCCCGGCGACAACATCGGCCTGCTCGTCGAGGATCGCCGCACCGGCGGCACGTTGTTCCATGCACCCGGGCTCGGCACGGTGGACGACGCGCTGCTGCAACGGATGAACGACGCGGACTGCGTGCTCGTGGACGGCACGCTGTGGGACGACGACGAGATGCTGCGACGCGGCGTCGGTGTACGTACCGGTCGCGAAATGGGTCATCTCGCACTGAACGGTCCGGGCGGCATGCTCGACGTGCTGGCCCGGGTGCCGGGCCCGCGCAAGGTCTTGATTCACGTCAACAACACCAATCCGATCCTCGACGAAGGTTCTCCCGAACGCGCGGAATTGCGGCAGCGCGGGATCGAGGTCGCCTTTGACGGGATGGACATCGTGCTATAAAAAACGCATGGTCCCGCTGCCGCGACACGCATCGTGATGCATACGACGTCGATTGCGGTACGACGCACGCCCCTCCACTGTCCCCAACGTCATGGAACCGTCGATGAGCCAACCCGCTCTCACTCCCGCCCAGTTCGAGCAGGCGCTGCGTGCCAAGGGCGCCTTCTATCACATCCACCATCCGTACCACGTCGCGATGTTCGAAGGCCGCGCGACCCGGGAGCAGATCCAGGGCTGGGTCGCGAACCGCTTCTACTATCAGGTCAGCATTCCGCTGAAGGACGCGGCGATCCTCGCGAATTGCCCCGACCGCGAGGTTCGCCGCCAGTGGGTCCAGCGCCTGATCGATCACGACGGAACCGCCGGCGACGAAGGCGGTATCGAGGCATGGCTGAGGCTCGGTGAAGCGGTCGGGTTGGACCGCGCGCAGTTGCGCTCGCAGGAACGCGTGCTGCCCGGCGTGCGTTTCGCCGTGGACGCCTACGTGAATTTCGCGCGCCGCGCGAACTGGCAGGAAGCTGCGAGCAGCTCGCTCACGGAACTGTTTGCGCCGCAGATCCACCAGTCGCGCCTCGACACCTGGCCGCGCCACTACCCGTGGATCGATCCGGACGGCTACGCGTATTTCCGCACGCGCATCGGTCAGGCGCGCCGCGACGTCGAGCACGGGCTCGACATCACGCTGCGGCATTACACGACCTACGAGAGCCAGCAGCGGATGCTGGATATCCTGCAGTTCAAGCTCGACGTGCTGTGGACGATGCTCGACGCGATGTCGATGGCCTACGAACTGCATCGGCCGCCTTATCACACCGTCACCGACCAGCCGGTCTGGCACAAGGGAATCGCACCATGAATTTCGACAGGGATCGCGTGCCGCGCTGGCGGCCGGGTTTTCGCTTCCAGTTCGAGCCGGCCCAGCATGCGCACGTGCTGCTGTACCCCGAAGGCATGGTCAGATTCAACGAAAGCGCGAGTGCGATCGGCGGGCTGATCGATGGCACGCGCACCGTCGCGGACATCGTTGCGCATCTCGAACGGCAATTCCCCGACGTGCCCGAACTCGGTACCGACGTCGAGGATTTCATGGAGACCGCCCGTGCCCAACACTGGATCGAACTCGCGTGAGCCGGTGACGCCCGACGCCGCGCGGGCGGCAACCGGATTGCCGCTGTGGCTGCTGGCCGAACTGACGTACCGGTGCCCGCTGCAGTGCCCATACTGCTCGAATCCGCTCGATTTCTCGCGCCAGGGCGCGGAGCTCGACACGGCACAGTGGTTCAGGGTCATGGCCGAAGCGCGCGAGATGGGCGCCGTGCAGATCGGCTTCTCGGGCGGCGAACCGCTCGTCCGTCCGGATCTTGCCACACTGATCGGCGAGGCGCGCCGCCTCGGTTACTACACGAACCTGATCACGTCGGGTATCGGCCTGACCGAGCAGAAGATCGATGCGTTTCGCCAAGCCGGCCTCGATCACATCCAGATCAGCTTCCAGGCGAGCGACGCGACGGTCAACGACATGCTGGCCGGATCGGAAAAGGCATTCGCCCACAAGCTCGCGATGGCCCGCGCGGTCAAGGCGCACGGCTATCCGATGGTGCTGAACTTCGTCACGCACCGCCACAACATCGACGACATCGACCGCATCATCGAGCTGTGCATCGCGCTCGACGCGGACTACGTCGAGCTCGCGACGTGCCAGTATTACGGATGGGCCTACCTGAACCGTCAGGCGCTGCTCCCCACCCGCGCACAGCTCGAGCGCGCGGAGCGCATCACGAACGCGTATCGGGCGAAGCTCGCCGCCGCGAACAACCCATGCAGGCTGATCTTCGTCACGCCCGACTATTACGAGGAGCGGCCGAAGCCCTGCATGAGCGGCTGGGGCAGCCTGTTCCTGATCGTCACGCCGGACGGCACCGCACTGCCGTGCCACGGCGCGCGGCAACTGCCGATCGCCTTTCCGAACGTGCGCGATCACGACCTGCGACACATCTGGTACGAATCGTTCGGCTTCAACCGCTTCCGCGGCGACGACTGGATGCCCGAACCCTGCAAGTCGTGCGACGAGAAGAAGAAGGACTTCGGCGGGTGCCGATGCCAGGCGTATCTGATGACGGGCGATGCAAGCCTCACCGATCCCGTCTGCGGCAAGTCGCCTCATCACGGCCTGATCGAGAAAGCACGCGAGGCCGCGCTCGCGCCGCCGCAACCCATGACACAACTCGTGTTTCGCAACGTACGCAATTCGCGTGAATTGACGAAGACCTGAACGGCGCCGCGCGCTCGCCGCCGATCGCCGGTGTTTCCTGATTTGGAACGCAATGTTCGCGCATCGCGTCGGGCCGGCTCACTATAATTCGTTCGATCGAAAGCGATCGTCAGACCCATTACCGGAGCAGACCATGAACGACCTTCATATCGTCGCCGTGCTGTACGCCAAGGCGGGGCAGGAGGCGCAATTGCGCGAAGACCTGATCGCCCTTGCCGGTCCGTCGCAGAATGAAGAAGGCAATCTGCGCTACGAGGTGCATGTCGACAGCGAAGATCCGCGCCGGTTCGTTTTTGTCGAACATTGGGCAGATCCCGCCCTGCGCGAAAAGCATCACACGCAAGGCGCACACATCCTGAATTTCCACGCCAACGGCGTGAAGAATGTCGAGCGCTCGGAAGTCTTCAAACTGTCTCGCCTCGCCTGACCCTCCCTTCCCGCGCTGACCACCGTTTCATGCGCGTGCGCGCGACGCCGGACATCTCGCCGCGCGCCGCGTCGTCGCCCCGGATTCAGCGAGGAGCGACGCGGTGTCCGGCAACCCATCGAATCCGTTTTTGCAACGTTCCGCACCGACGGCCCGTCACGCGCCGGCTACCGCCCATGGCTCGGCAGCGAGGCGCTCCGCCAGATAGTCCAGGAACGCGGTCACGCGCAACGGCCGCAAGCTGCTCGGCGGAGTCACGAGATTCACGCCCACCGGATCGATCCGCCACTCGGGCAATACGTCCACCAGTTCGCCTCGCATCAACGCGTCCCTGACGACGAACTCGGGTTGCAACGCGACGCCCCGACCAGCCAGCAGCGCGGGAACGATCACGTCGGCGCTGTTGCTGCGGATGATGCCGCGCACCGTGACCGCGAACGCGTCTCCGCACGCATGACGGAATTGCCATAGCTCGGGCGTCGCCAACCCCGTGTAGACGAGACACGCATGCCGGGCCAGGTCGCGGGGATGCGTCGGTCGCCCCCATCGTTTCAGATAGGCCGGCGAAGCCACCAGCGGGTGATTCACCGCACAGAGCCGGCGCGCCCGCAGCGACGAGTCGGCGAGTTCCGCGATGAGCACCGCCACGTCGAAGCCGCCGCCGACCACATCGACGATGCGGTCGGTGACGCAAAGGTCGATCTCCACCTGCGGATAGCGTTCGAGAAAGGCGGGGATCAACGGCGCGACGTGGCGGCTCGCGAACGACATCGGCACGGCAACGCGCACCAGACCGCGCAGTTCCGTCGCGTGCGACGACGCCTCGGTCTCCGCCGCCGCGGCTTCGCTGAGAATGCGAATCGCTCGCGATTTGGCGATTTCGCCGGCGGCCGTCAGCGAAACCTGACGCGAGTTTCGATAAAAGAGCGCCGTGCCGAGCCGGCGTTCGAGTCGGGAAATGGCTTTCGACACGGTCGGCTGCGAGAGGTCGAGCGCCTCCGCGGCCCTGACGAAAGAGCCCGTTTCGAGCACGTGCGCGAAAATCGCCCACGCCTCGAGGTCAGGAAGTATCTGCATCAGACAGCAAGCCTCCGGTTGGCCGATCCGGCCGGTTCCTGCCGATACCGGTGCCGCGCCCTGCAGCGTTCGCGCTGCATGAGCACCGCCGCCGATACCGGCTGCGCGATGTGCACACCGCTAGAAAAGCGTATGAAGGCCGATGCGGGCAATGGCCTGGTTCGCGCCGGACGACGCGCCATCCGGATCCATCACACCGTTGATTTGCGCCCGGGCACCGCTGCTTGCCCGCTGCCACACACCGGTCGCGTACACCATCGTTCGCTTCGACAGCGTGTACTGCACCGTCGCCGTGACCTGGTGAGCGTGGTCGTTGTCGAGCGCCGCATTGCCCTTCATGTACATGTAATCCGCGCCGATCCTGACCGGACCGGAGAGTTGCCAGGTACCGCCCGACTCGGCCATCCACACCGAGCCACCGGACGCAGCGTTATGAACGGTCGTCACCAGCGCGCTCAGGTTCGCCCGTCCGATCCGGTAGTGCGCCCCTGCGCCCCAGTTACGCACACTCGTCGCGACGGAGCCCGGCTGTGCGCCATATTTCTCGTTGGTGTACGCGGCGGCGGCGCCGAACGGTCCGGCCTCGTAGTCGAGACTGGCGCTCACCGTATTGCCCGCGCCGATCGAGCCCGGCACGCCGCCGAACGCATAAAGCGCGCCCGCCTTCAGCCCATGGATGACCGGGCTCACGAACTTGACGGCGTTCGCTACACGCTGACTGCCCGCCATCCGGTCCCAGTCGAACGCGCCGGTCGGGTTGCCGGGCAGCGCGAGCTTGCGAAAGGGTCCGTTGCGCAGGTTGTACAGTCCGGCGACATCGGCCGCCGCGTCGGTGCCGCTGAAGAACAGCGTATCGGCCATGAATTCATACTGGTTGCCGAACGTCAGCGTGCCCAGCCGGTCGTTCTGCACACCGACGTACGCAGTACGCGCGAACAGGCCATTGCCGATCAGCGCGCCGGTACCCGGTGAAATCTGGCTGACCAGCTGGAAAATGACCTTTGAGCCGCCGCCGACATCTTCGCTTCCGCGCAAGCCGAGCAGGCTCGGCGTAAAAATCCCGTCGTCGAATTTCGCGTTGCCGTGGCCGCCTTCGTTACTGACGTAACTCAGTCCCACGTCGAGCGCGCCGAACAACGTGACACTGCTCTGCGCGCACGCGATCGGCACATGCGCAATCATCAACAGGGCCGGGGCATAGAGACGCTTTCCGAACATGAACAGCCTTCTTCATTGCTTCGCAATCCGAATCACAACGACCGGACCTTTCAATCATCCCGCGCAATGCAGGTACGCACACGCACGCCGCCGTCATGCCCGATCGCGCGACAGGCGGCACGCATCGACGGCACGAGTCTAGCGCACGGAATGACGCTTCGACGTTCGGCCCGCGAGAACACAATGTTCTGCATCTCCCGGCTACGCAACGCATCGCGGTTCGCCTACACTCGTTCGGTGCATCGGCAGATGCGCCGCGATTCGAGCCGCCATCCGTGGCCGACGAGAATCGATTGCGCATGCGATCGCGACACCCTCCGCCGCGCCCGATGCTTCGCGCTCAGGTCGAGCCGACCGGCGCACGCCAGGTCCCCACTTGCCAGGCACGGAACTCCTTCCTCCGGCTTTCGTCCTCCGGAAAGTCCAGACCGCGCTTCACGTCCGATGTTTGAACCCGGGCGAAGCGCTCCGTTGATCGATCGTCACCCGGCGGTCGCGTTCGTCGCACGCGTTTTCACGCTCCGGAGCGACCGGCGCGGCAACCGCGCCGAATCTCTCGACGCGCGCCACGGTAAAATTCCGTCGTGACCCGTTGCTCATCCCGTTCAGGCGCCCTGCCGGGCCTGCTGCGGCATGCATCGCCTGCCATCGGAAGCGCGCCGCACAGGAGCCCCTATCTCCTTGATTCCTATACATTCACCGTTTCCCGGAACATGACTTACTCGCTTGCCACCCTGTACACCCGGGAACTCGAGATCCGCAAGAGCCGCTTCATCGCGTTCGCGATCCCCGTCGAGGACCGCGATGCCGCGATGCAGGCGCTGCAGCGCCTGCGCGACGAACACCCGGCGGCCACCCACGTGTGCTGGGCCCTGCTCGCCGGCGGCCAGTCCGGCATGTCCGACGACGGCGAACCGTCGGGCACTGCCGGCCGGCCGATCCTCGAAGTGCTGCGTCATCACGATCTCGACGGCGTGCTCGGCGCGGTGGTCCGCTACTACGGCGGCGTGAAGCTCGGCGCGGGCGGCCTGGTGCGCGCCTATACCGATGCGATCGCGTCGGCGCTGCTCGACGCCGAGCGCGTCGAACGCATTCGCCACACGCGGATCGCGATCGAAATCGGCTACCCGGACGAAGCGCGGGTGCGCCGCTGGATCGAGCAGGCGGGTTACGCGCTGGTGGACAGCGCGTACGGGATGACGGTGAAGCTCGTGATCAAGCTGCCGGAAACGGCCGAGGCAGCAGCGAAGACCGAACTGTTCGATCTGACGCAGGGGCGCTCGGGCTTCCCCGACCTGTGAGGATCGGGCAACCCGCCCGGCCTCGCCGCCACGGGTTTCACACAGATTCCCGTGAAAATTCAGATGCGTCCGATAGAAAACCCGCGCGCCAAAACTTAATCTCCCCCGTGTTCCTCGCGACGCGTCCTTCAAACGCCTGGCCGGGCGTGCAGACATGCGGCACACCGCGCGTCGCCAACGATCGCCAACAATCAGAATTCAGCTACGGGGATATCGGACGCATGCAACTGCAAAAACTGCAAGCCCAGCTCGCGGAACTCGATCGACGCATCCGGGTGGCGCGCCGCCGCGAACGCCAAGCGGCACTGGTGCAGGTACGCCAGCTCGTGACGGACCATGCGCTGACCGCGCGGGAAATCTTCGGGCAGGGTTACAGCGATCGCGTAAAGCTGTTCACGATGGGCACGAAATATCGCGATCCGGCGACGGGCGCGACCTGGAGCGGCCGCGGTCGTGCGCCCGCCTGGATCGCCGGGCGCGACCGCGCCGCGTTCCTGATCCGGGATTAACGCGCGCCGCGTTGCACGGCGCGCCTCCGTGGTCGATGCAGTCGACCCGAACCGCTCAATAAACGTCCGGGACGATCATGCTGTCCGGCGTCGGACGGCGAATGTAGTCCTCGTGATGCTCGCGCTGAGGCAGATCGATCGTCGGCCGCGGCACCTCGTGATACGGCACCTGGGTCAGCAGGTGATGGATGCAGTTCAGGCGCGCGCGCTTCTTGTCGACCGCCTGCACGACCCACCACGGCGCCTCGGGGATGTGCGTGCGCAGCATCATCTCTTCCTTCGCGGCCGTATACGCTTCCCAGCGGCGGCGGCTCTCGAGATCCATCGGGCTCAGCTTCCACTGCTTCAACGGATCCTCGATCCGGCTCTGGAAGCGCAGCTCCTGCTCATGGTCGGTGATCGAGAACCAGTACTTGACGATCTGGATCCCGCTGCGCACGAGCATTTTCTCGAACTCGGGCACCGAGCGGAAAAACTCCTCGTATTCGTCGTCGGTGCAGAAATTCATCACGCGCTCGACGCCTGCGCGGTTGTACCAGCTGCGATCGAACAGCACGATCTCGCCGCCGGCCGGCAGATGCGCGACATAGCGCTGGAAATACCATTGCGTGCGTTCGCGATTGTTCGGAGCCGGCAGCGCCGCCACGCGGCACACGCGCGGATTCAGGCGCTGCGTGATGCGCTTGATCGCACCGCCCTTGCCTGCCGCGTCGCGCCCCTCGAAAATCACGACGAGCCGGTGCCCCGTGCTCACGACCCAGTCCTGCAGCTTCACGAGTTCGCCCTGCAGCCGGAACAGCTCGCGGAAATACTGCTTGCGCGCTTCGCGGCGCTCCGGCGAGAACAGCAGATCCTCGTCGTTGTCGAAGCGGCGGTCGTCGAGCTCCATTTCGAGTTCTTCGTCGTACGCGTCGACGAGGTCTTCCTCAAAACGGCGCTGGCGCGATTCGAGCGATGCCGTATCGGTGAAGTCGTCGGACTCGGTGCGGGTATCGTTATCGCCCATGGGGCCTCCTTCCTTCAATTGGCGCAGCCAAACACTGCCATTATCCCAGCGTCTCGCGTCAAATTGATGAAAAAGGGGTCGATCCGCCCCTCAGAAGCGGAATCCGGGCCGCGCGCTCGCCGAGAGCGTACTCGAACGCGATCGAACCGCTCCCGAGCGGATCGGGCGCGCACATGCGCCGCTGGCGCGGTGACGCCCGCCCGCTGGCGATGCATCAACCGGGCGGCGGCAGCACGACCGTGTCCTCGGGCCCGAGCACGCGGCCGTCCTGCGCGCGAAGCTCCAGTTTCCTGACGGGCAAGCCGGTCTTGCGGTCGACGAGAAGCACGTGCGCCTCGTCCGGTTCGAAGAAGAAATCCTCGCCCCACTGCCGCAGCGCGACGAGCAGCGGAAACAGGCCTCGCCCCTTTTCGGTCAGTACGTATTCGTGATGTGCGCCGCCGTCCGCGGCCGGCACCATGTCCATGATTCCGTGCGCGACGAGGTTGCGCAAACGCGCGGCGAGGATGTTCTTCGCCAGGCCGAGATTTTTCTGGAATTCGCCGAAACGGCGCAGCCCATCGAATGCATCGCGGACGATCAGCAGCGACCACCAGTCGCCAATCGCATCCAGCGGGCGGGCAACGCCGCAAAGGGAATCTTCGTGGGTGGTTCGTCTGGTCATCGATGGAGGTCGAACGGCGGATGGTGCCATGGGCAATGAAGGTTTCAATATAAAACCAACAATACTGAAAATCAATCGCCGGTGCATCCATTGTTCGAGGAGCACGAACGAAACCGGGTTCCTCATCGGAATTGGTTAGTCGGGGTTAGTCGGCTCATGCATTTCGATGCCAAAAATTGCCGAATTTCCGATTTTTCCTACCTGAAGTCATCCCGTCGTCGAGGCGTTCGATCGTGTCCTGACCATTCATTCAGTTGCAACTTGAAACCTCATGTCATACGCTCCCAATGGTTTCAACATGAAACCACTATCCACGACCATACGAAGGAGCGCTCGATGATTTCATCCGATGCCACGTTCGACGGCACCTTTCCATTCGCTCCGCACTTCAGCGACGCGCCCGGTTTCCAGATGCACTACGTGGATGAAGGCCCGCGCGACGGCGAAACGGTTCTGTGCCTGCATGGCGAGCCAACCTGGGGTTACCTGTTCCGTCACCTGATCGCGGCACTGAGCCCGACACACCGCATCGTCGTGCCCGACCACATGGGATTCGGCAAAAGCGCGACGCCGCAGGATCGCAACTACGGGTTGCAGGACCATATCGACAACCTGGAGCGCTTCGTTCTCGCGCTCGACCTCGAGCGCTTGACGCTCGTGATGCACGACTTCGGCGGCCCGGTCGGCATGGGGCTCGCCGCGCGGCACCCTGACCGGATCCGGCGCATCGTGTCGGCGAACGGGCCGACGCCGTTCGGCCAGCCCGATCTGGTCGAGCGCGTGACCGCGAACGGTCGCGACGCACCGTGGTTCCAGTGGATCGTGCGCGCGGCGGCAGACGACACACTCGAAACGGTGCTCGGGCAGCTAGGCTTCAACATCCTGAGTACGCTGAAGCTCAACGGTTTCGAGAATCATGCCGTCATCGACGATACCTGGATCGCCGCATACGGTGCGCCGTTCGCGCAACCGGCCGACTGTATCGGCGCGATCGGATGGGCGCGCGGATTTGCCGACGGCACGCACCGGTTCGAGGAGCCCGATGCTGCAGCGGTACGCGCGATACGCGACAAGCCCGCGCTCGCGATCTGGGGAGACGCCGATCGCACCCTCGGCGCCGAGCACTTCCTGCCGCTGTTCACTGCGCTGTTTCCGTCGGCGCCCGTCGAGCGGCTGGCCGGCGTCGGGCACTATTGCTTCGAGGATGCGCCCGACGCAGTGACCGACCGGATCGCCGGATTCATCCGCGCCACCGCCTGAGCGCGTTGCACCGCGCGTCCGAGCCATCCGACGCGGCTGCGCGCCCGGCACCGGACTGCATGCCGGCCGCGGAACCGCGTGCGCGACCGCTTTCGCGCACGCGTCACTCACCCGCTACTCGACGTCACCGAATGATCCGCGTGACCCCGCGCCCACGCGGATCGGCCATCGCCTCCGGCGTCCTGCCGTCGATCTTGATCACCTGGATGTCGCCGCTGAAGTCCTGCCCCGTCAGCGTGTAGCCGCGGGCCTCGATCTGTTTCGCGAGTTCGCCTTCGATCGGGTGGTACGGCTCCCAGAAAATCGTGTTCGGCGGCAGCAGCTGATGGTGGAAACGCATCGCGCCGACGGCCTCCTTCAACGGCATCCTGAAGTCGTAGATGTTGTTGATCACCTGGAAGATCGACGTGAAGATCCGCGAACCGCCCGGCGTGCCGATCACGAGCGACACCTTGCCGTCCTTCGTCATGATCGTCGGCGACATCGACGACAGCGGACGCTTCTTCGGCTCGATCGCGTTCGCGTCGCTGCCGACCACGCCGAACATGTTCGCGACACCCGGCTTCGCGGAGAAGTCGTCCATCTCGTCGTTCAGCACGATCCCGGTGCCGTCGGCGATCACGCCCGACCCGAAATAGCCGTTGATCGTGTACGTGTTCGACACCGCGTTGCCCCACTTGTCGACGACCGAGAAGTGCGTCGTCTCCGCCTTCTCCGGCATCGACGTGCCGAGGCCCGGCTGCACGCTCTTGGTGTCCGACGGTTCCTTCGGATTGACCTCCGCCGCGCGCTTCGCGATGTACGCGTCGTCGGTCAGCTGCGCGACCGGCACCTTGTAGAAGTCGGGGTCACCGAGATATTGCGCGCGATCCGCGAACACGCGCTTCTCGATTTCCGCGACGAGGTGGATGTATTGCGGCGAGTTGAGCTTCACGCCCTCGAACTCCTGCTTGAGATCGGCCTTCATCTTCAGCAGCTGCACGAGGCCGATGCCGCCCGAGCTCGGCGGCGGCGCGGTGATCACGTCATAGCCGTTCCACTTCGCCTGCACCGGCTGGCGCCACACCGCGCGGTATTGCGCGAGATCCTCGGTGGTGATCAGCCCGTTGCCGTCGCCGGTCTTCATCGACGCGGCGATCAGCTCGGCCGTCTTGCCCTTGTAGAACCCTTCCGCGCCGCCATCCGCAATACGCGTGAGCACCGCCGCGAGATCGGGCTGCTTGAAGTTCGTGCCGGCCTTCATCGACGCGAAGTACTTGTCGAAGTTGGTCTTGCCGCCGAATTCCTTCGACGCGTCGACGCCGCGCTGCGCCAGCTGCTCGTCGACGACGAAGCCGTCGCGCGCATAGTGGATCGCCGGCGCGAGCACCTGCTTCCACTTCAGCTTGCCGAAACGCTTCTGCGCTTCCCACATGCCGGCGACCGTACCCGGCACGCCGGCCGCGCGCGGGCCGTACAGGCTCATGCCCTTGACGACGTTGCCGTCCTTGTCGAGATACATGTCCTTCGTCGCGGCGAGCGGCGCGCGCTCGCGGTAATCGATGAAGTACGGCTTGCCGTCCTTGTAGATCGTCATGAAGCCGCCGCCGCCGATGTTGCCGGCTTCAGGGTACGTGACGGCGAGCGTGAACGCGATCGCGACGGCCGCGTCTATCGCGTTGCCGCCTTCCTTGAAGATCCGCTCCGCGGCGTCCGCGCTGTACTTGTCGGCCACCGCGACCGCCGAGCTCGTCAGGACCGCCGGCTGCGGCCCTTTCGCGTAGGCCGGCGTGTTCGGCAGGAAGCCGATGCCGGCCATCGTCGCGAGCACGACGGCGGATGATTTGAAGCGATTCAGCATAGTCATTGCATGTCCCCCATGTAGGTCTCCGGCGGGCTGGAAATAGCCCCTGATCCGCTTATAGCCGCTGGCGCACGGTCAGCCCTATGCCGGTTTCGTAGTGGATCGGGGAATACGGCCCGAAAACTCGCCGCACACTACGAATTGCCGTGGATCGTGTGCGGTCGGTCACACGGCGGAGCAAAAAATGAGCCGGCGGATCAGTCGAAATGGCATGCGGCGGATTCGCAGCGCACCCGCGCGATCGGAAATCACGGCACGCGCCGCTTGCGCGGCTCCGGCACATGTAAAAAAATGCGATCGAACCGCCCGCTGAGCAGGCCGATCTGAGAAGATACCGCCCCGCTTTCGCGCCCGATCGTTCGCGCTCGTCCGCGGCCGCTTCACGCTTCTTCGTCTCGTTTCCTATGGCATCACACAATGCGCATCACGCGTCCGGCTTCGCGGCCGGCGTCGCCGCTGCCGTCCTCGTCGCGCAAACCGGCGCGACCGGCCCCTGGCACGCGGGCCTGCTCGCCGCGTTCGCGGCCGGCGTCGCGGGCGGCACCGCGCCCGACTGGCTCGAAGTCGCGTGGTGGACCCGCAAGCGCCGCTTGTGGATCACGCACCGCACCATCACGCACTGGGGCATCGGCTGGATCGCGCTGCTTGCGCTAGGCTGGCACGGGCTCACGCATCATCCGCATCCGCTGTGGGCCGCGCCGCTGTTCGGCTTCGCGTGCGGCGGCGTGATGCACCTGCTCGCCGACTGGCCGAATCCGCTCGGCGTGCCGTGGATCTGGCGGCGCCATTCGCTGAACCTGTGGAACAGCGGACATTGCGACCTGATCGTCGTGGCCGCCGCCTGGGGCGGCACGCTGTGGCTCGCGCAATCGCTGTGGACGCGCGCGCCGTTCCTCGAACACTGGCTCGGCTGGCTGCATCGCGTGTAGTGACACGTCGTAGCGCATAGTCGCGCGCCGATACATGTCGTCACGCCTCGTGCTCCGCACCCGCCCGGCGCACGTCGAACCCGACTTCCTTCTCTCCTCGATCCGGCACCCGCGAACGAGCGGACGCCGCTGCGCGCGCACGCCTGTTGAAATGCCGGCGCCGCGCCTCATCTGAATCTCCGGCGCGCGCGTTCCCCCGCGCGCGGTGCCCGGCACGCGCTCGCGACGTCTGGCACACTGACGATTCGCGCGCGGCCGCCCGCGCGCTCGCACCCCATTTCAACGCTCCGATGGACGTCACAGCCACCCGCCCCGCCCACGCGCTCGACGTGTTCCACCCGGCCGTCGCCGCGTGGTTCCGCCGCACGTTTGCCGCGCCGACCGGCGCGCAGGCACTCGCATGGCCGCACATCAAGGCCGGCCGGTCGACGCTCGTCGCCGCGCCGACCGGCTCCGGCAAGACGCTCACCGCGTTCCTGTGCGCACTCGACGACCTCGTGCGCGATGCGCTCGCGCACGACGGCGCGCTGCCCGACGCGACGCTCGTCGTCTATGTGTCGCCGCTGAAGGCGCTGTCGAACGACATCCACGTGAACCTCGACGCGCCGCTCGCCGGCATCGCCGACTCGCTCGCGCAGCTCGGCCTGCCGGTGCCGGCGATCCGCACCGCCGTGCGTACCGGCGACACCACGCAGGCCGAACGCGCGGCGCTGCGCAAGCGCGCGCCGCACATCCTCGTGACGACGCCCGAATCGCTGTACGTGCTGCTGTCGTCCACGTCGGGGCGGCAAATGCTGTCGAACGTGCGTTCGGTGATCGTCGACGAGATCCACGCGCTTGCGTCGTCCAAGCGCGGCAGCCACCTCGCGTTGTCGCTCGAACGCCTCGACGCGTTGACGGGCCGCGCGTTGCCGCGCATCGGGTTGTCGGCCACGCAGAAACCTATCGACGCGGTCGCGCGCTTCCTGGTCGGCGGCCCGGCCGATGCGCCGCGCGACTGCACGATCGTCGATACCGGTCACACCCGCGAACGCGACCTCGCGCTCGAACTGCCGAACGTGCCGCTCGAGCCGGTGATGGCGACCGACGTGTGGGAACAGGTGTACGACCGGATCGCCGCGCTTGCCGCCGCGCATCGCACGACGCTCGTGTTCGTGAACACGCGGCGCACCGCGGAACGCATGGCACGCCATCTCGCCGACCGTCTCGGCAAGGACGCGATCGCCGCCCACCACGGCAGTCTCGCGAAGGAGCATCGCTTCGACGCCGAACAGCGGCTCAAGCGCGGCGAGCTGAAGCTGCTCGTCGCGACCGCGTCGCTCGAACTCGGCATCGACATCGGCGACGTCGATCTCGTGTGCCAGGTCGGTTCGCCGCGCGGGATCGCACCGTTCCTGCAGCGCGTCGGCCGCTCGGGGCACCATGTCGGCGGCGTGCCGAAGGGCCGCCTGTTCCCGCTGTCGCGCGACGAGCTGGTCGAATGCGCGGCGCTGCTCGATTGCGTGCAACGCGGCGAGCTCGACGCGTTGCGGATTCCCGAGGCACCGCTCGACGTGCTCGCGCAGCAGATCGTCGCCGAAGTCGCCTGCGCGGAATGGCAGGAGGACGCGCTGTACGCGAGCTTCACGCGCGCGGCGCCCTACGCACGCCTGTCGCGCGAACGCTTCGACGACGTGATGAAGATGCTCGCCGAAGGCTTCACGAGCCGGCGCGGCGTGCGCGGTGCATACCTGCATCGCGACGTGGTCGGCGGCACGGTGCGCGGGCGCCGCAACGCGATGATGACCGCGACGACGTCGGGCGGCACGATTCCCGACATGGCCGACTACGCGGTGCTGCTCGAACCGCAGGGTATCCAGGTCGGCACCGTCAACGAGGATTTCGCGGTCGAGAGCCTCGCGGGCGACGTGTTCCAGCTCGGCAACCAGTCTTACCGGATCATTCGCGTGGAAACCGGCCGTGTGCGCGTCGAGGACGCGCAAGGTCAAGCGCCGGGTATTCCGTTCTGGCTCGGCGAGGGGCTCGGGCGCAGCGACGAGCTGTCGGCGGCGGTCGGCCGGCTGCGGGCGCGGCTCGACGGGCTGTTCGCCGAAGGCGATCGGCACTCCGAGGCCGGAGCACGCAAACGCGCGAGCGACGACGCAGCGGGCAAGACGGGCACGCGCGGCAAAATCGGCAAGGCGGCCGCCGAAGCCGACGCGTTGGCCGACTCGCGCAGCGATAACGGCGGCACCGCGATCGCCCCGCCCGCAAGCCGCCTCGCGCCGGCGCTGCGCTGGCTCGTCGACGATCTCCGCCTGTCGCCCGACGCGGCCCGCCAGATCGCCGACTACCTCGCGCGCACGCGCGCGGCGCTCGGCGCCCTGCCGACGCAGGACACGCTCGTGATGGAGCGCTTCTTCGACGAATCGGGCGGCACGCAGCTGGTGATCCATTCGCCGTTCGGCAGCCGTATCAACCGCGCGTGGGGGCTCGCGCTGCGCAAGCGCTTCTGCCGCACGTTCAATTTCGAGCTGCAGGCCGCCGCGACCGACGACGCGATCATTCTTTCGCTGTCGCTCGCGCACAGCTTCGCGCTCGACGAAGTGTGGCGCTACCTGCGCTCGGCGAGCGCCGAGCACGTGCTGGTGCAGGCGCTGCTCGACGCACCGATGTTCGGCGTGCGCTGGCGCTGGAACGCGACGACCTCGCTCGCGCTGCCGCGCTTCACCGGCGGCCGGCGCACCGCGCCGCAACTGCAGCGGATGAAGAGCGACGACCTGCTCGCGACCGTGTTCCCCGACCAGGTCGCGTGCGTGGAGAACGTCGTCGGCGAACGCGAGATCCCGCACCATCCGCTCGTCGACCAGACGCTCGACGATTGCCTGCACGACGCGATGGATACCGACGGCTGGCTCGCGCTGCTGCGCCGGATCGAAAGCGGCGCGATCGAACTGATCGCGCGCGACCTGCCCGCGCCGTCGCCGCTCGCGGCCGAGATCCTGAACGCGAAGCCCTATGCGTTCCTCGACGACGCGCCGCTCGAGGAGCGCCGCACGCAGGCCGTGCAGTCGCGCCGCTGGAGCGATCCCGAATCGGCCGACGATCTCGGCGCGCTCGACGCCGATGCCATCGATGCGGTGCGCGACGAAGCGTGGCCGCTCGTACGCGATGCCGACGAAATGCACGACGCCCTGCTCACGCTCGCGTGCGTCGCCGACGGCGAAGCGCACGCGCACGAAGGCTGGCCCGAACGGCTCGCGGAACTGGCCGAGCGCCGTCGTGCGACGCAACTCGTCACGCCGGACGGCGCCGTGCTGTGGGTGCCGGTCGAACGGCTGGTCTGCATGCGCGCGCTGCATCCCAATGCACGCGTCGTGCCCGCGCTGAAGGTGCCGGCCGCTTGCGCGCAACCCTGGGAAGCCGATGCCGCGCTCGTCGACGTGATCCGCGCGCGGCTCACCGGCTTCGGGCCATCGACGCTCGACGCCATCGCGCAGCCGCTCGGCCTGCCGTCCGCGGCGATCGCGACCGCGCTCGCCGCACTGGAGCGCGAAGGCTACGTGATGCATGGCCGCTTCACGCCGGGCGCCACGACCGACGAATGGTGCGAACGCCACCTGCTCGCGCGCATTCATCGCTACACGGTCAAGCGGCTGCGCCGCGAGATCGAGCCGGTCGAGCGCGCCGATTTCATGCGCTTCCTGTTCCACTGGCAGCACCTGACGCCCGACACGCGCGGCACGGGCCGCGACGCGCTCGCGGCCGTCGTCGAGCAGCTCGAAGGCTACGAAGCCGCGGCGAGCGCATGGGAAGACGCGCTGCTGCCCGCGCGCCTGACCGACTACACGGCCGGCGGCCTCGACGAGCTGTGCCGCTCGGGCAAACTCGTGTGGACCCGCATCGGCGCGCCGGCGCGCGCGGCCGGCACGCCCGTGAAAACGACGCCGATCGTGCTGCTGCCGCGCCGCCACCTCGGCGCATGGCAGGCGCTGCGCGACCCGGACGCGCAGCCGGCGCTATCCGCGCGTGCGACGCAGGTGCGCGATGCACTTGCCGCACACGGCGCGATGTTCTTCGACGCGCTGCTCGACGAACTGCACATGCTGCCGGTCGAACTCGAGCAGGCGCTCGGCGAACTCGTGTCGGCCGGCCTCGTGAATGCAGACAGCTTCGCCGGGTTGCGCGCGCTGTTGAAGCCCGCGGTCAAGCGCAGCGCGACCTATGCGCCGCGCACGCGGCGCGGTGGCGCGCTGATCGGCGGGATGGACGACGCCGGCCGCTGGGCGCTCGTGCAACGCATGTCGGCGCCGGACGATGCGCCAACCCCGGCACCGAAGCGCGGTGCGCCCGCGACCGATCCCGATGCGCTCGAACACATCGCGTGGACGCTGCTGCGCCGCTATGGCGTGGTGTTCTGGCGGCTGCTCGAACGCGAAGCCGACTGGCTGCCGAGCTGGCGCGAGCTCGTGCGCGTGCTGCAACGTCTCGAAGCGCGCGGCGAGATTCGCGGCGGCCGCTTCGTCGCGGGGCTCGCGGGCGAGCAGTTCGCGCTGCCGGAAGCGATCCCGGTCCTGCGCGAGCTGCGTCGCCAACCGGGCGACGGCCAGTACGTGTGCGTGACGGGCGCCGATCCGCTGAACCTTGCCGGCACGCTGTTGCCCGGCGACAAGGTGCCCGCGCTGGCCGGCAATCGCGTGCTGTTCCGCGACGGCGTGCCGGTCGCGTCGCTCGTGGCGGGCACGTTCCATTACGCGCCCGAGCTGCCGCCTGCCGCGCGCGAGGATGCGCGCCTGCGGCTCGCACGCCGCCACTGACTCCTGACATCGGCTGACACACGGCACATCGCGGACTACTAAACGCCGCGCGGCAGCACCGCGTACGTTCGGGTAGCATCGAACGATTCATTGCGCGCCCGAGCGTGCCCATAACGAGCCTTCAGGAGACTGCCTTTCATGCCCTCGCATGCCGATTCGCCCGCCGTTCACCACGCGGGCTCGCTGACGATTTTCCAGGGCGCCGCGCTGTATATCGGCGCGGTGCTCGGCACCGGCGTCATTGCGTTGCCCGCGCTCGCGGCCGAGGTTGCAGGCCCTGCATCGCTGCTGGCGTGGGCCGCGCTCGTCGTGCTGTCGGGGCCGCTTGCCGCCACCTTCGCCGCACTCGGCGCGCGCTATCCGGACGCGGGCGGCGTATCGACCTACGCGCGACGCGCATTCGGGCCGAAGGCCGCGGCAATCGTCGGCTGGTGTTTCTATTTCGCGGTGCCGGCCGGCGCGCCGGCCGCCGCGATGTTCGGCGGCGCGTACGTCGCCGCGGTCACGGGCGGCGGACACGTCACGGTGATCGTCACGGCTGCCGCGCTGATCGCCACGGTGTCGGCCGCGAATGCGTTCGGCGTCACGGTGTCGGGCCGCATGCAGCTCGTGCTGTCGGCGCTGCTCGTCACGCTGCTGCTGGCCGCCGTGCTCGCGTCCGCGCCGCATGCAAGCACGGTGAACCTGCATCCGTTCGCGCCGCATGGCTGGCTCGCGGTCGGCCAGGCTGCCGCACTGCTCGTGTGGAGCTTCGCGGGCTGGGAAGCGATCACGCACCTCGCGGCAGAGTTCCGACGGCCCGCGCACGACATGCCGCGCTCGGCCGGTATCGCGGTCGTGGTCGTCGGCTTTCTGTATCTGTCGGTCGCGGCCGCGAGCGTCACGGTGCTCGGGCCTTCGGCCGGCGCGTCGGGTGCGCCGCTCGCGGAACTGATCGCGGGCGGCATCGGCGGTCACGCGCAGGTGCTGGCGGCAGCGGCCGCGCTGCTGCTCACGCTCGGCACGATGAATGCGTATTTCGCGGGCGCGGCGAAGCTCGGCGCGGCGCTCGGGCGCGACGGCGCACTGCCTGCGTGGCTCGCACAAGGCAGCCAGGTCGGCGGCGTGCCGCGCCGAAGTCTTGGCGTGATCGCGGTGCTGGCCGTCGTCGCGCTGGCCGCGACGACGCTCTCGGACGTCGGGCCGAAGCCGCTCGTGCTCGTCACGTCCGGATGCTTCGTGATGGTGTACGGGCTCGGCGCGGCGGCCGCGCTGAAACTGCTGCCGCGCGGCGGCATCGCATATCGCTGCGCGTGGATTTCGCTGGTCGCCGTCGCCGGGCTGTTCCTGACGACGGGGTGGTTCATCTTGTGCCCGCTGCTGCTTGCGGGCGGTGCGCTGCTTTATCTGCGGATGGCCGGGCGACGCACGTGATCGCGTGCCGGCGCCCGTGTGCGGACGAGCAAACGGGCGCTCGCCGCGCTGCGCCGGCACACCGCGAACCGGCCGCGCACCGCTGCGCCGCGGGCGTCAGGCCGGCACCAGTTCGAAGCTGAGCCGCTTGCCGAGTGCGGTGGCCGCGCTCGCGAGCGTCGCGAGCGTGAGGCTCGTGTCGGTTTCGTCGAGCAGCCGGTTGAGCGCGGCGCGGCTGGTCTTCATCCGCGCGGCCATCGCGGTCTTCGTGATGTGCTGCGCCTTCATTTCCTGGCCGATCTGCCACGCGATCACGCGCTTGATCGCGGTGGCGGTGGCCGCTTCGAGATGGCCTTCGTCCTCGAGGAAGCTGTCGAAATCGCTGCCGATATGCGGGTTGTTCGTGGTCGTCATGGGTACTCCAGTGCATGGCGTGGCCGGCCGGCACATCTCCGATCGCATGTGCCGGCGCAGCCGGAGGAATTCAGATGGCGCGCGTCAGCGCTTTCAGCCGCGCGACGGTCACGTCGAGATCGTCGGACGGCGTGGCCTGCGACTGCTTGAAGAACGCGTGCAGCAGCACCATCGTGTCGCCGACGACCGTGAACAGCACGCGCGCGCTTCGCTGCGGCAACATCACGCGGATTTCCCACAGATCCTGCGACATCTTCCGGACCAGCGGCATGCCGAGCGGCCAGCCGAGTTGAACGGTCTTGATCTCTTCGCCGATCACCCTGCGCTCGACCTGCCCGAGCGCCTTGAGTCATTCGCGCACCGGCTCGTTGCCACGCGCGGTGCGGAAGAACCGCACGTCGAGCGTGATCTGAATCTGCTGTCTCGCCATCGTCGTGTCATCGAGTGTATCAAAAACGGTACGATACGCCAAGCACGACGACACCCGCTACTGACCGAATGGCTAACGAATGACGGTGAAAGAGCGGCAGCCGGACGTCATCCGTCCACGCCCTGCCCGGCGTCTCGACGCTGGCGGCGAGCCGGCTTGCGCGCGCTACGGGGGGCGCGATGGGTGTGCGCATCGCCGAACCGCGCCTGCGCGATGTCGCGCACGGCGTCGATCAGCGTCCGGGCGACGGGAGACGGTTGCGCATCGGTGCGCAGCACGAGCCCGACCGGCTCGTCGGTGCCCGCGGAAGGCAGCGGCAGCCGCGCGAGCGCGCCGGCCGACAAGTCGTATTCGGCCGCATAGAGCGGCACGAACCAGACTGCGTCGTTCTCGAGCGTGAGCGCACGCGCGACCGATACCGACAGCACCTCGATGAACGAATCAAGCGGCGGCGCGCCGCACGCGCCGAGCAGTTGCTCGGCCGACTGGCGGATCAGCGTGCCGAACGGCGGCAGCACGACCGGATAGCGCGCGAGCTCGGCGGCCGGCGCGGCACTCGCCAGCAGCGGATGGCCGGCGCGCACGACCGCGACGAGCGGTTCGTTGTACAGCTGCTCGAACGCGAGCCCGATCATCCGTTCCGGCTCCGACAGGCGCCCGATCGCGCATTCGATTGCCCCTGCCTTCAGACGCTCCAGCAGTTCGGTATTGGCAGCCGTCGCGATCCGCACCACGATGCGCGGCCAGCGTGCGGTCAGCGCCTTCATCAGCGCGGGCGCGAGCGATGCCGCGACCGTCGGCAGCATGCCGATTTCGAGCGTCGCCGCGGCCGCGCCGCCTTCGCGCGCGAGCAGCCCGACACCCTGCCGCAGCGCCAGCACGCACGCGTTCGCGTGCGGGATGAACAGTTGGGCTTCGCGGGTCGGCTGCGCGCCGTGCCGCCCGCGTTCGAACAACTTCACGCCGAGGATCGACTCCAGTTCGGCGATCGTCTTCGACACGGCCGGCTGCGTGATCGACAGGCTTTCGGCCGCCTTCTGCACGCCGCCCAACTGCGCGACCGCGAGAAAACACTGCAGGTGCCGGAATTTGACGCGGCCGTCGGCGATACGGTTATTCATAACGGGCGGTTATGCGAATGGTGATATCACGCCATTTTGCATAACTTTCCGGAAACACCCAAGCATTCGGCGCGGCGTCACGCATGACGCCGCCGCGCATGGACTCCGGTCGCCGGGCAGCAACGCGATCACGCCGCCTGTCCGGCGGATTTCCATGGGCGCCGCCGAACATAACGAACGGTTATGCGATTCGCGAAAAAAGGTCATTTTGCATAACTTTCCGGATTGGCTAAAGTCTTGCCATCCACTTCGCGAAATACCTGACAGGAGACACCCGATGGATTCCCCCACGATCCTCACGCCGCGCGACTGGCCGTCGCATCCCGCGTATATCCACCCCGAGTACCGTTCGTCGGTCAAGCGCGGCCCGACCCGCCCGCTGATCCCGCTGAAGGAAAAGCTGCGCGACCAGTACGTGCCCGTCTACGGCACCGACGATCTCGGCGCGCTCGACCACGACCTGACGAAGAACGCCGTGAAGAACGGCGAACCGCTCGGCGAGCGCATCGTCGTCACCGGCCGCGTGCTCGACGAAGGCGGCAAGCCCGTGCGCAACACGCTCGTCGAGGTATGGCAGGCGAATGCGGCCGGCCGCTACGTGCACAAGGTCGACCAGCACGACGCGCCGCTCGACCCGAACTTCCTCGGCGCAGGCCGCTGCATGACCGACGCCGAAGGCCGCTACCGCTTCCTGACGATCAAGCCCGGCGCGTATCCGTGGGGCAACCATCCGAACGCATGGCGCCCGAATCACATCCACTTCTCGCTGTTCGGCGACTACTTCGGCTCGCGCCTCGTCACGCAGATGTACTTCCCCGGCGATCCGCTGCTCGCGTACGACCCGATCTTCCAGGGCACGCCGGAAGCGGCGCGTGACCGCCTGATCTCGCGCTTCTCGATGGACATCACCGAAGAAGGCTATGCGCTCGGCTACGAATTCGACATCGTGCTGCGCGGCCGCGACGCCACCCCGATGGAGCGCTGAACCATGACGACGCTGAAGCAAACCCCTTCGCAGACGGTCGGCCCGTACTTCGCGTACGGCCTGTGCCCGCAGCAATACGACTACGACCTGAAGAGCCTGTTCACGCCGGCGATCGCCACGCCCGACGCCGAAGGCGAGCACGTGCTGCTGGTCGGACAGGTGTTCGACGGCGACGGCAACGTCGTCAGCGACGCGGTGCTCGAATTCACGCAGGTGGACGGCGCGGGCCGCTATCCCGCGTCGCGCGACGACATCGCGAAGTCCGGCTTCACGGGCTTCGCACGCGTCGGCACGGGCACCGATGCGCAGCACCGCTTCGTTGTCCAGACGGTCAAGCCGGGCCGCGCCGCCGCCGACGAAGCGCCGCACATCAACGTGACCGTGATGATGCGCGGGATCCTGACCCACGCGTTCACCCGCGTGTATTTCGACGACGAAGCCGCGGCGAACGCGGCCGATCCGGTGCTGAACCTCGTGCCGGCCGAACGCCGCGCAACGCTCGTCGCAAAGCGCGACGCGCAACCGGGCCGGCCCGTCGTGTACCGCTTCGACATTCGCATGCAGGGGCCGGACGAGACCGTGTTCTTCGACGTGTGACCCGCGAGCCGGCGCACGCCGGCTGCCCGCACCGAACCGCCGTGTGGCGCGATACCGACAGGCATCGCGTCGTGCGGCGGTTTTCGCTTTCGGGCCCCCACATTCGATGCCGTGCCGCAGCACGCCCGATCGGGACGGCCGATGCCCTTGGTTGACTGCTCCCGCCTCCGGTATCAAACGCGCGATTGAAACGCATGCTGCGACAGCACATGAATCGTCGGGCCCGCACGATATCGTTTGCGCGTTACACGGCGTATGCTTTGCTATCCGCCCGACACCGACGGGATTGAATCGGAACAGGCAACAATTTCACCCGCAATGCGCGAACACTGCCCCGCTGCCTGAGCGCGCATTTTTCTGACCGAGTGCCTTCAAGCGCGTCTGACCGAAACCTGGCAGACGCGTTTTTTTCGTCCGCGACCGGAGCACGCCGCCGCACTCGCCGCCGCCTCCGCTCCGGCTAGCGGCGAACCTCCAGATACCGGCTCGGCGTTTCGCCGAGGATGCGGCGAAACGCCGACGTAAAGGCGCTCGCGCTCGCATAGCCCAGATCGAACGCGACCCGCGTCACCGGCTGCCCGTCGCTCAGGCGGGTAATCGCCGCCAGCATGCAGACCTGCTGACGCCAGGCGGCGAAACTCACGCCGGTCTGCGCGCGGAACAGCCGCGTAAACGTGCGCCGGCTCACGCCCGCGTCGGTCGCCACCTGGTCGAGATCGGCCGCGATCGACGGCGACGCGAACAGATGCCGGCAGATCTTCGCGAGGCGCGCGTCGGCCGGCAGCGGCGCGTGCAGCGACAGCCGCGGCATCGTCGCGATTTCCGCGACCAGCAGCGCCATCAGCTTGCCCGCCCGGCCGTCGACGTCGTACATCGCCGGCAGGTCGATCGCATCGTCGATCAGTTGCCGCAGGAGCGGCGACACGCCGTACACGCCGCACTGGTCCGGCAGCCCCGCGGCCTCGGCCGTGTCGTCCGACACGAACGTGTTGAGCATCGTGACCGGCCCGGTCATCGTCATTTCGTGCCGCACGCCGGCCGGCACCCAGCACGCGCGCTGCGGCGGCACCAGCCAGCGGCCGTGCGGCGTCGACACGCTGATCGTGCCGCGCGACGCGAACGCGAACTGCCCGCGCCGGTGCGCGTGCTCCGGAAACGTCGTGCCCGCCGCGTAGTCGTTGGCGGTCACCACGACGCTGCGGGGAATGTCTTCGTAGGGATCCAGCAGCGAATTTCTCAAGGCCCGAATTCCATCATGAATGACCCGATATCGAAGGCGGGTCACCTTCGATCGGTCTACGATCCGCTCCACGCTTGCGCGACCGGATGGCCGCAAGACCCGACGGCCGAATCGGCCGGATAGCGACTTCTTCGGAGCGGAGATGCCCAATACGTTTCATCGCGTGGGGGACGGCCCCTACCCTGTTCTCGTGCTGCACGGCTGGTTCGGCGACGCGCGTGCGTTCGAGCCCGTCGAGACGTGGTTGTCGCACGAACGCTTCACCTATGTGTTCATGGACTACCGCGGCTACGGCGGCATGCGCGGCGCGCACGGCGCGTACTCGATCGCCGAAATCGCCGCCGACACGCTCGCCCTCGCCGACGCGCTCGGCTGGCGCACGTTCAGCCTCGTCGGCCACTCGATGGGCGGCATGGCGATCGAGAAGGTCGCCGCCATGGCGCCCGACCGGGTACGCGCGCTGGTGCCGATCGCGCCGGTGCCGTGCGGCGGCCTGCCGTTCGACGCCGCGCGACGCGCGCTATTCGAACGCGCCGCCGACCAGCTCGCCGATCGCCGCACCATCATCGATCGCAGCACCGGCGGCCGGTTGCCCGCCGTCTGGGTCGAGTGGAAAGCCGCGTATTCGGCATCCTGTTCGTCGCCGCACGCGTTCGGCGCGTACTTCCGCGCGTGGGCCGACACGGATTTCAGCGACGAGATCACGGGCCGCCATCCGGTGAAGGTGCTGATCGGCGAACACGACCCGGCGTTCGACGCGGCGCTGATGGCGCGCACCTATCTGCGGCGCTATCCGCGCGCGACCGTCGACGTGCTGCGCAATGCCGGTCATTACCCGATGAACGAAACCCCTCTCGCGCTGGTCGCCGCGATGGAAGCGTTCCTGCTCGACACGGCGGCAGACCGCGCGCCCGGTGCGTGACGCGCCGCGCATCGGCGGCCTCCGGTCGGCACGCATCACCGCAGCATGAACGACATGGCCGACAGGCTGTTCAGCGTGCGCACCACGTGCTCGACCGACGGCCCGTCGAAGCGCAGCGTCACCGCATCGACCCGCTCGAGCGACGGCAGCACGCAGAACAGATCGGCGAGCGCGGCCGTCTGCACGCGCAGCGTGCAAGCAGCCGGCGCGGGCCGGTGCGCGCCCGCACGCCAGCCGGACGACAGCGCATGCACGACCGTTTCGCGTGCGGCGGTCGCGATGCGCGCGCAGGACGCGGCCGGCGTGAGCGTGTCGCCGCTCGATGCACCGCCGGCCGTCTTGACCGTCTCGAAACGCGCGTCCGGAAACAGCGGCCGGGTTTCCTCGGCGAATACGTCGTCGCCCGACGCCAGCGCGACGTGCGCGCCGTATTCGCGCGCCAGCGCGCCGTACAGCCCGGCTTCGCCAAGTTCGACGCCGTTCAGCCACACCTGCGTGAACGCGAAGCTGTTGATGGTGTGCGCAAGCACGCCGCGCGTCTGCGACTTCGCATGAAAGCCGATCATGAACACGAGGTCGGGCTGCTGCTCGAGGCCCGCCATCATCCCCAGCGTGCGCGGCTTGCCGAGCACGACGCGGGCGCGGGCATCGAGCCCGTCGGGCAACAGATTGCGGAAACCGCCGTGCGAATCGTTGACCCAGACGGCCTTCGCGCCGCCGGCGAACGCGCCTTCGATCGCCGCGTTCGCCTCGGCGGTCATCCAGCGGCGCGCACGTTCGTATTCCGGATTGCCGGCACGCGTCTGCTCGAGGGCGAACACGCCGGCGACACCCTCGATGTCGGTCGAGATCAGAATCTTCATGAATGGCTCGGACGTCCTTCGTTGCCTGCGTTGAATAACCGCTCGAGCTCGGGCACCGCATCGCGCAGCGATTGCCGTACGTGGCCGTCGCGGCCGGTCACGGTCACGGCCTGCAGCAGCGCGACGGTCGACGCATCGTGCGCGATCGTGTACGCGGTGGAAAAGGCGAGCGCGATGTCGCCGCTGCCATGCCCGTAGACCGAGCCGGTGCGGGCGAGCCCCGCGCCCGCGCGGCGCGCGAGCCGCGACAGTTGCCGCGCGTCGAGCGGCGCATCGGTCGCGAGCAGCAGGATGATCGAGCCTTGCTCGGGCGGCGCCGCGTGCGTCGGCTGAGCGTCCGCTGCGGCACGCCGCTGCGCGACGATCCGTCCGACCGGCACGCCACCGAGCATCAGCATCGGCAGCCGGCCGAAATTCGCGAGCACCAGCGCGCCGACCGTATACGGCCTGCCGGCCGCGACGGCCACGCGCGACGCGGAGCCGATCCCGCCCTTCAGGTCGAAACACGACATCCCGCGCCCGGCGCCTACCGCGCCACGTGCGAAATCTCGCGCCGCGGTATTGCAGGCTTCGTCGTGATGCGCGGCCGTCACCGCGAACGCCTGGATGTCGTTCAGATAGCCGTCGTTGCACTCGAACACGAGCGGGTTGACGGTCGGCCAGTCGCGGCCGATTTGCGGGTTCTCCGCGACCGCCGCGCGAATCTGCGCCTGCGCCACCGCGCCGACGCCGAACGTGTTGGTCAGCGCGATCGGCGTATCGAGCGTGCCCAGTTCGTCGACCTGCACGAGCCCGACGCTCTTGCCGAAGCCGTTGATCACGGCCGCGCCGGCCGGCACCTTGCTGCGGTACAGGTCGCCCGGGTGCGGCTTCACGACGGTGACGCCCGTCTGCACGTCGCCCGCATCGAGCGTCGCATGGCCGACCGTCACGCCCGGCACGTCGGCGATCGTGCCGCGCGGCCCGGCCGGCAGCGTCGCGGCCCACATGGGCACGGCTCGCATCAGCGCCGCTCCAGCTTCGGGTCGAGCGCGTCGCGCAGCCCGTCGCCGAGCAGGTTGAACGCGAGCACGGTCAGGAAGATCGCGAGGCTCGGGAAGATCGCGACGTGCGGCGCGGTCACCATGTCCGCGCGCGCCTCGTTGAGCATCGCGCCCCACTCCGGCGTCGGCGGCTGCGCGCCAAGCCCGAGGAACGACAGGCTCGCGGCAGTGATGATCGACGTGCCGATCCGCATCGTGAAGTAGACGACGACCGACGACACGGTGCCCGGCAGGATGTGCCGCATGATGATCGTCCAGTCGGACGCGCCGATGCTGCGCGCGGCTTCCACGTAGGTCATGTGCTTGAGCATCAGCGTGTTGCCGCGCACGAGCCGCGCGAACGCCGGAATGCTGAAGATCGCGACAGCGCAGATCACGTTGACCATCCCGTTGCCGAGGATCGCGACCACGCCGATCGCGAGCAGGATCCCCGGGAACGCGAACAGCACGTCGGCCACGCGCATCGTGATGCGGTCCCACCAGCCTTCGTAGTAGCCGGCGAGCAGCCCGAAGAACGTGCCGATGAGCGCGCCGAGCGCGACCGAGAAGAAGCCGGCCGCGAGCGAGATGCGCGTGCCAGTGACGATCCGGCTGAAGATGTCGCGGCCAAGCGAGTCGACGCCGAACCAGTGCACGGCCGACGGCCCCGCGTTCAGCGCGTCGTAGTCGAAATAATTCTCCGGATCGAACGGCACGATGTGCGGGCCGACGAAGGCCAGCACGACGAGCGCGAGCACGAAGCCGCCGGCGACCAGCGCGACGGTCTGCTTGCGGAACTTGCGCCAGAATTCACGCCACGGCGTGCGGATCGTGTTCGATGCGGCCGGCGCCGCGGGCTGGACAGTCGCGTTCATGCTGGCCTCACGCTCACTTGAACCGGATGGTCGGGTTGATGACCGCGTACAGCACGTCGACGGTCAGGTTGATCAGGATGAATTCGAGCGAGAACAGCAGCACGATCGCCTGGATCACCGGGTAATCGCGCATCGTGACCGCATCGACCAGCAGGCGCCCGAGCCCCGGCCAGTTGAACACGGCCTCGACGACGATCGAGCCGCCGAGCAGGAAGCCGAACTGCAGCCCCATCATCGTGACGACCGGGATCATCGCGTTGCGCAGGCAATGCTTGAGCACCACCAGCGGCTCGTGCACGCCCTTCGCGCGCGCGGTGCGCACGTAGTCCTCGTTGAGCACCTCGACGAACGACGCGCGCGTGAAGCGCGCCATCACGGCCGCGACCGCGGCGCCGAGCGTCAGCGATGGCAGCACGTAGCTCTTCCACGTGCCGTCCGGCACGACCGGCAGCCAGCCGAGCTTCACCGAGAAGATCTCCATCAGCAGCATGCCGAGCGCGAACGCCGGAAACGAGATGCCCGACACCGCGATCGTCATCCCGAGGCGGTCGGGCCAGCGGTTGCGCCATACCGCCGACGCGATCCCGATCGCCATCCCGAACGCCGTCGCCCACACCATGCTGACGAGCGTGAGCAGCAGCGTCGGCATGAAGCGCTCGCCGATCTCGGTCGACACCGGCCGCTTGCTGCGCGTCGACGTGCCGAAATCGCCGTGCGCGATCTTCACGAAGAAGTTCGCGAACTGCGCGGGCAGCGGCCGGTCGAGCCCGAGATCGGTGCGCACCAGCGCGACCGTCGCGTCGTCGGCTTCGGGGCCGGCCGCGAGCCGCGCCGGGTCGCCCGGCAGCAGGTGCACGAACAGGAACACCAGCACCGCGACGATCGCGAGCGTGGGCAGCAGGCCGAACAGGCGTTTGACGAGAAAATTCAGCATGGGACACCGATCGAATCAGCGCGCCGGCAGCTTGCGCCGCCGGCGCCGGACAGCAGGCAAGCTGCCGTCATTTCACCGAGATTTCGTCGAAGTTGAACGAACCGTCCGGCATCACGTACATGCCGTGCAGGCGCTTGCTGCGCGCGTAGACGATCTTCTCCTGCACCAGGAAGATCCACGGCGCGTCGGCCCACACCAGCTTCTGCGCGTCGGCGTACAGCGCGGCCTTCTTCGCGTTGTCGGTCGTCTCGAGCGCCTTCGCGAGATCGTCGTCGACGGCACCGTTCTTGTAGTACGCGGTGTTGTAGAGCTTCGGCGGCGCCGACGTGGACGCGAGCAGCGGCGACAGCGCCCAGTTCGCCTCGCCCGTCGAGGCCGACCAGCCGCTGTAGTACATCCGCACCGGCGCCGCCGCCGGATCCTGCGCGCTCTCGACCTTCGCGACCCGCTCGCCGGCCTCGAGCGCCTGCACCTGCACCTTCACGCCGACCTGCGCGAGCTGCTGCTGGACGAACTGGATCAGCTTCTGCGCCGTCGAATGGTTGTACGCGGACCAGAGCGTCGACTCGAAGCCGTTCGGATAACCGGCCTCCTTCAGCAGCGCGCGCGCCTTCGCCGGATCGTACGGCCAGGGCCCGAGCTTGGTCGCGTATTCGACGCCGACCGGGGCGACGCCCGTCTGCGGGGTCGCGTAGCCGGCGAACACGACCTTCGCGAGCGCCTCCTTGTTGACCGCGTAGTTCAGCGCTTCACGCACCTTCGGATTGTCGAACGGCTTCTTCTGCGTGTTCAGCGAGATGTAGCGCTGGATGATCGACGGCCGCTCGATCAGCTCGACCTTCGGATTGCTCTTCAGGTCGGCCGCCTGCTCGAACGGAATCGTGAACGCGAAATCCGCCTCGCCGGTCTTGAGCAGCGCGGCGCGCGTGTTGTTGTCGACCACCGGCTTCCAGTCGATCGAATCGACCTTCGGATAGCCCTTCTTCCAGTAACCGGCAAACTTCTTCACCTTCATGTCGTCGGTCTGCTTCCATTCGACGAACTCGAACGGGCCCGTGCCGACCGGGTGCAGCGACACGTCGCGCCCCCACTTCTTCAGCGCGGCCGGCGAGATCATCACCGCCGACGGGTGCGCGAGCGTGTTGATGAACGCGGAGAACGGCTCGCGCAGCGTGAAGCGCACCGTCATCGGATCGACCACCTCGGTCTTCTCGATCACGCGGAACAGCCCGTAGCGCTTCAGCTTGTTCGCCGGATCGGTCACGCGGTCGAAGTTCGCCTTCACCGCGTCGGCGTTGAAGTCGGTGCCGTCGTGAAACTTCACGCCCGGGCGCAGCTTGACCGTGTAGACCTTCGCATCGGGCGACGCCTGGTAGCTCGTCGCGAGCACGTTCACGAGCTTCATGTCCTTGTCGAAGCCGAACAGCCCTTCGTAGAACGACTTCACGACGGCCTGCGACACCGTGTCGTTCGCGTCGTACGGGTCCATCGTCGTGAATGTCGAGTACACGGCGACCACGACGTTCTGCTGCGCGAACGCGGGCGCGGCGACCGAGAGCGCGAGCGCGCCTGCCCCCGCGGCGAACAGCGCGCGCGGGCGGAACATCGGGAACGAATGCGGCTTGTTCATCTTGTCTGGCTCCTGTGGATGATTCGGTAACGCGTGGTGGAAATCGCGGCGCGACTGCATCCGCTCCGGGAAGTGACGCCGTTGCCTGGCGCGTGCGCAGCTGCGGTCCATATGCGCCTCGCCGCGCAATCAATACGCGCCGCCGACGCGATGCGTCGCGACGTAGTGATCGGGGCCGACCGCGACGAGCGGTGCGACGATCGGCTCGTCGCCGACCGCGCGGATCGGGCTCGGAATCTCGTCCGCCGCGAGCTGGCGCGGCGCATGCCGGCGTGCCGGGTCGGCCACCGGCACCGCGCTCATCAGCTTCCTCGTGTACGGATGCTGCGGCGCCTCGAACACCGCGCGGCGCGGGCCGATCTCGACGATCTGGCCGAGATACATCACCGCGACCCGATGGCTGACGCGCTCGACGACGGCCATGTCGTGCGAGATGAACAGATACGCGACGCCGAGCTCGCGCTGCAGGTCGAGCATCAGGTTCACGATCTGCGCCTGCACCGACACGTCGAGCGCGGACACCGATTCGTCGGCGATCACGACCTTCGGATTCAGCGCGAGCGCGCGCGCGATGGCGATCCGCTGGCGCTGGCCGCCCGAGAATTCGTGCGGATAGCGGCGCGCGGCCTCCGGCGGCAGGCCGACCTTGTCGAGCAGCCAGTCGACGCGCGCCTGCGCGTCGCGGCCGCTCGCGACACCGTGCACGAGCAGCGGCTCCATGATCGAGAAACCGACCGTCAGGCGCGGGTTCAGCGACGCGAACGGATCCTGGAAGATGAACTGGATGTTCCGGCGCAGCGCCTGCAGGTCCTGGCCCTTCAGCGCGCTGATGTCGCGGCCGTCGAATTCGATCGAGCCGCTCTGCGATTCGACGAGGCGCAGCAGCGAGCGGCCGGTGGTCGACTTGCCGCAGCCCGATTCGCCGACGAGCGCCAGCGTCTCGCCCGCGCGCAGCTCGAAGCTCACGCGCTCGACCGCATGCACGTACTGCGACACGCGGCCGAACACGCCACTCTTCACCGGAAACCGCGTGACGAGATCGCGCACGCGCAGGATCGGCGGCGCGGCCGGATCGACGCGCGGCTGCCCGGCGGCGGGGACCGCGGCGGCATCGGCCGCATCATTCGCGTCGTTCGCGGCAGGCGCCGGCGCGGCCGCGCTCGCGCCGTCCACCTTCAGCAGCGGAAATTTCTCGGGGATATCGGTGCCGTGCATCGAGCCGAGCCGCGGCACGGCCGCGAGCAGCGCACGCGTGTAGCGATGCGCGGGCGTCGCGAAAATGCGCTCGGACTCGCCCTCCTCGACCTTCTCGCCGCGATACATCACCAGCACACGATCGGCCACTTCGGCCACCACGCCCATGTCGTGCGTGATGAAGATCACGCCCATGTTCATTTCGTCCTGCAGGCCGCGGATCAGTTGCAGGATCTGCGCCTGGATCGTCACGTCGAGCGCGGTCGTCGGTTCGTCGGCGATCAGCAGCGCGGGCCGGCACGACAGCGCCATCGCGATCATCACGCGCTGCCGCATCCCGCCGGACAACTGGTGCGGATAGCGCGCGAACACGCGGCGCGCCTCCGGAATGCGCACGAGATCGAGCAGCCGCAACGCTTCCGCGCGCGCCTCGGTCGCGCTCTTCGACTGGTGCAGCGCGATCGCCTCGCTGATCTGGTCGCCGACCGTAAACACCGGGTTCAGCGACGTCATCGGCTCCTGGAAGATCATCGCGATGTCCGCGCCGCGGATCCCGCGCATCGTCGCCGCACTCGCCTGCGCGAGGTCGACGAGCGCGCCGCCGCGGCGCCGCAACGCGATCCGGCCGCTCGTGATCTCGCCGCCGCCGTGCTCGACGAGCCGCATCAGCGCGAGCGACGTGACCGACTTGCCGGAGCCCGATTCGCCGACGATCGCGAGCGTCTCGCCGCGATCGACGTGAAACGACACGTTGCGTACCGCGTCGAACGTCGCGTTCTCTCGTCGGAACATCACCGACAGGTCGTCGACGGCGACCACGCGCTGTTCCGGCAGCACCAGCGCGGACGGGGTTCGGCTCGAAGTCATGCGAAGGTCTCCTCGTACGATCCGGAATCAGGCCGCATCGTCGCGATAGATGCCGACCACGGGCGTCTCGCCGACGCGTGCGTAGCCGCGATACATCCCTTCCGTGTTGAACGGCATCGCGACGTTGCCGTGCGCGTCGACCGCGACGATCCCGCCGCGCCCGGCCAGGCGCGGCAGCTTGTTCATCACGACGTCGTGCGCGGCGTCGGCAAGCGACGCGCCGCGATAGGCCATCTGCGCGGCCACGTCGTGCGCGGTCGCGAGCCGGATGAACATCTCGCCGGTGCCCGTCGCGGAGACCGCGCAGGTCGCGTCGTCCGCGTAGCAGCCGGCACCGATGATCGGCGAATCGCCGACGCGTCCGGGCTGCTTGTTGGTGATGCCGCCGGTCGACGTCGCCGCCGCGATATGGCCGCGCAGGTCGCACGCGACCGCGCCGACCGTGCCGTGCTTGCGGTCGGGATCGAGCGGCTCGGCCGGCTGCCCGGCGCCGAACGCGAAGGTCGCCGCGTCGTGGTCGAGCATCATGCCGGCCGCCTCGCGCGCCTTGAGCCACTGCGCACGACGCGCTTCCGTGTCGAAGTAGCCGGGCTCGGCGAGTTCGAGGCCCTGTGCGGCCGCGAACGCATCGGCGCCCGCGCCCGCGAACAGCACGTGCTCGCTTGCCTCCATCACGCGCCGCGCGGCGAGGACCGGATTGCGCACGCGGGTCGCGCAGCAGATCGCGCCGGCCGCGAGCGTCGTGCCGTCCATCACCGCCGCGTCGAGCTCGTGCTTGCCTTCGGCCGTATAGACGGCGCCGCGCCCGGCGTTGAACAACGGGCAGTCCTCGAGCATCCGCACGGCGACGGTGACGGCGTCGAGCGCGCTGCCGCCGTCGGCGAGCACCTTCTGCGCGGCCTGCAGGATCGCGGTGAGCTCGGCGCGGTAACGGCGTTCGGTGTCGGTGTCCATCGCCTCGCGCAGGATCGTGCCTGCACCGCCATGAATCGCGACGATCGCGGATGAAGTCATGATTTTTTCGGACCGGAAGAAGAAGGGTTGGCGGCCGGCAGCGCCGCTTGCGGCTGGACCAGCCACGGCAACAGGAATTCGGTCATTTCGGCGGCGGACTTCGCGGAGCGGTGCGTGCGCAGCGCGACCGCGTCGATCAGCGCCTCGATCATCGTCAGCACGGCCGCTTCCGACGTGGCCGCGAAACGCCGATCGGCCTTCACGTACAGGTTCAGCGACGCGATCGGTGCCAGCGGCGAACCGGGCCCGTCGGAAATGCCGAGCACGCGCGCGCCGCGCGCCGCCGCGCGGCGGGCCAGCTCGATCGTGTCCTTCACGTAGCGGGGAAACGCGAGCGCGATCACGAGATCGCGCGAGTCGGCCGTGTACAGGCGCCGCGCCGCATGCGACGGGCCGCCGAGCAGCGCGAGCGACTGCACGTTGTCGTGACACACCGACAGGCCGTGTTCCATCAGCCCGGTCAGAAACGCGCTCGAACCGGCGCCGAGGATCAGCACGCGCCGCGCGCCGACGATCGCCTCGACGGCCGCTTCGACGTCGGCCGCATCCAGCTGCGCGCGCGTGTTCTCGATGTTCGTGACGGCCTGGTCGAACACCGCGTCGATCCACGCGGCGCCGCGCACGCCCTGCTCCTGCTCTTGCTCCTGCGCGGAACGCAGCCGTTCGACCGGGCCGAGCGTCGCCTCGAAGCCGCGCACGAGCGCGGCGCGCATCGCCGGATAACCGTCGAAGCCGAGCGCCTTCGCGAAGCGGTTCGCGGTCGCGATCGATGCGTTCACGGCCTGCGCCAGCTCGTCGATCCGCATCGTCGCCGCGCGGAACGGATTCGCGAGCACGAACTCGCCCATCCGGCGGTGGATCGGCGTCATCCGCGGCATGGCCGACGCGATGCGCTCCGCGATCGCGGATTCCTCGTGACTGACATCGTGCGGAAGGAGCGGCGTCATGCGAATGGTTTTGCAAGGTGGATGAAAATCAATTTACACAATCTGCCGACAGGAAAAAAATAAATTTTCATCAGGGTTGTCACGCCCATTGCCGGGCCCGGCTGATGCAGTCGGCCCGTCGACGGCCGCTCGGCCCCGGCAAGCGGGCGTTCGGCGCTCGGTCGTCACGCAACGCGCCGGACACCCGATCTGCACGCCTATCGGGAATACCCCAAGCATGTTCGTTCGAATGCAGATTCACGTTGACCTGATTCGAATTCGAACATAGGATGCTCGAAAATGATCAGTCGTCCGATAACATCAGCTTTCGACAACATCGAAATGTTCGATTGAATGTGGTCATTTCGAGAAAAACCGGGCGAATCGGCGCCCACCAAGATCGGACATCGTACAAATAAGACTGAACGAGACGCCCTAGCCGGGCGACTTGCATGGATCAGGAGACAGCAGTGAAAACAGTCAAGGCGTTGCGCTGGTGGATCATCGTGCTGGTATGCCTCGGCACGATCCTCAACTACCTCGCTCGAAACTCCCTCGCGGTGCTCGCACCGGAACTGAAGCAGGTGTTCGCGATCTCGACGCAGCAGTACTCGTATATCGTCGGCGCATTCCAGATCGGCTACACGATCATGCAGCCGGTGTGCGGGTTCATCGTCGACCTGATCGGGCTGCGGCTCGGGTTCGCGCTGTTCGCGATGCTGTGGTCGGTGGTCGGCGTCGCGCACGGCTTCGCGTCGGGCTGGCTGTCGCTCGGCATCCTGCGCGGCTTGCTCGGGCTGTTCGAGGCCGCCGCGATTCCGTCGGGGATGAAGGCCGTCGCCGAATGGTTTCCCGATCGCGAGAAATCCGTCGCGGTCGGCTACTTCAACGCCGGCACGTCGCTCGGCGCCGCGATCGCGCCGCCGCTCGTCGTGTTCCTGTCGATGCGGTTCGGCTGGCAATCCGCGTTCATGGTCACCGGCGCCCTCGGCTTCCTGTGGGCCGCGCTCTGGTACACGCAGTACCGCTCGCCGGCCTATCATCCGCGCCTCACGTCGCAGGAGCGCACGCTGATCCGCGACGGCCAGGCCACGATGCCGGCCGTGTCGAAGCGCCGGATTCGCGACGTCGTCACCGCGCGCCGCTTCTGGGCGATCGCGCTGCCGCGCTTCTTCGCGGAACCCGCATGGCAGACCTTCAGCTTCTGGATTCCGCTGTACCTCGCCACCGAGCGCCACATGGCGCTCACGCAGATCGCCGTCTTCGCGTGGATGCCGTTTCTCGCGGCCGACCTCGGCGGCATCGCGGGCGGCTACCTGTCGCCCTACCTCGCGAACCGGTTCAAACTGCCGCTCGTGTGGTCCCGCGTCGCCGGCGTCGCGCTCGGTTCGGTGCTGATGCTCGGGCCGGCGATGATCGGGCTCGTGTCGTCGCCGTATACGGCCATTGCCCTGTTCTGCGTCGGCGGCTTCGCGCACCAGATGATCTCCGCACTCGTCAACACGCTGTCGGCCGACGTGTTCGATCCCGAGGAAGTCGGCACCGCCAGCGGCTTCGCGGGCATGGCCGCGTGGATCGGCGGGCTCGGCTTCTCGCTGCTGGTCGGCGCGCTCGCCGACAAGATCGGCTACGCGCCGCTGTTCGCGTGCCTCGGCCTGTTCGACATCATCGGCGTCACGCTGCTCGCGGTGCTGATCCGCGGGCAGTCGAAGCAGGAACGCCTGCTCGCGCAACACGCCTGACCTTCGTTTTCATCAGGAATCGCCTTCATGACTTCGCTTCTTCATCCGCCCGTGTTCCGCGTCGCCGCCCGGCAGGCGAACCGTGTGCTGCTCGCGTCCGACGCGGGCGCGACCCTCGAGATCTTCGTGCTCGAGGACGACATCGTGCGCGTGCGCGTGCTGCCCGACGCAACGCCGCGCAACCCGCGCACCTGGACGATCGCACCGGGCCTCGACGACGTGCCGCTCGAGGGCCGCGACCGTCTCGACCTCGGCGGGTTCGCGCTGCCCGACTACGACTTCGGCGAGGACGACGGCGGCGTGCGCATCGAAACCGCGCAGGTCCGTCTCACGGTAAGCCGGCAAGGCGGCCATTGCACGTGGTCGATGCGTGGTGCCGACGGCGCGTGGCGCGTCGTGCTCGCCGACCGCGCGACGCAGGCGTACAACTTCGGCTGGTGGGACGACCGCGCCTATCACTACGTCGCCCGCGAGCGCGGCGACAAGGTGTTCGGCCTCGGCGAACGCGCGGGCGACCTCGACCGTACCGGCGCGCGCTTCGAGATGCGCAACATCGACGCGATGGGCTACAGCGCGAAGCACACGGATCCGCTCTACAAGCACATCCCGTTCTACGTCACCTGGTCGCCCGACGCGTGCCAGGGTTTCGGGCTGTTCTACGACACGCTGTCGGATTGCGCGTTCGACATGGGCCGCGAGCTCGACAACTACCACGGGCTGTACCGCTACTTCGTCGCCGAGCACGGCGATCTCGACTACTACTTCATCGCATCGCCCGACACGCCGCTCACGGCCGCACGACGCTTCACGTGGCTCACCGGGCGCCCGGCGCGCACGCCGAAATGGGGGCTCGGCTATTCGGGCTCGACGATGAGCTACACCGACGCGCCGGACGCGCAGCGCCAGATGAACCAGTTCGTCGAGCAGTGTGAATCGCACGACATCCTGTGCGATTCGTTCCACCTGTCGTCGGGCTATACGTCGATCGGCGCGAAGCGCTACGTGTTCAACTGGAACCGCGAGAAGTTTCCCGACGCGAAGGGATTCGTGAAGCACTACCGCGACCACGGCATCCGCCTGTGCGCGAACATCAAGCCGTGCCTGCTGCGCGACCATCCCGCGTTCGACGACGCTGCACGGCGCGGGCTGCTGATCCGCTCGGCGTCCGGCGAGCCGGCGTGGGTGCAGTTCTGGGACGAGGTCGGCGCATATATCGACTTCACGCAACCGGACGCTTGCCGCTGGTGGCGCGAGCAGGTCACGTCGGCGCTGCTCGACTACGGGATCGAGTCGACCTGGAACGACAACAACGAATACGAGATCTGGTCGCCCGACGCGATCGCGCACGGCTTCGGCCAGCCATTTCCCGCGCGCGAGGCGAAAGTGCTGCAGACGATGCTGATGATGCGTGCGTCGCGCGACGCGCAGCGCGCGCATGCGCCGGCGCAGCGGCCGTTCCTCGTGTCACGCTCCGGCGGCGCCGGCATGCAGCGTTATGTGCAGACCTGGTCCGGCGACAACTACACGTCATGGGAAACGCTGCGCTACAACCTGAAGATGGGCCTCGGGCTCGCGCTGTCGGGCGTGTCGAACATCGGTCACGACATCGGCGGCTTCTCCGGTCCCGCACCGTCGCCCGAGCTGCTGCTGCGCTGGGTCCAGTTCGGCATCTTCATGCCGCGCTTCAGCATCCATTCGTGGAATGACGACGGCACCGTCAATGAACCGTGGATGTATCCGGAGATCACCGCGCGGATCGCGTCGCTGATCAAGCAGCGCTACCGGCTGCTGCCTTATCTCTATCACCTGTTGTGGCTGTCGACCACGCGCTACGAGCCCGTGCTGCGGCCGACCTTCGGCGACTTCCCCCGCGACCCGCGCTGCTACGACGAATGCGACGACATGATGCTCGGCGACGCGCTGCTCGTCGCGCCGGTGGTCGACCCGGGCCGCACGGAACGCACGGTCTACCTGCCGTCGGGCGCGCGCTGGCTGTGCTGCGCGAGCGCGCGATCGTTCGACGGCGGCGCGAGCGTGACGCTGCCCGCGCCGCTCGACACGCCGGTGATGCTGTTGCGCGAAGGCCGTGTGCTGCCGCTGAACGTCGCCGAGCAACGCTTCGGCGCGCGCGCGGACACGCGCGGCTTCCTCGTCGCGCCACGCATCGAGGACGGTGTCGCATACGGCGAATGCGTCGAGGACGACGGCGAAACGGAAGCGTGGCGCGACGGCGAATACGGGCTGTGGCGCATCGAGACCGGCCGCCAGGCGTCGGGCGAACTCGGCGTGTCGGTCCGCTGGGACGGCCGCATGCATCGCCCCGCCGAGCGCCTCGAGATCCTGCTGCCGGCGTCGCTGCAAGGCGCGCTTGCGGTGCGCGGCGCGCGCGTCGAGCACGATGCGCGGGACGGCGCGTGGCGTCGACTCGTCGTGGCGCTCGACGACTGACCGCGCACGCTCGGGCAAGCGCCGAGCCATGTTCGGGCGGACCGCGCACGCGGCCCGCCCCGCCATCCAAGAGGAGGCCGTCCAGCCTCCCGCCCCCTGAAGAGACCTGGAGATCGACAATGAAGGCACCGCATCATCATTATGCAATCCTGATTTTATCCGCCGCGTCGCTCGGCGCTTCCGCCGCCCATGCGCAGAGCAGCGTGACGCTGTACGGCGTGGTCGACGATTCGCTCGCGTACGTGAACAACCAGCAAGGCCACTCGAACGTGTACATGCGCGACGGCAACCTGTATGCGTCGAAGTTCGGGCTGCGCGGCGACGAGGATCTCGGCGGCGGCACGCACGCGATCTTCGACCTGCAATCCGGCTTCAACCTGAACACCGGCGCGCAAGCCGCCGCCGGCACGATCTTCAACCGCCAGGCCTTCGTCGGGCTGCGCAACGACCATTACGGCACGGTGACGGCCGGCCGCCAGTACACGCCGTACTTCCTGCTGGTCGGCCCCTACGCGTCGAGCAGCTGGCTGACCGGTGCGACCGGCGCGCATCCGGGCGACATCGACGGCCTCGACACGACCATCCGCGTGAACAACTCGGTCACCTATACGTCGCCGACCTTGTCCGGGCTGACCGCGAGCGCGATGTACGCGTTCGGCGGCATCGCCGGCGCGACCGGCAAGGGCAATACGTTCAGCGCCGCGCTGCGCTATGCGAACGGGCCGGTCGGGATCGCGGCCGGCTACCTGCGCATCAACAGCTCGGGTTCGTCGGTGGGGTTCCTGAATCCGGCGACCGCGGCGTCGGGCAGCTTCGCCGTGTCCGTGCTGAACCAGGGCTACCTGACCGCGAAGGCTGTCGAGCAGGTCGCGACGGCCGGCAACTACACGCTCGGCAACCTGACGATGGGCCTCAACTACTCGAACGTGAAGTACCTGCCCGGCAGCGGCTCCGCGTTCGCGAACACGGCCGTGTTCAACACCTACGGCGCGCTCGCCGCGTACCGCTTCACGCCGACCTTCTCGGTGGCCGGCGCGTTCGCGTACACGCTCGCGTCGAAGGCAAACGGCGTGTCGAACGCGGCCCGCTACCAGCAGTATTCGCTGAAGGAGTCGTACAGCCTGTCGAAGCGCACGACGCTCTATGCGCTGCAGGCGTACACGCATTCGAGCGGGCGCACGCTCGGCGCGCAAGGTGCCGGCCATATCGTCGACGCGGCGCCGATCGTCGGCGACTCGCAGCAGCTCACGCCGTCGACGACGCACGGCCAGTTCGTCGGCATGGCCGGGATCGCCGTGACGTTCTGAAATCGCGGCAGCGCATCGCCCGCCGGCGCCCCGGACGGTCCGCATCATCCGGGGCGCCGGATTCCGCGCCTCGTCTGCGCTCGGTCTGGGCTCCGTCGCACTCGCCGGCTCAGTGCGAGGGTGTTCGCGATCGGCCCGATACCCTACAATTCGTCAGGTTAACCCCTGCTGCTTGCCCCTTCTTGCAGTCCCGACACCGCGCTACACTCGACGCACGCCGTATCAGGGTCCGACGTGCGACGCGCGCGCCGGGCGGCGTCGCGCCTCGTTGCGCCCACAACTGGATGCCAGCCATGCCAGGTTCCCGTCCCTCGACCCGCACGGCGTTAGAGCCGCAGGCCGTCGCCCCCAGCACGCCCGCCACCGCGCGCGAGGCCATGCTGATGCCCTTCTTCCACTGGGGCTTCCATGCGTGGGCGATCTACGGGCTGACGGGGCTCGTGCTCGCGTACTTCGGTTTCCGCTACAACCTGCCGCTGACGCTGCGGTCCGGGCTGTATCCGATGCTGCGGGAGCGCGTGAACGGCCGGATCGGCCACGCGGTCGACGCGTTCATCGCATCGTGCGGACGCGTGGCCTCCGACGGAGTCGCACGATGAGCGGCCTGCTGCACGATCGCACCGGCGACTTCATCGCGCTCGCGACGCTCGCGGTGCTTTACCTCGGTGGCGTCGGCCTCGCGCTGTGGCGAATCCGCACCGCCGCGCCGCGCGGCAAGGTCTACTGGATCGTCTGCATCGCGTTGCTGGCCGGCGGTGCGATCGCGATCACCGCCAACCTGTCGCCCGTGCCGAACAGCGGCGAGATGCCGCCCGGTTTCGCGCTCGGCGTCGAGGCGGTGCTGCTCGGGCTCGCGCTCGTCGCGGCGGGCTGCGCGTGGCTGATGTTGCGTGCGAGGCGCGGCTGATATCTGTCGCTTGCGCGGCGGCGCAGCCTTGCCTTGCCATGCGCGAACGGCAGCGTGCATGCCGAACGTCGGTCGTCCTCGTAGCCTGGCGCGTCATGCAGACGGCGCCCGCGCCGTGACGAGCCAGCACGCCGCGTCGAACCGCACGTCAGCGCCCTGCACGTAAGGCTCGAACGCAGCGCGCACCGTTTCGACCACGCGCCGCCGCGTCGCGTCGTCCGCGTCCTGAAGCGCGAGCCCGACCGGGCCCAGTCGCGCGATGTAGTCGTTCAACGCCGCCTCGGGCAACGCGCACGCCTGGTCGATCGGCTCGATCGCGATGTCGGCCCAGCCGCTGTCCGACAGCACCGACGCGATCCGCTGCCGGTCGCCGAACGCGAATTGCCCCGGCGCCCCCGGCTGCCGCGCCGGCAGGTCCGGCAGCAACGTTGCCGCGACACGCTCGGCCGTCGTCATGAACGGATTGTCGGCGGCGCCGCGCCATGCAACGAATCGCAGTTGCGCGTTCGCGTGCGCCGCTTGCCGCAGGTTCGCGAAGGCGCGCACCGGATCGTCGAAGAACATCACGCCGAAGCGCGACACGATCAGGTCGAACCGAGCCGGCGCGAATGCATGCGTCTGCGCATCGGCATGCACGAAGCCGGCGCCCTGGCCGGCGCGTTCGGCACGCGCCCGTGCGGCGGCAATCATCCGCGCCGAAATATCGACGCCGGTACAGTGCGCGTGCGCACCAAGCCGCCGTGCGATCGCGAGCGTCACCGCGCCGGTGCCGCAGCCGACGTCGAGCACGCTGCGCGCGGATGCCGCGGCCGCCGCGTCCGCGAGCAGCGTCTCGAACGGCTCGAACATCCGGTCGAGCGAGCGCTGCGCGTCGACCCATGCCAGCCCCGACGGACCATTCCACAGCGCAGACTGCGCTTCGTTTGCCCGGCTGTCTTTCATCGTCGATTCTCCTTTTTCGTCCGTATCGTTGACCGTGATCCGGACTATGCTGCTTCAAGCCGGCTTGAGGTCAAGGCCGCGACCGCGGCACGACTCGCGCGCCGGCCGGCTGTCGGACTCCGCCCTTCACATTTCTTACACTCGCGCTGCGTATCGTTGACGACTTTCCTACGGTGCCTCTCATGCGACGACTCCTCCCGCGCGCACTGCTCGCGCGCTGCGCTCCGCTTGTTGCCCTCGCGGCGCTGTCCGCGTGTTCGAATCACATCGATACGCCCGCCGATCCGGCCAGTACCGCGATCAACCTCCAGGCCGCGTGGATCGAGATCGGCGACGCGAACCAGGCGATCGCACGCGTGATCACGAGCTACAGCCCTGCATCCGCGAGCGATCCGCTGTGCCCGCAACTGTCCGTCGACGGCAAGCTGTCGCGCATGACGCTGCGCGCCGGCGCCGCGACCGTTGCGCAGCGTCCGACGGCGAGCGCCGCGGCCGACTCGAAACCGTCGAGCTTCCCGGTGTCGGTCTGCGAAGCGGCGCTGCCGGCCGATGCGCAAACGGCGAGCGTCGCGGGCCGCGCACTGCCGCTGCCGAAAGCGCAGCCGCAGCGCATCGCGATCATCGCCGACACCGGCTGCCGGATGAAGAAGGCCGACAACGCATGGCAGGCGTGCAACGACGCGACGGTCTGGCCGTTCGACACGATCGCGGCGAGCGTCGCGAAGCTGTCACCGGACCTCGTGCTGCACGTCGGCGACTATCACTACCGCGAAAACGCGTGCCCGCCCGACATCGCCGGCTGCAAGGACAGCCCATGGGGCTATGGCTGGGATGCGTGGCAGGCCGACCTGTTCCGCCCGGCCGCGCCGCTGTTCGCGAAGGCGCCGTGGGTCGTCGTGCGCGGCAACCACGAGGAATGCGCACGGGCCGGCCAGGGCTGGTACCGCTTCCTCGATCCGCGCCCGTATTCGGCGGCCCGTTCGTGCGACGATCCGGCCAACGACGACGACGCGAACTACTCGGATCCCTATGCGGTGTCGCTCGGCGGCGGCACGCAGGTGATCGTGTTCGACACCGCGAAGGTCGGCCGCAATCCGCTGAAGACGACCGACGCGCAATTCCGCATCTACCAGAAGCAGTTCCAGACGGTCGCGTCGCTCGCGTCGAAGGCCGGCATGTCGACGACGATCTTCACGAACCACCATCCGATCCTCGCGTTCGCGCCGATCGCCGGCAGCACGCCCGCGCCGGGCAACCTCGCGCTGCAGTCGGTGATGGCGAGCCTGAACGCGCAGGCGTACTACCCGCCCGGCATCCACGTCGCGCTGCACGGGCACGTGCACGACTTCCAGGCGATCAACTTCTCGTCCGGGCATCCGGCGACGATCGTGTCCGGCAACGGCGGCGACAACCTCGACGTCGCGCTGCCCGACCCGTTCCCCGCCGGCCTGACGCCGGCGCCGGGCGCCGTGATCGAACGGCTGTCGCACAACAACAGCTTCGGGTTCCTGATCATGGAGCGACGCGGGGCGCCGGCGACGGGCTGGGTGTTCCATGCGTATTCGGCGGCGGGCAAGCTGCTCGCGTCGTGCGACCAGTCGGGCAACACGCTCGCATGCGACAAGACGGGGTTCATCGCGCCGTGAGGGACGAAGTTCGATTGCATGGCGGTTTGATGGATTCTGCGGATTCGGCGGATTCGGCGGATGCGGCGGATGCGGCGGATGCGGCGTGTTCGGCGTGTTCGGCGTGTTCGGCGTGTTCGGCGTGTTCGGCGTGTTCGGCGGATGCGGCCGGCTGCCGGGAAGGAATGGCTGGATCGCGAAGGCGGCCGATTCCTTCGGTCGCCCTCGCCGGGCGTCCGGCGTCCGCCGCGGTTGCGGCCGCCGGCGGACGGGCGGTACGCGCCCTTGCCGCCGCCGTGCTCGCCGGAGCGGCGCTCGCGGCCCACGGCGCACCTGCCGAAACGACCCTGCTCCCCGGCGCGCCGCCGGCGCGCGTCGTCGGTACGATCGGCAACGGCACGCCGCAGGTGACCGACAAGGTCGACGCGGCCACCGCCCGTTTCGCGCCCGACCCGACGCTCGTCGCGCTGGGCCGCCGGATCTTCTTCGATCCGCGGCTGTCCGAGCCGCGCGGCATGTCGTGCGCGGGCTGCCACGATCCGGGGCGCGCGTTCGCGCCGACCTTGTCGGCCGCTTCGCTCGCGGGGCCGGGCGTGCCGGAAGGCAGCCGCCACGGGCGCTTCAGCCAGCGCAACGCGCCATCGCTGCTCTACGTGCGCTACGTGCCGCGCCGCCACTTCTACCAGGACGACGACGCGCCCGCGCCGTCGCCGTTCGGCGGCCTGTTCAGCGACGGCCGCGCGGACACGCTCGCCGAACAGATCCGCGGGCCGTTGTTCGACCCGAACGAGATGAACAACCGGTCGCCGGCCGCGCTGCTGCGCAAGGTCGACGGCACCGAACTGGCGGGCGATCTCGCCGCGCGCTTCGGCACGTCGGTGCGGCGCGATCCCGAGCAACTGGTGCGGGCGCTCGGCTCGGCCGTCGAAGCCTATCTGCAGAGCGACGAGATGGCGCCGTTCACGTCGCGCTTCGACGCGTTCCTGCGCACGCGCAAGCCGCTCGCGCCGGCCGAGATGCGCGGCCTGGCGCTGTTCCGCAATCCCGACAAGGGCAATTGCATGAGCTGCCATACGCTGTCGGAAACGTCGAGCCGGCCGGAGCGCTCGCTCTTCACCGATTTCGGCTACGACGCGATCGCGGTGCCGCGCAACCACGCACTGCCCGCGAACCGCGATCCGCGCCATTTCGACAACGGTCTGTGCGATACGGCTGCGCGGCTGCGCTGGCCCGAGCCGACGCAATGGTGCGGCTACCTGCGCACGCCGGGACTGCGCAACGTCGCGGTCAAGCAGACGTTCATGCACAACGGCGTGTTCACGACGCTGCGCGACGCGGTCGCGTTCTACAACACGCGCTCGACCGACCCTGGCCGCTGGTATCACGGCGCCCGGACGTTCGACGACGTGCCGGCCGCCTATCGCGGCAACATTAACGTCAATTCGACGCCGATGAACCGCCGGCCCGGCACGCCGCCCGCGCTGACCGACGCGGAAATCGACGACATCGTCGCGTTCCTCGGCACGCTGACCGACGCACGCTACGCGAATCCCGTTCCGGCCGCCGCCCGCATCGCCCGCGCCGCCGCGCCGGCGCGTTGACCCTGGCCGAACGGCCAGGCGCGTGCGCATCCGCTTGCGGTCGCCGCAAACACTGGTTATATTTACAGTACTGTATTTATGAACAGTGAGGTGCGCGATGGAACATCTGGTCCGTATCGTCAACGACACCGATCGCCAAGTGCTGGCATGGCTGCGTGCGCAGGTGGGCGACGCCCGCGTCGAGCGTGCGGCGCGCCAGCTCGGGCATACGCGAAAGCCCTTTCCGTCGGCGGTATGCCGGTATCTGGGCATGAGCGCGCCGGCCACGCTGCGCCCGGCGGAGCGGCCGCGTGCCGCACGCGACTTCTCGGTCGGAGATCGCTATCTGTCGCTGATCCGTCAGCACCTCGCCGCGCATGCGGTCAGCCGATGAAATCGCCGAAATCGTATCGTCGGCGTGTCGCCGCGCGGCGGCCGGCCGCGGAGAATGCGGCGAGCCGGATCGGCCGGCCCGTGCTCTCGTCACGACCGCCGAGCCCGGTAGCCAACGCGCCAGCCCGGCCGACACCCGCCCTGCTCACGCAGCGGCCGCCGCGTCGCGTATCAACTGGCCGAGCGTTTCGATTGCCGCTTCATGTGCCGTGTCGAACACCCGCGTGCAGGCAAGCCGGATATACGCGTCAAAGCGGTCGGAATTCGAGAAGATCGCGCCTGGCGCGATCCTTACCCCGCGTGCGAGCGCGGCATCGAACAAGGCTTCGGAACGCACGCCGTCGGGCAGCGCGATCCACAGCAGCATGCCGCCGGGCGGCCGGTTCATCCGCGTGCCGGCGGGAAAATGGCGCGCGATCGCATCGATCGTCACATCGCGCTGCACGCGAAGCTGTTCGCGAAACCGGTGCAGGTGGCGGTCGAACGCACCCGAGCCGACGAATTCGGCCGCGACGGCCTGCAGCAACGCGGCGTTGTGCCGGCTTTGCGCGAACTTGAGCATCTTCACGCGCGCGTGCCAGCGGCCCGCGCTCATCCAGCCGAGCCGCATTCCGGGCGCCAGCACCTTGTTGAGCGACGGGCAATAGATCACCGTGCCGTCGCGGTCCCATGCCTTCACGGGTTTCACCGCGTGCGGCGCTTCCACGAGTTCGCGATACGGCTCGTCCTCGATCACGGCCACGCCGCGACGCGAGCACAGCGCGACCAGCGCGGCCTTGCGTTCGTCGGGCATCACGCTGCCGAGCGGGTTCTGCAGATTCGGCACGACGACCACGGCCCGAATATCCGGGTACGCGGTCAGCGCCACGTCGAGCGCTTCGATCGACAACCCGGTCGTCGGGCTGGCCGGAATCTCGAGTGCACGCAGGCCGAGGCTTTCGAGCAGCTGGATCAAGCCGAAAAAGGCCGGCGATTCGATCGCGATCGTGTCGCCGGGGCGTGCCACCGCGCGCAACGCGAGATTCACGGCATCGACGCCGCCGCTCGTCGACATCACGTCGTCCGGCGACACGGTCACGCCGTACGACAGCGCGCGTTTGGCCATCGTCTGCCGGAATTCGGCCGAGCCGCCAACCGGCCCCGCGTCGGTCAGCAGCGTCGGCTTGCGCCGTAGCAGCCGGATCGCCAGCGCCTGCAGGCGCTCGGCCGGGTACAGCGTCGCCAGCGCGGATGCGCCACCGAGATTCAGCGCGTCGGGCCTCGCGTTCGCACGATCGATCACGCGCGACACGCGTTCGTGCAGCCCCGCGAACGGCGGCTCGACGCTCAGCGGCTGCCCGTCGCTTTCCGGCAGCGTGTCGAGCGCGGCCACCGCGCGCCGGCGCACGAAGTAGCCCGAGCGCGGCCTGGCTTCGCACCAGCCCGTATCCTCGAGCCGCCGGAAGGCCTGGGTCGCGGTAGACAGGCTCACGCCGTGCTGCGCCATGAACGCACGCACGGACGGCATCCGGTCGCCGGGCGACAGCGTGCCGGCCGCGATGATGCGGCGGTAATGCTCGGCGAGCCGTTCGTAAAGCGGCTCGCCGGCCATCGGCAAAGTCATGCGGGATGGATCGGTGATGGGCGTCATGCGGGTCATCCTGCCCGCGCGCCCGGGCGCACGCCAGATACAGATTCCGGGGAAACTCACCGATACAGCAACATGAAATCGCCGTCTGCACCGTAACAGATACCCGTCCCCTGAATCTGTCCTGTCCGCACGCGTTTCCTTAACCTGATTGCACGCTGTCGCCCTGCCATCGCCGGGCCGCGCAACCGGGAAAAGGACACGCCATGCGGACGCACGACATCCGGCTCGACGCCGGGCAAAGCCACTTTGCGTGGTTCGACAAGGGCAGCCGCGTCATCGTGCTCGACGGCGCGCTCGCGGTCACGTTACGTCACGGCGGGCTCGACTGGCTGCCCGATGCGCCGCAATACGTTCGCCGCGTGCTCGACGAAGGCGAATGCCTGACGATCGAGACGGCCGGTCACGTGGCATTGTCCGCCGGCGGCGCCGGGCCGGTTGCCGCGACCGTCGCGGCGCCCGTGGCCAAGCCCGGCGTATTCGCGGTGTGGCGTGCGTGGCTGCAGCGGGCGTCCGCGCGGCTGCTCGGCGAGCGGCATGTGCGCGAGCAGTCCTGACGCGATGGCTACAACACCGTCGCCGGTGTCGCCACGCGATCACCGTGTCGCTCCACCCGGCGACGAATTCGAACCCGGCCGCGCGACGCCTACACACCGTCGCCGGTGTCGCCACGCGATCACCGTGTCGCTCCACCCGGCGACGAATTCGAGCCCGGCCGCGCGACGCCTACACGCCGTCGCCGTTGTCGCCGCACGATCACCGTGTCGCCCCCCCCCGGCGACGAATTCGAGCCCGGCCGCGCGACGCCTACACACCGTCGCCGTTGTCGCCGCACGATCACCGTGTTGCTCCCCCGGCGACGAATTCGAGCCCGTCCGTCGCCCTCGCCGGGCCGGGCCGCTTCGGCCACGCCGACAATCTCGGCCGCAGCAGCCGCGCGTTGCTACCGCACCTTCCGCGCGCGCTCGATCCATTCGAACAATGCCATCCCGGCCAGCATCGCGCCGACGAACGCGATGCCCTTCAACGACCCGAGCCCGATCGACACGATCGCCGGCCCCGGGCAGAACCCGGCAAGCCCCCAGCCGATGCCGAACACGGCGCTGCCGGCGACGAGGCGCACGGTAATCGTCCGCCCGGCCGGCCACTGGATCGGCAGGCCGAGCAACGACCGCGACCGGTGCTTCGCCCATGCGAACGCGAACACGGCGACGCCGATCGCGCCGGCCATCACGAATGCGAGCGACGGATCCCAGCGGCCGGCCAGGTCGAGAAAACCGAGCACCTTCTGCGGGTTGGCCATCCCCGACACGATGAGGCCGACGCCGAACATCAGCCCCGCCAGAAACGCGAATCCTGCCTGCATGTCAGCCCCCGAGCACGTGCCGTTGCACGAATACGGTCGCGAAGCCCGCGACCATGAAGACCGCCGTCGCGACGATCGAGCGCGTCGCGCCGCGCGACAGCCCGCAGACGCCGTGACCGCTCGTGCATCCGCCCGCATAGCGCGTGCCGATCCCGACCAGCAGGCCGGCCGCCAGCAACTCGCCCCAGCCTGCATCGACCTGCGGCGTCACGGCGGCACCGGCGACACGCATCAGCAGCGGCGCGGCGATCAGCCCGGCGACGAACGCGGCACGCCAGCCGCGCTCCGCCGCACCGGCCGTAAACAGGCTGCCGACGATACCGCTGATTCCGGCGATCCGCCCGTTGAACGCCATGAGCCACGCGGCCGCAAGCCCGATCAGCACGCCGCCGGCAAGCGACAGCCACGGCGTGAAATGAAGCGCATCAAGCTGCATCGCGCGTCCCCTTCGCGGCCGGGCCGCAGAACTGTTCGTACAGCACGCCCATCACCGCGATCGCAGCCAGGCTGTCGAGCGAGTAGTGGATGTTCTTGCCTTCGCGGCGCGTGCGGACGAGCGCGTTGTCCCGCAACACACCCAGCTGCTGCGACAGCGTCGGCTGGCGAATATCCAGCCGCGCCTCGAGATCGCTCACGCAGCGTTCGCCCTGCGACAGTTCGCACAGCAGCAGCAACCGGTCGGGATTGGACAGCACCTTGAGCAGCGCGCACGCCGATTCGGCGGCGGCGCGCATCTGATCGGGCTCGGGCAGCCCGGTGGAAGTGTCGGCGTTCATGAGGGCGATCGCATTCGATTAACGAATCAATATTATATATATTTATATATCGTTGATTCGTACTTTCGGTCGGCGCCATCGGAAGAAAAAGGAAAGCGCCGTCTGCGACGCCCACCCCTGCCTCCGCTACGCCTGCTCGCCGGCAAGCGCATCGGCTGCCGCCGCGCGCTTCTCGCCGGCCCGTACCGCGCCCAGCACCAGCACCGCGATCCCGGCGATCACGCACGGCACCGCGACGAATGCGAAGGCGATCGGCAACGGCAGCCCCGTTGCGAGCATCGCCCCGCCCGCCATCGAACCGACGACCGACCCGCCGCGGCCGATTCCGTTCGCCCAGCTCACGCCCGTGGTCCGGCACTCGGTCGGGTAGAACGCGGCCGACAGCGCGTTCGCGCCGACCTGCGAGCCCGACACGCAGAAGCCCGCGGCGAACACGACCAGCGCGGCGCCCGCCGGCGACGCGGCCAGCACGCCGATCGCCGCGACGAACACGCCGGCCGCCGCATAGCTGCATGCCAACACGCGATGCGGATCGAAGCGGTCCATCAGCCCGCCGAGCACGATCGCGCCGAGCGTGCCGCCGACCTGGAACATCGCGGTCACGCGCGCGGCCGTCTGCAACGTCGCACCGGTCGTGCGCAACAGCGTCGGCAGCCAGCTCGACAACAGGTAGATGACGAGCAGGCTCATGAAGAACGTGAGCCACAGCAGCAGCGTGCCGCGCAGCAGGTCGGCGCCGAACAGGCGGCCGAGCGGCGAAGCGGCCGGCTTGCCGCGCGGTGCGATGAACGACGCGTGCGCGAGATGCGGGTCCGGTGCGATGCGTGCGAGCATCGCCGCGATCCGTTCACGCGCCGCGCCGGTGTTGACGAGGTAGCGCACCGATTCGGGCAAGCGCCATGCGAGCACCGGCAGAAGCAGCAGCGGCGCGGCACCGCCGACGACGAGCACCGCGCGCCAGCCGTCGCGTTCGATCAGCGACGCGGCCGCGAGTCCGCCGAGCGCGGAGCCGATCGTGAAGCCGCAGAACATCGTCGTCACGAGCAGCGAGCGCCGCCGCGCGGGGCAATACTCGGACGTCAGCGTGATCGCGTTCGGCATCGCGCCGCCGAGCCCGAGGCCCGTCACGAAGCGCCACGCGATCAGTTCGGTCAGACCGCCCGCGCTCGCCGACGCCGCACTCGCGATGCCGAAACACGCGACACAGGCGAGCAGCAGGCGCTTGCGGCCGAACCGGTCGCCGAACGGCCCGAACACGAGCGCACCGGCCATCAGCCCGGCGAGCCCGGCGCCGAACACCGGCGCGAGCTGCGCGGGCGACAGGCCCCATTCCGCACGAATGACGGGGGCGATGAACCCGATCGATGCCGTGTCGAAACCGTCGATCGCGACGATCAGGAAGCACAACACGACGATCGCGGCCTGAAACGGCGCAACGCGATGCCGGTCGATCCATTCGCTGACGTCGATGGACAGCGTATCGGCCATGATGATGTCTCCTCCATGAAGGCGGTCGCGCGCGATGTCGTTGAAATGCGCGCCGCCGGATGCAAACCGAAATGGGTCAGGCAACGGATTTCAGGCAATCCTGCGCGCGCCAGCCGTGCAGCCAGTCGAGCGAATCGTAGAACTGCGCCTGCGTGCGTCCGACCCACAGCGCGTTGCGCACCTGCCGCTCGACGCCCTTCGCGTGATAGATCCGCCCCATCTCGCGCGCCGAATACAGCACGCGTGCGGTGCGCGGAATCCGCACGCGCTCGTACAGCGCAAACGCGGCCTCGAAGTCGCCGTCGGCCTGCGCGACGGCCGCGCCGAGCGTCACCGCATCCTCGAGCGCCTGGCACGCGCCCTGCGCGAGGTATTGCGTCATCGGATGGGCAGCGTCGCCGAGCACCGTCGCGCGGCCCGCACTCCAGCGCTCGACCGGGTCGCGGTCGGCGGTCGCCCAGCGCTTCCACGACGTCGGCCGGTCGAGCATCTGCTTCGGCAGCGGATGGATGCCGTCGAAGTACGACAGCACTTCCTCCTTGCTGCCGTCGCGCACGCCCCAGGTTTCCTGCTCGCGGCTGTGGAACGTGACGACGAGGTTGTACTGCCGGCCGCCGCGCAGCGGATAGTGGACGAGATGGCAATGCGGGCCGGCCCAGACGACCGGCGCATTGATCTGCAGATCCTTCGGCATATTGTCGACGTCGACGACCGCGCGATACACGACGTGCCCCGTCACGCGATGCGCGTCGCCGATCAACGCGTGACGGATCGCGGACTTCACGCCGTCGCAGCCGATCACCGCATCGGCGCGATAACGCTCGCCGTGCTGATCGATCACGGTCACGCCGTGGCCGTCCTGCTCGAACCCGCACACCTGCGTGCTGGTCCGGAACTCGATCAGCGGATGATCCTTGACCGCCTCGTAGATCGACAGGTGAATGTCCGCGCGATGGATCACCGCATACGGGTTACCGAAGCGCTCGCGATACGCGGCGCCCGTATCGATGCACGCGACTTCCCGCGCATCGACCGCATCCATCAGTTGCAGCCGGTCGGTAAACACCGCCCGGCCGCGCGCGGCCTCGCCGACGCCCAGCGCGTCGAGCGCGTTGAACGCGTTCGCGGCGAGCTGGATGCCCGCGCCGATCTCGCCGATTTGCGCGGCCTGCTCGAGCAGCTTCACGCGAATGCCCTGGCGCGCGAGCGCCAGCGCCGTCGCGAGCCCGCCGATGCCGCCGCCGATCACGAGTACGCGTCGGCCTGTGTTGTGTGTCTCGCCCATGTCTGTCTCCTGCTTCGTGTTACGCGATGTAGTCCGGTTGCCGCTGCGGCTGCGCTGCGTCGAATGCCGGCTCGCGCCGCGCGTGTTCATGAATCGCCAGGCTGCGTGGATACGCGCTCAGGTCGCAATCCATCCGCAGCGCGTTCGCGACCTGCGGCACGAGGCATACGTCGGCGAGCGTCGGCGCCTCGCCGAAACACCACGGACCCGTGTCCGCACGCGCGAGCAGACGCTCGACGCCGGCCATCCCTTCCGCGACCCAGTGCCGGTACCACGCGCTCTTCTGCTGCGGCGTGACCTGCAGTTCGCTGTCGAGGTAGCGCAGCACCCGCAGGTTGTTGACCGGGTGGATGTCGCATGCGATCAGCGTCGCGAGTTCCAACACGCGTGCGCGCTGCCGCGGTTCGAGCGGAATCAGCCGCGGCGCCGGACGAATCCGGTCGAGGTAGTCGATGATCGCGAGCGACTGGCCGAGACGGAAATCGCCGTCGACGAGCGCCGGCACCGACGCCGACGGATTCACCTGCGCGACGTAGCCGGCCTCGCGGTGCTCGCCCGTGCGGATGTTCACGGGCAGCGTGTCGTACGACAGTCCTTTCAGCGCGAGCGCGATGCGCACCCGATAGGACGTCGAACTGTTGAAGAAGCTATGCAGTTGCACGATGTGACCTTTCGAGGAAAGCGAGGCGCGCGTCAGACCACGTGCACGGCCAGTTCGCCGAGCCGCTCGACGCCGACCTGCATCACGTCGCCCTTGACCACCGCGCCGACGCCTTCCGGCGTGCCGGTGAAGATCACGTCGCCCGGTTCGAGGCGGAAGAACTTCGACAGGTCGGCGACCGTTTCCGCGACCGACCAGATCAGGTGCGACACGTCGCTCTTCTGCTTCGTCGCGCCGTTGACCGTCAGCCACAGGCCGGCCTGCTCGAAATGACCGACTTCGCTCGCCGGATGCACGGGGCCGATCGGCGCGGAACGGTCGAACGCCTTGCCGATTTCCCACGGCCGGCCCATTTCGCGCATCTTCATCTGCAGGTCGCGGCGCGTCATGTCGAGACCGACCGCATAACCCCACACATGCTCGAGCGCACGCTCGAGCGGAATGTCGGCGCCCCCCTTGCCGATCACCGCGACGAGCTCGGCTTCGTAGTGATAGTTCTGCGTCTGCGACGGATACGCGAGATCGAGCGTTTCGCCGTAGGCGACCGGCACGACCGAATCGGCCGGCTTGCAGAAGAAGAACGGCGGTTCGCGATCGGGATCGAAGCCCATTTCGCGCGCATGCGCCGCGTAGTTGCGGCCGACGCAGTACACGCGGCGCACCGCGAAGCGGGCGTCGCTGCCGGCGACGGGAAGCGCCACCGGCGCTTCGGGCGGGAAAACATAAGTCATGAACGGCTCCAGCGTAGGCATGAAGGAAGGAAGGAACGCGCGCCGCGTCGGCGACGCACGCGACGAAGCGGGGAAAACGGGCGTCAGTCGCGCGCTTCGCGCAGCAGGTTCAGTGCGGACAGCACCGGCCGGTCGGAATAGCTGAACAGCACGCTGTCGGACGACGCAGACAGCCGCACCGGCGCCCACGACGGCGCGACGAAGATGTCGTGCGGCTCGAACGCGAACGCGTCGCCGCCGATGTGCGCGGTGCCGCTGCCTTCGACGACGCAGTAGATCGTCGCGTCGGTGCTGCGATACGTGCGGCCGTCGAAGCCGGCCGGCAGGAACTGCATGAAGGTCGCGATCGTCGGCATCGGCCAGCCGCCCGTCGCGGGGTTCACGTAGCGCAGCTTCACGCCGTCCCACGCGTCGAGTTCGCCGTTGCGGTACAGCGCGTCGAGCGCGTCGCGGGTGCGCGCATACGGATAGCTGAACACCGGCGACGTCGGATCGCTCGCGCGATGCCGCACCGGCGCCATGTTGTGGCCGAAGCGCGCGAAGCTGTCGCCTTCCGCGCGGCTCACCGGCTGCTCGGCCGTCGGATGGTTTTCGGCGAAACCCGCGTCGAGGTTCGCGACGAGCGGAATGTCGAGCCCGTCGAGCCACACGACCGACTCGCCGCCGTCTTCCACCGCCGGATTGCCGTGGTCGTGCCACGCCCAAGACGGCGTGATGATGAAGTCGCCCGGATGCATCGTCGTGCGCTCGCCGTTCACCGCGGTCCATGCGCCCTTGCCTTCGACGATGAAGCGCAGCGCCGACTGCGTATGCCGGTGACTCGGCGCGATCTCGCCGGGCAGGATCAGCTGCAGGCCTGCGTACAGGGTCGGCGTCATGCTCGACTTGCCGGGCAGGCCCGGGTTCTCCAGCACCAGCACGCGGCGCACGGCTTCTTCCGCGCTGATCACGCTGCCGGCCTGCATCACCAGGTCCCGCACCCGCGCGTACTTCCAGATCGCGGCCTGCGCGGCCGGCTGCGGCGTCTTCGGCACGAGGTTGTGCAGCGATTCCCACAACGGGGCGAGGCGCTGCTCGGCGATCCGGGCGTAGTAATCGGCGCGCGACGTATCCGGGTGTCGGCTGGTCATGATGTCTCCTTGGGGCGGCCGATCGCGGTCGGCGCTGTGTCGGGTCGGGGACCGCGTGCCGCAGTCCGTTAGCGCATTTATATTCGACGCAGACATACCCGGTAAAATGGTGAAATCATCTAATCCATATTGATTCGGATATATCTTCCGATACGGAGCGTGCGATGGACTGGACCCACCGGCTGCGCTTGCGGCACCTGCAGGTCCTGCTGAGCCTGGCCAGCACGGGCAACCTGAGCCAGTCGGCGGCTGCGCTCGCGACCACCCAGCCGGCGCTGTCGAAATGGCTGAAGGAACTCGAGGAGGATGTCGGCCTGCCGCTGTTCGAGCGGCATGCGCGCGGCTTGCGGCCGACGGCCTACGGCGACGCGCTGATCGAGCATGCGCGCCGCGTGGAGGCGCAGCTCGACGTCGCGCGCGACGACATGGCCGCGCTGCGCGAAGGCGGCAGCGGCCTGGTCACGATCGGCACGTCGGGCGTCGCGGCCGCCGATACGGTGCCGCTCGCGGTATCGCAGTTGCTGAAGCGGATGCCGCGCGCGCAGGTGCGGCTCGCGGAGAGCACGATGAACCAGCTGATGCCGCAGCTCGCGCGCGGCGAGCTGGACATCGTCGTCGGCCGTTCCGGGTCCGCGTCCGTCGATCCGCACCTGCACGCCGAAGCGCTGTACGTCGATCCGGTGGTGTTCGTCGCGCGGCCCGATCACCCGCTCGTCGGCACGGCATCCGTCGGCTGGGACGAGGTGCTGGCCTGCTCGTGGATCGTCTGGCCGCCCGGCACCCCCGTGCACAACGCGCTACAGGTCGCGCTGACGGCCGCCGGGCGCGTGCAGCCGCCGCATTGCGTCGAATCGAATTCGTCGATCCTGAACCTCACGCTGCTGAACAACACCGACCTGCTCGGCGTCGCATCGCATCGTGCCGCGCGGCGCTTCGAGCAATTGAACGCGATCCGCATCCTGCCGATGCGGCTCGAGGGCCAGGGCGCGGTGTCGATCTACTGGCATCCGGACAGCGCGAAGCGCGCGGCCGTGGCCGCCGCGATCGAGTGCCTGCGTGCCTGTGCGGCGCCGCAGGTGGGCGGATGGGAGAAAGTGAAGGCGGAGTGAGCGACGCAGCGACCCGGCGCGAACCGGGCGCTGCGCCGTGGCGCATCAGCCGCCGTCGCAGGACGCGATGTCGTCCAGCATCAGCGTGCCGACTCGCGCGGGCACGAGCGGCGTGCGCGGCACCGGCGGCGTCCAGCCGAACAGCGCCTGCGCGGCCGCGCCGCACACGCGGCCCTGGCATGCGCCCATCCCGCAGCGCGTCTGCAGCTTCGCGGCCGTCCAGCCCGGCGCAGGCGCGGCCGCGTCTGCGACCGCGTCGAAGCGCACGTCCTCGCAACGGCACAGCAGCGTATCGGGCCGCGCGAGCTTGCGGATCGGCTCGCGTATCGCGAAGCGCTCGCGCACCGCATCCGCGAACGCCTGCCAGTGCGCGCGCAGCGCAATCCGCTCGGCCAGCGGCGCCGTCTGCCCGGTGGCCGCGTAGCCGGCGATTTCGCCTTCGACCATCGCCAGTTCGCTGCCGCCGACACCCGTGCACTCGCCCGCCGCGAAACAGCCGTCGCGGCTCGTGCGCTGATGCGCGTCGACCACCACCGCGCCGTTTTCTATCCGGCAGCCGAGGTGGCTCGGCAGCACGGTGTTCGGCACGAGGCCGAAGCCGCACGCGAGCCTGTCGCAGTCGACCTCGAACTCTCGCTCGCCCTGCCGGATCCGCACGCGTTCGAGCCGCTTGTCGCCGAACGCCTCGACGACGTAGGCATTGGGCCGGTAGGCTGCCGTGACGAGCTTCGCCGCCTGCGTGAGTTTCGACGGCCAGCGCCAAAGCCCCGCGCCGAAACCGGCCACGTCGCTCCACGCCGCCTGTTCGAGCACGTGCGACACCTGCGCGCCGGCCTGACGGGCCGTCGCCGCGCTCGCGAGCAGCAGCGGGCCGCTGCCGGCGATCACCGTGCGCTGCCCGCGCACGTCGAGGCCGTACTTGATCAGGGCCTGCAGGCCGCCCGCGCCGGTCACGCCCGGCAGCGTCCAGCCCGGGAACGGCAGCAGCAGCTCGCGCGCACCGCAACACACGATCAGCGTGTGGAATTCGAGCAGGAAGCCGCGCTCGTCGTCCTCGAGCAGCAGCGTGCCCGGCTGCGTTTCGGCCACGATGCGCGTGGCCGCAAGATGCGTGACGTTCGGCTGACGCAGCACGGCCAGGCGTTCCGCCGCGGCCGGCACCGGCATCGCGGCCGCCGCCTGGCGCCAGATCTGCCCGCCCGCGCGCGGATTGTCGTCGACGATCGCGACCGTCGCACCGCTTCGTGCGGCGGCCCGCGCCGCCGACAGCCCGGCCGGGCCCGCGCCGACGATCGCGACGTCGACGCTCAGTCTTTCCTGTTTCGCCGTGCTCATCGCGTGCGCTCCACCCGCATCCCGTCGCGGCACAGCGTCTGGCAGGCCAGGCGGCGGCGGCCGTCGATCGTCATCCTGCACTCCTGGCAGATGCCCATACCGCAAAACGGCGCGCGCGCCGCACCCGTGCACGACACGCGCGTCGTGTCGTCGCCGCTCGCCGCGACGGCGGCCGCGACGGTCGCACCGTCGGCTACCGTCAGCGCGCGGCCGTCCAGATGAATGATCATGTGAGCCTCCGGCGGGCCGCCCCCGCGGGGGGCGCCTTGCATGGGACCGGGGCAAGCGCTGAAGCGCCAACTCCGGTCGATGGCGAACGAAGTGTGCGTGGGGGTCGTTTCATGTCAGCGCTCCAGCTACGGGGGACGTCGTCAGGAAACGTCCCGGCAAATACGGTTCGATGTCGATGGGCGGCCGCTCGCCGGTCATCAATGCAGCGACGAGCCGCGCGCTGCCCGGCGCGGTCGTCACGCCCAGCCCTTCGTGCCCGACCGCGAGCCATACGCCCGGCCGCGCCGGATGTTCGCCGAGCAGCGGCAGGCCGTCGGGGCTCGCGGAACGGAAACCCGTCCATGCGCGAATCCCGTTCAGATCGGCCAGGTCGGGCAAATAGCCGGCCGCGCGGCGCAGCATGCGCGCGAGGACCGGCGGCTCGATGCGCGCGTCCTCGGTATCGAACTGGCGCGACGAGCCGATCAGCAGCTGGCCGGTCGGCCGCGGCTGCACGTTGAACGCGACCGACGTGCCGTCGCTCGCATGCGCGCTCGCCGCATAGCCTAGTTCGACGAGCTGATGCGACACCCGGCCCGGATAACGATCGGTGATCAGCAGATGCCCCTTCTTCGGGCGCAGCGGCAACTCGGGCAACAGCGTGCGCGCGGCGACGCCGTTCGCGACGACCACGCGTTCCGCGTGCAGCGTGTCGCCGCTCGCGAGCGTCACGCTCGGACCATCGACCGCCACCGCGCGCTCGCGCCGCAACGTGATGCCCGGCGCGCGCTGCAGCAGCCAGCTCGCGGCGACGGGCGCATAGAGAATCGCGTCGCCGGGGATCTTCAGCGCGCCGCCGAGGCCCGCGCGCAGCATCGGCTCGAGTTGCGCGAGCGTCGCCGCATCGATCAGTTCGCCCGCGACGCCATGTGCGGCGAGCGTCGCCTGCTTGGTGCGCGCGAGGTCCATCTCGCTGGAATCGGCCGCGAGCCACAGCGTGCCGCAGTTGCGGTACGCGCAGCCTTCCGGCATCTCGCCGGCGAGCGCGCGCCACAGCTCGATCGAGTAATGGCTCAGCGCGAGCTCCGCCGCGTTGTCGTCCATCGCGACGAGGTGCCCCATGCCGGCGCCGGTTGCGCCGCCGCTCGCGTCATCGACGACGAGCACGCGCAGCCCGCGCTGCGCGAGTTCGTGCGCACACGCCGCGCCGACGATGCCGGCGCCGATCACGACGACGTCGGTCCTGATTTCGCTCACGACACGATGCCCCAGCCGAACGGATCGTCTTCCTCGATCAGCAGCGTCGCTTCCGCGCTGAGGTGCGCGCTGCCGCGGATCGTCGGCACGATGCCGCCGTCGGCCTGCGCATAGCTCGCCTGGAACACGCTGCCGATCACGCTCGCCTGCCGCCACACGACGCCCGGCTGGAGCTTGCCGTCGGCCGCGAGGCACGCGAGCTTCGCGCTCGTGCCGGTGCCGCACGGCGAACGGTCGTACGCGTGGCCCGGGCACAGCACGAAGCTGCGGCTGTCGTGCTCGGGATCGTCAGCGAACAGTTCGATATGGTCGATCTCGCCGCCGTTCGCGCCGGTGATGCCCGCGCGCTCGAGCCCCGCGCGCACCGCGGACGAATAGGCGGTAAGCGCCGCGACGTTGTCGCCGGCCACGCGCTGGCCGTGATCGCTGATCAGGAAGAACCAGTTGCCGCCCCACGCGATGTCGCCCTTCACGGGGCCGTAGCCCGGCACGTCGACATCGACGGCCTTCGCGTGGCGATACGCGAGCACGTTGCGCACGCTGACCGACAGGTCGTCGTGCAGCGTCGCCTCGACCGTGCCGACCGGCGTTTCGATCCGGTGCACGCCCGGCTCGATGCGGCCCATGTGATGCAGCGTGCGCACGACGCCGATCGTTCCGTGCCCGCACATTCCGAGATAGCCGCTGTTGTTGAAGAAGATCACGCCGGCCGCCGCCTCCGGCGACACGGGCTCGCACAGCAGCGCGCCGACCAGCACGTCGCTGCCGCGCGGCTCGAGAATGCACGCGGTGCGATAGCGATCATGCTCGCGCGCGAGCACGTCGCGGCGCTCGGCCATCGTGCCGTTGCCGAGCGAGGGGAAACCGGACACGACGAGCCGCGTGGGTTCGCCGCCCGTGTGCGAATCGATGATCTGGATGCGCTTCATCATGAGCCGTCCGATGTGGGGAAAAGAGCATAGCTTCCTCCGTCGCGCGTCCGTCCGCTTGTGGCTTTTCGATAAGGACGGCGACGAAATCGGCATAGTGCGAAGCACCCTTCGCGGCCCTTCCGGCCACTATGCCGATTTCGTCATTTTGCTCCGCGATCCGGCTCAAGCGTGATGGGTGTTTGCACGGCGATACTGGTTGCACGTCGACACGCCTGTCGTCGACCGATACGAAGCAGGAGATTGCAGTGAGCCGAAACGCCATCCAGCGGACCGGAGTTTTCCCCGCCCTCAGCAACCGGTTCGCACCGGGCGCTTCCATCGCTTTCGACGCCGCGCGCCGCGCCGATCGGAATCGGGCGAACCGCTGACCGCGCCGACCGATTTCCCCCCGGCGGTGCAACGGCATCCCCCGTCGCATCGCCGCTTCCGGTCCGGCATGGCTCGCGCGGGCCGTTCGCTGCGGCGCCAACCCGCGCCGCGCATGAACGGTCCCCGGCCCGCGCCGGTCGCTCGAACCGGTCGCACGCCGGCCGGCAGGTGTTGCGCCGCTGCCCCGTCGGAGCGCAGCGCAAGCCACACCTGCACCGATATTTCCCAGGAGACAAACCCATGCCAGGCCAAGGCAACACACACCCGTCCGTCCCGCTTTCCCGTTCCGTGCCCGCCGACGGCGGTCACGGCAAATTCAAGAAGCAGTTGTCGCTGACCGACCTGACGTTCATCGGCCTCGGCGCGATTTTCGGTTCGGGGTGGCTGTTCGCCGCGAGTCACGTATCGACGATCGCCGGCCCGGCCGGCATCTTCTCGTGGCTGCTCGGCGGCTTCGCGGTGCTGCTGCTCGGCATCGTCTACTGCGAGCTCGGCGCCGCGCTGCCGCGCGCGGGCGGCGTGGTCCGCTACCCGGTGTTCTCGCACGGCCCGCTGCTCGGCTACCTGATGGGCTTCATCACGCTGATCGCGTTCTCGAGCCTGATCGCGATCGAAGTGGTCGCCGCGCGCCAATATGCGGCCGCGTGGTTTCCCGGTCTCACCAAGGCCGGCTCGAGCGACCCGACCACGCTCGGCTGGCTCGTGCAGGCCGCGCTGCTGTGCTTGTTCTTTTACCTGAACTATTCGAGCGTGAAGACGTTCGCGAAGGCGAACAACATCATCAGCATCTTCAAGTTCATCGTGCCGCTGTCGGTGATCGCGGTGCTGTTCACGTTCTTCAAGCCCGCCAACCTGACCATGCACGGCTTCGCGCCGTTCGGCATGCCGGGCATCGAGATGGCCGTCTCGGCCGGCGGCATTATCTTCGCGTACCTCGGCCTCACGCCGATCGTGTCGGTCGCGAGCGAAGTGCGCAATCCGCAGCGCACGATCCCGATCGCGCTGATCCTGTCGATCCTGCTGTCCACGCTGATCTACGTGCTGCTGCAGCTCGCCTTCATCGGCAGCATCCCGACCGACATGCTCGCCGCCGGCTGGCACGACGTGAGCAAGGCCTTCTCGCTGCCGTACCGCGACATCGCGCTCGCACTCGGCGTGGGCTGGCTCGCGGTGATGGTGGTGGCCGACGCGATGATCTCGCCGAGCGGCTGCGGCAACATCTACATGAACGCGACGCCGCGCGTCGTCTACGGCTGGGCGAAGACGGGCACGTTCTTCAAGGTGTTCACGCGTGTCGACGAAGCGTCGGGCATCCCGCGCGCGGGCCTGTGGCTCACGTTCGGCCTCGCGATCTTCTGGACCATGCCGTTCCCGTCGTGGGAAGCGCTGATCAACATCGTGTCGGCCGCGCTCGTGCTGAGCTACGCGGTCGCGCCCGTGTCGGTCGCCGCGCTGCGCCGCACCGCGCCAGGCCTGCCGCGGCCGTTCCGCGCGGTGGCGTTCGGCATCACCGGCCCCGCGTCGTTCGTGATCGCCGCGCTGATCGTCTACTGGTCGGGCTGGAGCACGGTGTCCTGGCTGCTCGGCCTGCAGATCGTGATGTTCGTGATCTATCTCGCGTGCCGCCGCTGGGTGCCGACCGCGCACCTGAGCATCGCCGAACAGGTGCGCTCGTCCGCGTGGCTGATCGCGTTCTACGCGGCCATGATCGTGCTGTCGTACTTCGGCGGCTTCGGCGGCACGGGCCAGCTCGCGCATCCGTACGACACGGTCGTCGTCGCGGCCGTCGCGCTCGTGATCTTCTACTGGGGCGCCAACACCGGCATCCGTTCCGACAAGCTGCAGCTCGAAGACGACGAAGACTGACGCACCCGCTTTCCCCTTTCCACTCCGGCCGGGCGCATCACGTCCGGCCCCGCATTTTCCGAGGAAGAACCATGCAACTCACAGGTCAGCTCCTGATCGGCCAGTCGGCCGTCGCCGGACAGAACGGCACCCTTCACGCGATCGCCGCCGCGACCGGCGAACCGCTCGAACCCGCGTTCGGCGGCGCGAGCCTGCACGACCTGGAGACGGCCTGCGCGCTCGCCGACGAAGCCTTCGACACGTATCGCGAAACGGGCCCCGAGCAACGCGCCGCGTTTCTCGACGCGATCGGCCGCAACATCATGGCGCTCGGCGACGACCTGATCGAGCGCTGCGTCACCGAAACGGGGCTGCCGCGCGCACGCATCGAAGGCGAACGCGGCCGCACGGTTGGCCAGCTCGCGCTGTTCGCGTCGCTCGTGCGCGACGGCGGCTACGTCGATGCGCGCATCGACCCGGCCCGCCCCGACCGCAAGCCGCTGCCGCGCGTCGACCTGCGCCTGCGCAACGTCGCGATCGGGCCGGTCGCCGTGTTCGGCGCGTCGAACTTCCCGCTCGCGTTCTCGGTCGCGGGCGGCGATACGGCATCGGCACTCGCGGCCGGCTGCCCGGTGATTGTCAAGGCGCACTCCGCGCACCCGGGCACGTCCGAGCTCGTCGGCCGTGCGATCCAGCAGGCCGTGCGCGAATGCGGGCTGCCGGCCGGCGTGTTCTCGCTGCTGTTCGATGCGTCGCGTGAAATCGGCCAGGCGCTCGTCGCCGATCCGCGCATCAAGGCCGTCGGTTTCACCGGCTCGCGCCGCGGCGGCGTCGCGCTGATGAACATCGCGGCCGCGCGCCACGAGCCGATTCCGGTCTATGCGGAAATGAGCTCGATCAATCCGGTGCTGCTGTTCCCGACCGCGCTCGACGCGCGCCACGACATGATCGCGCCGCAGTTCGTCGCGTCGCTCGCCCTCGGCGCCGGCCAGTTCTGCACGAACCCGGGCCTCGTGCTCGCGGTCGACGGCCCCGCGCTGCGCGCGTTCGAAGCCGCGGCAGCCACCGCCGTGCAGGCCACCGCCGCGCAGACGATGCTGACGCCGCACATCCACGCGAGCTATGCGCAAGGCGTGGCCACCCTGCGCGCGCACGACGCGGTCGAGTTGCTCGCGGAAGGCGTGGAAGGCGGCCGCTACCAGGCGCGCGCGGCGCTGTTCGCGACGTCGGCGGACGCGTTCCTCGCTCACCCCGAACTGCGCGACGAAGTGTTCGGCCCCGCGTCGCTGATCGTGCGCTGCCCGGATGCCGACACGCTGCATGGCGTGCTGAAGTCGCTGGAAGGCCAGCTGACCATCGCCGCGCATCTCGCCGACGGCGACGCCGCGCTGTTCGCCGCGCTGCGCCCGACGCTCGAGCGCAAGGCCGGCCGTATTCTCGTCAACGGCTTCGGCACGGGCGTCGAGGTCGGTCATGCGATGGTGCACGGCGGCCCGTTCCCGGCCACGTCCGACACGCGCACGACGTCGGTCGGCGCACGCGCGATCGAGCGGTTCCTGCGCCCCGTGTCGTACCAGGACGTGCCGGACGCGCTGCTGCCGGACGCCATCCGCAACGGCAACCCGCTGAACGTGCCGCAACGCATCGACGGCGTGCCCGCGCCGCGGGAAGCGCGCGATGTCTGAGCCGCTCGCCGAAGTCGTCCTGTCGCTCGACGAGGTGCACGCACTCGCGCTGCGGGTGCTGACGCACCACGGGATGTCCGCTGCGCACGCGCAGGCGATCGCCAGCGTGATCACGCAGGGCCAGCGCGACGAGTGCCACTCGCACGGCGTGTACCGGCTGCTCGTGTGCGTGCGCTCGCTGAAGAAAGGCAAGGTCGATCCGCAGGCGGTGCCGACGCTGCGCCGGCTGTCGTCGTCGATCGTCTCGGTCGACGCGCATCGCGGCTTCTCGTTGCTGAGCTTCGAGACCGGCCTGCCGGTGCTCGTCGAGATGGCGAAGCAGCACGGGATCGCCGCGATGACGATCAACCGCTGCTACCACTTCTCGGCGCTGTGGCCCGAGGTCGAGGCGATCGCCGCCGAGGGGCTGGCCGGCATCGCGATGAACCCGAGCCACAGCTGGGTCGCGCCGGAAGGCGGCCGCGAACCGGTGTTCGGCACCAACCCGATCGCATTCGCGTGGCCGCGCCCGGACGGCGTGCCGTTCGTGTTCGATTTCGCGACCAGCGCGATCGCGCGCGGCGACATCGAGCTGCATGCGAAACAGGGCAAGGCGATCCCGCCGCACTGGGCGATCGACGCCGATGGCCAGCCGACCACCGACCCGAAGGCCGCGCTGCAGGGTGCGATGCGCACCTTCGGCGGGCACAAGGGTTCGGCGCTCGCGGCGATGGTCGAACTGCTCGGCGGCGCGCTGATCGGCGACATGACGAGCCAGGAGTCGATGGATTTCGACGCAGGCGTCGGCGCGACGCCGTGCCACGGCGAACTCGTGATCGCGTTCGACCCGAAGGTGTTCCTCGGCGACGAGCTCGACGCAGGCCTCGCGCGCGGCGAGCGGATGTTCGCTTCGATCACCGGGCAAGGCGCGCGGCTGCCGTCGCAACGGCGCTTCGATGCCCGCGCGCGCAGCATCGCGCACGGCGTGCGGATTCCGCAGGCGCTGTACGACGAAATCCTGACGCTGCTCGACTGACGCGCGATCGGCGGGTACGGCGCACGGCTTCATCGTCGGCAGAACGGGCGATGAAGCCGCTGCCGGCTCCGCCGGCGATGGCCGGCGTCCGCCTTCGTGCCTGGTGCGCCCGGTTCGCCTTCACGCTCGGCACACCGAGGCGCTGTCCGGCCCACCACGCCACCCGCGCCCTCGCCCGCGGGCGCCGCACGCCCGGCGGCTGTGGGATAATCGTCGAGTTTGCCCAGGGCGCAGCTCAAGAGGTTGTTCGCACGGGCGCGCGAGAGGCCTTTATTCCCGTGCCTCCACCCTTTTCCGCGATATTTCTTCAGCCATACCATGCCCACATACCGTTCCAAAACTTCCACCGCCGGCCGCAACATGGCAGGTGCGCGCTCGCTGTGGCGCGCCACCGGCATGAAAGACGACGATTTCTCGAAGCCGATCATCGCGGTCGTCAACTCGTTCACGCAGTTCGTGCCCGGGCACGTGCACCTGAAGGATCTCGGCCAGCTCGTCGCGCGCGAGATCGAGGCCGCCGGCGGCGTCGCGAAGGAATTCAACACGATCGCGGTCGACGACGGCATCGCGATGGGCCATGACGGCATGCTCTACTCGCTGCCGAGCCGCGACATCATCGCCGACTCGGTCGAATACATGGTGAACGCGCACTGCGCGGACGCGATGGTCTGCATCTCGAACTGCGACAAGATCACGCCGGGGATGCTGATGGCCGCGATGCGCCTGAACATCCCGGTGATCTTCGTGTCGGGCGGCCCGATGGAAGCCGGCAAGACGCGACTCGCGAACCCGGTCACCAAGGCCATCGAACTGAAGAAGCTCGACCTCGTCGACGCGATGGTGATCGCGGCCGACCAGTCGTATTCGGATGCCGACGTCGCCGAAGTCGAACGCTCGGCGTGCCCGACCTGCGGTTCGTGCTCGGGCATGTTCACCGCGAACTCGATGAACTGCCTGACCGAAGCGCTCGGCCTGTCGCTGCCCGGCAACGGCACGGTCGTCGCGACGCACGCCGATCGCGAGCAGCTGTTCAAGCGCGCCGGCCGCCGCATCGTCGAGCTGACCCGCCAGCACTACGAGCAGGACGACCTGCGCGTGCTGCCGCGCTCGGTCGGCTTCAAGGCGTTCGAGAACGCGATGACGCTCGACATCGCGATGGGCGGTTCGACCAACACGATCCTGCACCTGCTGGCGATCGCGCAGGAAGCCGGCATCGACTTCACGATGAAGGACATCGATCGCCTGTCGCGCAGCGTGCCGCAGCTGTGCAAGGTCGCGCCGAACACGAACAAGTACCACATCGAGGACGTGCACCGCGCCGGCGGCATCATGGCGATCCTCGGCGAGCTCGACCGCGCCGGCAAGCTGCACACCGACGTGCCGACCGTGCACGCGCCGTCGCTGAAGGACGCGCTCGACCAGTGGGACATCGTCCGCACCGAAGACGAAGCGGTCCGCACGTTCTACCTGGCCGGCCCGGCCGGGATCCCGACGCAGGTCGCGTTCAGCCAGGACACGCGCTGGCCGAGCCTCGACCTCGACCGCGCCGAAGGCTGCATCCGCTCGTACGAGCATGCGTTCTCGAAGGAAGGCGGCCTCGCCGTGCTGACCGGCAACATCGCGCTCGACGGCTGCGTGGTGAAGACGGCCGGCGTCGATGAAAGCATCCTCGTGTTCGAGGGCTCGGCCCACGTGACCGAGTCGCAGGACGAAGCGGTCGAGAACATCCTGAACGACAAGGTCAAGGCCGGCGACGTCGTGATCGTCCGCTACGAAGGCCCGAAGGGCGGCCCCGGCATGCAGGAAATGCTGTACCCGACGAGCTACATCAAGTCGAAGGGCCTCGGCAAGGCATGCGCGCTGCTGACCGACGGCCGCTTCTCGGGCGGCACGTCGGGCCTGTCGATCGGTCACTGCTCGCCGGAAGCGGCGGCGGGCGGCGCGATCGGCCTCGTGCGCGACGGCGACAAGATCCGCATCGACATCCCGAACCGCACGATCGACGTGCTCGTTTCGGACGAGGAGCTCGCACGGCGCCGCGAGGAGCAGAACGCGAAGGGCTGGAAACCGGCGCAACCGCGCCCGCGCAAGGTGTCCGCCGCGCTGAAGGCCTATGCGAAGCTGGTGATGTCGGCCGACAAGGGCGCCGTGCGCGACCTGTCGCTGCTCGACGACTGACGCGCGGCGGCGGGCCGCACGACGGGCCCGCCCGCCTCGATCGGGAGCCGCTCTCCGGAGCGGCATCGGACTGCTGACGAACCCCACGTTTTTCGGAGCGTGGGGTTTCGTTTTTCCAGGAACAGGCTTGCAGGGGCGCGATGAGCGAGCCGACCGATCCGTTTTTCGTCCGGCGCAGGCCAAGGGCCGCGCCCCCGCTGCCGTCGGCCGGTCAACGGCGAAACTCGTCGCTGCTGCCTCCACCCCCGCCACCGCCGTGGTTCCCGCCGCCGTTTCCGCCGCCCTGCGGCCGTGCGCCGCCGTAACCTCCACCACCCTGATGCGTCGGCGGCACCATCATCCGGGCCGCGCCACCGCTCGGTGCGGGCGGTGACGATGGCGGCGGTGGCGCCGGCTGACGGGCAGCCGCGCCAGGCATCTGCGCGGGCGCGGGCGCGGCCTGCGGCGCCGGCGCGCGGTTCGGGCCGTTCCAGCCGCCGCGCGTGGCCGACGGCCGTGCATCATGCCGCTCGGGCGGCTCGCCGCCCGGCACGCGCTGAACCGGCCCGCCCGGCTGCGGGCGCCCGTAGGCCGGCGGCATCCCGCCGGGGCCGATGCGCGGCTCGGCACGATGCTCCCAGCGGTCGCGATCGTGAAACCACGGCCGGTGGCGGTAGTAGCGATCCCAGTACGCGCCGATCGCGAACCCGGTCACCGGCACGCCGATGATCGCGCCGTATTCGAGCAACGGCACGTAATTGCCCTGATACGGATAGTCGAGTTGCTCCGCGTCGATCCAGCCGCGCACGCCCGGCAGCGCGACGTCGCACCATGAGTAATCGCTCAGGCAGCCGAACACGTCCAGCGCGGTGCCGGGCGGGACCTGCGCGACGACCGGATAATCGGGCGCCGGCCCCGCATAGATTTCGGCCCCGGAATTCGTATAGGCGCTGCTTTGCGCGTCGGCGAGGCCCGGTATCGCGGCGAGACCGAACAGGACGACGCACAGACTTCGGATGATCGTGTTGCTCATGTTGCTCTCCCGCGCGGTGCCGCCGCGCGTCGGTCAGTGTCGATGGCCCCCGCCCCAATGCCCGCCTCCCCCGTGGCCGCCGCCCCAGGGACGGCGCCAGTACCCGCCGCGGTAGCCGCCGCCCCAATGCCCCCAAAAGCCGAGGCCGATCGTGACGGGCGGCCCGTACCAGCCCGGGTAATACGCGGGATAGTAGGCCGGGTAAGGCACATAGACCGGCGCGGCATATACCGGAGCCGGCGCGTCGGCGTAATCGTCCGCCGGCGGCGGCACGGCCGGCACCGCGGGTGTCGACGGGGCAATCGGCCCGGCATTTGCCGGCGCTGCCGGGAGTTCGCGCTGCGAAACCGTGGCAGGCACGGGTGCGTAATACGGCGCATAGCCGTACGGGCTCGTGTAATAACAACCGCTCAGCGCGAGCATGGCCAGCGCCATGACGGCAGGCCTCGCGGCGGAAATCGGGTTCATTTCATGCTCCGCAGGAATCCGCGCGTCGCTGCGTGGCGCGCGCCTGACTCTAGCTTACGTCCCCCGCATATTTCTGCGGGTTTGATCCGTTACTTTTTGTTTCCACGGGTCGAATCCGGGTCGCAACCGGGCGGGCATGCCGCATGCTCGCGCGTCAGCCGCGCCGACGTTGAAGTTGACGCAAATGCCCTCAACTTGAATATCGAGTCAGGCTGGCCGGCGCGGACGGGCGTTCGCGGCCTCCGGGAGCCTGAAACCCGCGGACTTCGGCCCGCCCAGACAGGAACGCGGCTCACGCCGTCATCGACATGACTACGCCACGCCCCACGCTTCGGGCGGACACGCCCCTCGATCCGATCATCCAGCTGCTGGCGCTCGCCGGCGAACAGGGTTATCTGACGCACGCCGACCTCGTCGACGCGCTGCCGCCGGAAAGCGACAGCCCCGACGCGCTGGACGTCGTGCGCGCCGCGCTCGCAGACATCGGCATCGCCGTGCTCGACGAGCCGGCCGCGCCGGTGCCGTTCGCGGGCGCGGCGCCGGTCGACGTCGATCGCGACGCGCTCGACGAGGGCCGTGCGCTGCTCGGCGATCTGGCCCGCGGCACGAGCGCATCGACCGATCCGCTCGCGCTCTACATGCGGCGCATCCATGCGGTGCCCCTGCTCAAGCGCGAGGACGAAATCGTGCTGGCCCGCGAGATCGAAACGGGCCGCCATCAGATCCTGCACGCGCTCGCCGGCTGTCCGGCGGCCGTCGAGGCGCTGCTCGCGCGCCACGGCGCGACGAGCGCAACCGGCGCGGCCGCCAACGAAGGCGATGATATCGGCGACGGCGAAGGCAACGCACCGGTGCCTGCACGCTACGACACGCTGCAGGACGCGGTGACGGCCGTGCGCCGCGCATTGCACGCGCAGGGGTGCCGCTCGGCCGAATACCGCGACGCGCGCAACCGCCTGGCCGCGCTGCTCGGTTCGCTCGCGTGGGTGGCACCGGCCGTCGACGACGCGAGCCGCGTCGTGCGCGCCTTGGCCGCCGCGCCGGTCGACGCCGCGACGGACGCCGCCGCGGGCACCGACGCCGCGTGCTTCGACACGGTCGCGCGGCGTGCGCTCGGCGCCGCGCTGAGCGACGGCCAGCAGAAGGTGCGCGACGGTACGCGCGCGATGCTCGAGGCGAACCTGCGGCTCGTGCTGTCGATCGCGCGCAAGTACATGAACCGCGGCGTCGACCTGCCCGACCTCGTGCAGGACGGCTGCCTCGGCCTGATGCGCGCGATCGAGAAGTTCGAATACCGGCGCGGCTTCAAGTTCTCGACCTACGCGACCTGGTGGATCCGGCAGGCGGTCGCGCGCGCGGTGGCCGATCGCGCGCGCACGATCCGCGTACCGGTGCACGTCGGCGACCAGTACCAGCGCGTGCATCGGCACGCACTGCGCTTCCGCCAGCGCACCGGCCGGCGCGCGACGCCGGCCGAACTCGCGGCCGAAACCGGGCTCGCCGAGGACAAGCTGCGCGCGGTGCTCGCGCTCCCTGCCGAGCCGGTGTCGCTCGACACGCCGCTGCCCGACGCGGACGCCGGCCTCGTCGACCTGATCGAGGACCAGGCATCGGCGAGCCCGTTCGAGCAGCTGGCCGACACGCGGATGCGCGAATGCGTGACGTCGCTGCTGCGCTCGGTCACGCCGGCCGAGGCCGACGTGCTGCGCCGCCGGTTCGGCCTCGGCGGCGCCGAGCCCGACACCTACGACGCGATCGCGCAGGACGCGGGCATGTCGCGCGAACGCGTGCGGCAGATCGAGAAGCGCGCGCTCGCCGCGCTGCGCACGGCCGCGGAGGCGGAAGGCGCGCAGACGTTCCTCGAAGCGTGACGCATCGCACGTTCGTGCCGCGACCCGGCACGAACGTGCGCGGCCCGCTTCCGCCTGTGCAACGTTTGCTATTGATGCACATCAAGTTTTGTTCGTCGCCGGCCCTGACAATGTGTTGAAATAAAAAAATGCGACCGGCGCGTTATCCGCCGTGTCCATTCCGTTTGCACATCCCCGGGCTCCGCACATGCAAACGACCATCGGCCAGACACACGAGGAAAACCGGCAAATCGCGGCCTGCCTGCGCGAAGCCGCGCAGTTGCTTGCCGAACAGGGGGCGAATCCTTATCGGGTTGCCGCCTACCGCGCGTCGGCCGACACGATCGCCTCGCTCGAAGACGGCATCCGCACCCGCTTCGACGCGGGCGGCGTCGATTCGCTCGCCGCACTGCCGGAGATCGGCACGGGCGTCGCCCAGGCGATCGCCGAACTGCTGGTGACCGGACGCTGGCGCCTGCTCGACCGGCTGCGCGGCGACGCGGAGCGCGCGTCCGCATTCGAAGCCGTGCCAGGCATCGGCCACGCGCTCGCGCTGCGGATTCACGACCAGTTGCACATCGATACGCTCGAGGATCTCGAACGCGCGGCCCGCAGCGGCCAGCTCGAAGCGATCGCGGGCGTCGGCCCGCGTCGCGCGTCCGGCATCCGCGCTGCGCTCGACGACGTGCTGACCCGGCGCCGGCGCTGGCAAGGCCACGCGCGCAACGCCGATCTCGGCACGGAGCCGCCGGTCGAGCTGCTGCTGTATATCGACCGCCTGTACCGCAACAAGGCCGCCGCCGGCATCCTGCCCACGCTCGTGTCGCGTCGGCTGAACGCGGACCTGAGCGTTCAGCCGCCCGTGATGCACATGACGAAAGGCGGCTGGCATTTCACCGCGCTGTGCCCGTATCCCGTTCGCCCGCAGGAGTCCACCCGCACCGCCGACTGGGTCGCGCTCTACTTCTACGATGCGCTGCAATGCGAGTACCAGAGGACGGTCGTCACCGAAACGCTCGGCTCGCTCGTCGGCAAGCGCATCGTGCGCGGACGCGAGATGGAGTGTCGTGTGTATTACGCGGGATGATCCGCTCGGGGGCTCCGGCCGCCGCGGTACGGCCGCCCCGCCGCCCGCCCGCGCGCGCCGTTGCGGCAAACCGGACCGCTTGACCGCTTACGCACCGTCCGTCTTCGTGCGGCGCACCGGATGACGATGCGCGGCGATGCGCAGCAGCTTGCGGAACGACGGACACTCGAGATGACTCGGCGCCGGGCACAAGGCCGCATGCCGCAACGCATCGCGCACCGCGCCGAGACGGCGGATCGTACGGTCGAGCTCGTCGGCCTTGTCGTCGAGCTTCGCGCGGTCGATCGCAAGCCGGCCGTCCGCGCCGAACATCGCGACGATGTCGTCCAACGAAAAACCGGCCTCGCGGCCGAGCGCGATCAGCGCCAGGCGCTCGAGCACCGATTCGTCGTACTGGCGCCGCAGCCCGTGACGGCCGGTCGGCACGATCAATCCCTTTTCCTCGTAGTAGCGCAGCGTCGACGCGGGCAAACCCGAGCGGCGCGCGACATCGGCGATGTCCAGACGGCTCATGCTTGATCTCAAGTGAACTTGAGGTTGCAAGATAGCGGCCCGACTCCTCCGACACAAGCCCGGACCGCCCCGCCGTTGCCGCAGCCGCCCCGCTGCTGCCGGCCGATTCAGCGGCGCCGCGCCCGCGCCCGCGTCATTCGCCGCCGCTGTCGATCAGGTTGTGGCGCACGCGCCCGAGCAGGCGCACGAGCGTGTCGCGCTCGTCGCGCGTGAAGCCGCGCAGCCCGTCGTCGGTGACGGTGTCGCCCACTTCCAGCATCTGCGGAAAGATCTCGCGCGACTTGTCGGTCAGCCGGATCACGAACGCGCGGCGATCGTCGTCGTTCGCGATGCGTTCGATCCACCCGCAGCCTTCCATCCGGTCGAGCAGCCGCGTCAGCGAGATCGGCGTGATCTCGAGCCACTCCGCGAGCCGCGCCTGATTCATCTCGCCCTTCCACGTCAGGTACGCGAGCACGCGGCTTTGCGCGCGCGTCAGCCCGAGGCGCTTCGCGCGCCGGTCGAACAGGCGTCCTTGCAGGCGGGCCACGTCGGTGATCAGGTAGCCGATCCGGTTCTCGTAGGTCTTGTCCATGCGGCGATTATAGGGGCAGGCCGCGAATGACCCGCGGCCCCGACCAAGCGATGAGCACAAACATAATAAGCATGCTTATAATTCGAGCCGTACCGGATCGCCGCCCACGGCGACCGCCCCACGGAGACACCCGCTTGAATCCCGCCGCCGACGCCCCCGCCTCGCCGCCCGCCCTCAATCGGCCGATGCTGACCCTGTCGATCATGCTCGCGACGCTGATCCAGACGCTCGACAGCACGATCGCGAACGTCGCGCTGCCGCACATGCAGGGCACGCTGTCCGCGTCGCAGGACGAAATCACCTGGGTACTGACTTCCTACATCGTCGCCGCGGCGATCGCGACGCCGCTGACCGGCTGGCTGTCCGACCGGCTCAGCATGAAACGGCTGCTGACGATCTCGATCGCGGGCTTCACGATCGCGTCCGCGCTGTGCGGGCTGTCCGAGTCGCTGGTGCAGATCGTCGGCGCGCGGCTGCTGCAGGGCGTGTTCGGCGCTGCGCTGGTGCCGCTGTCGCAGTCGATCCTGCTCGACATCAACCCGCGCGAGAAACAGGGCCAGGCGATGGCGATCTGGGGGATGGGCGTGATGGTCGGCCCGATCCTCGGCCCGACGCTCGGCGGCTGGCTCACCGACAGCTACAACTGGCGCTGGGTGTTCTTCATCAACGTGCCGATCGGCGCGTTCGCACTGGCCGGCGTGCTGACCTTCCTGCCCGCGCGCGCGCCGCGCCCGCACGTGAAATTCGACGCGTTCGGCTTCGCGACGCTCGCGCTCGCGATCGGTGCGTTCCAGGCGATGCTCGACCGCGGCGAACAGCTCGACTGGTTCGGTTCGTACGAGATCCGCATCGAGGCGCTCCTCGCGGCGCTGAGCTTCGCGTTCTTCCTCGTGCATACGGCGACCGTCGGCAAGGCATCGTTCTTCAAGTCGGAATTGCTGCGCGACCCGAACTTCGCGACCGGCACGCTGTTCATCTTCGTCGTCGGCGCGGTGCTGTACGCAACGCGCGCGCTGCTGCCGCCGATGCTGCAGAACCTGATGGGCTATCCGGTCGCGACGACGGGGCTCGTCACCGCGCCGAGCGGCGCGGGCACGATGATCGCGATGCTGTTCGTCGGACGATTGCTGAAATACGTGGACGCGCGGGCGCTGCTGCTCGCCGGGCTGGCGATTTCCGCGCTCGCGCTGTGGCAGATGATGCAGTACACGATCGTGCTGTCCGAGGCGGACATCGTGTGGCCCGGGGTGGTCCAGGGCTTCGGCCTGGGGCTCGTGTTCGTGCCGCTGAGCGCGCTGTCGTTCTCGACGCTGCAGCCCGAGCTGCGCGCGGACGGCACGGCCACCTACAGCCTGATGCGCAACATCGGCAGCAGTATCGGCATCTCGATCGTCCAGACGCTGATGACGCGCAACACGCAGGTCGCGCATGCCGGCCTCGCGACCCACATCACGCCGTTCGACCCGGCCGTGCAGGCGATGGCCGGCAGCCACGTCGACATCGCGCTGCTCGACCGCACGATCAACCAGCAGGCCGCGATGATCGCCTACCTGAACGACTTCAAGCTGATGTTCGTCGCGACACTGCTGATGATCCCGCTGTTGCTGCTGATCCGCCCGCCGCAGAAAACGGCGAGCGTCGACGTCGCGCACGCGGCGATGGATTGACTCAGTGCGGCGGGCACCTGCCCGCCGCGGGCCGCGACGTCAGGCCTTCATCGTCCCGGTGCGCACGTAGCGCTCGTGCCACGACAGCGCCTCGGCGAGCAGGTGCGGCGTGTGCTTGCCGAAGCTCTCGCGCGACGCGCGCTCGAAGTAATCCTCGAGCATCGGCCGGTAGTCGGGATGCGCGCAGGTCGCGATGATCTTGCGCGCGCGCTGCTTCGGCGACAGGCCGCGCAGGTCGGCGAGCCCCTGCTCGGTGACGACCACCGCGACGTCGTGCTCCGTATGGTCGACGTGGCTCGCCATCGGCACGATCCGCGAGATCGCGCCGCCCTTCGCGGTACTCGCCGACATGAAGCACGACAGGTAGCCGTTGCGCGCGAAGTCGCCCGAACCGCCGATGCCGTTCTGGATCTTCGTGCCCATCACGTGCGTCGAGTTCACGTTGCCGTAGATGTCGGCCTCGATTATCCCGTTCATCGCGATGCAGCCGAGGCGGCGCACGAGTTCCGGATGGTTGCTGATCTCCTGCGGGCGCAGCAGGATCTTTTCGCGGAACGTCGCGATCTCGTCCGCGAAGCGCTGCACCGCGGCCGGGCTCAGCGACAACGCCGTGGCCGACGCGAAGCTCAACGTGCCGTCGTCGAGCAGGTCGAGCATGCCGTCCTGGATCACTTCGGTGTACGCGGTCAGGTTCGAGAAGCCGGCCGAGCTGAGTTCCGCGAGCACCGCGTTCGTGATGTTGCCGACGCCCGACTGCAGCGGCAGCAGGTTTTCCGGCAGGCGGCCGCGCTTCACTTCGTGGCGCAGGAAGTCGATCAGTTGCAGCGCGATCTGCTTCGACGTGGCGTCCGGCGCGGAGAATGCGTTGCTGCGGTCGGGCGCGTCGGTCTCGACGATCGCGACGATCTTCTCGGCCGGGCAGCGCAGGTACGGCTCGCCGATCCGGTCGTCGCTTTTCGTCAGCGGAATCGGCTTGCGGTGCGGCGGCAGCGCGGTGCCGTAATAGACGTCGTGCATCCCGTCGAGGCCGAGCGGCTGGCGCGCGTTGACTTCGAGGATCACGTGCTTCGCCTGCTCGAGCCACGTCTTGTTGTTGCCGATCGACGCGGACGGGATCAGCAGCCCGTCCTCGCGGATACCCGCGACTTCGACGATCGCGACGTCGAGGTCGCCGTACAGCCCGAACCATGCGTATTGCGCGACGTGGCTCAGGTGGACGTCCTGGTAGTCGACTTCGCCGGCGTTGATCTTGTCGCGCAGCGTCGGGTCGGACTGGTACGGCAGGCGCATCGAGATGCCGTTGGTGCGGGCGAGCGCGCCGTCGAGTTCCGGCGCGGTCGATGCGCCGGTCAGCACGTTGATCCGGAAGTCCTCGCCGCGCGCGTGGGCCGCGTCGATGTGGGCGGCGAGCGCGGCGGGCACGGCCTTCGGATAGCCGGAACCGGTGAAGCCGCTCATGGCGACGGTCATGCCGGGGCGGATCAGCGCGGCGGCTTCGTCGGCGGTGCGGACGAGCGAACGCAGGGCGGGAGCGAGGATGCGTGAAGAAGACATGGCTGTATATCTGACGCTTTTGGTGTGTCGTTGACGTCGCGGGGGGTGTCTCCTGGGCGACGCGAAGCCCTTGGGGCCGCGAGGGGCGGCCCGGCACCACGGGCACGGTCGGAGTATCGCAGAGGCCATCGCCGCGAAATGTCCGTTGAATGCAAAAGATACTTGCCGAATGCGCCGGGTATCGAACGGCCGTTCTGTGACAGCGCACGGCCGCGCATCGAATCCACTCGAAAGGTTCGCGAAAGTGAACCGCCAGTTTGCCGCGCACGGATTGCAAGCTGCTGACCGGCAATCGATCGATATCTTTCCGGATTGATCGCGTAAACGCGGGGAATCCGCACGCGACGGCCGATCGGCGACCGCCGCGGCCGATTGTCGCCCGACGCGGCTTTTGCGGGCCTGATGCACATCAACGCGACGACGCGCGCGGAGCGCCGCCGCGCCCGCGCGCAAGGCCCGTCCGCCCTTGACAGCCGCGCGACGCGAACCACACTGAAGCTGGTAAGGCCCGCCTGTGCGAACGCCGTTTCGCGCATCCGGTTCGCAACCGGGCGATGTCCGGAATACGCGGTAACACTCCCGTATGTCAGGACATTGATCGAATAAAAAGCAACAAATTACAATTCCGTATATATTTCGCCGATGGACCAAAGAAAAACCGCCACACGTTCCGAACCGCCCCTGCCACGCACCTGGGATGCGCGGCTCGCGCGCTCGCTCGTACGCCCGCTGATCGACACGCCCGTCACCCCGAATCACCTCACTACCCTTCGTCTGCTGATCGGCCTCGCCGGTGCCTGGTGCCTCGCGCAAGGCGGCTTCGGCTGGATCAACGCGGGGGCATTCCTGATCGTGCTGTCGAACTTCGTCGACCACACCGACGGCGAGCTCGCGCGCATCAGCGGCAAGTCCAGCAAGATCGGTCACTTTTACGACCTCGCGGCCGACGCGCTCGTGACGGTCGCGCTGTTCGTCAGCATGGGCCTCGGCATCGTCGCCCAGGGCGGCCAGATGGCCGCGTCGCCGGTGCTGCTCGGCGCGGTGGCCGGCGCGGCCGTCGCGCTGATCTTCTTCCTGCGCATGCGGATCGAATCGATCGCCGGCAAGGCCGGCACCAAGCAGGCGTTCGCCGGCGGCTTCGAGACGGAAGACGTGCTCTACCTGCTGCCGATCGTGACGCTCGTCGACGGCGTGCAGCCGTTCCTGCTCGCGGCATCGATCGGCGCCCCGCTGTTCGCCTCGTGGGTCGTGATCGACTGGTGGCGCATCGTCCGCCGCGGCAATCTCCCGCAGAACCCTACCGAAATCCAGGTTTCCAAATGACTCCTAGCACGCGCGACGACTCCGTGCTGAGCCCGGCACGCCCCGCGCCTGCGCGCGCGGCAGCGGCCGATCCCGATCGCACCGTGGCCGACTGCGTCGGCCGTCTCGACCTCGACCGCCTGCGCGGCGACTACACGCGCCAGGGCTCGTTCCTGTACCTCGACGCATTCCTGCCGGCCGACGCGCACGCGAAGCTCGCGGCCGCCGCCCGCGCGATGCAGGCCGGCCTGAACCGCAATTACCTGCCCGGCCACAAGCAGGGCGGCAGCGTGAGCCGGCACACGATCGACGAGCAGGCGCCGTACATCGCGGAGCTGTACCGCTCGAAGGCGCTGATCGGCTTCCTCGAGAAGGTCACCGGCGACAAGCTGATGCTGTCGCCGGACGACGATCCGCATGCGTACGCGCTGTACTACTACACGAAGCCGGGCGACCACATCGGCTGGCACTACGACACGTCGTACTACGACGGCCGTCGTTACACGCTGCTGATCGGCGTGATCGACGAGTCGTCGTGCCGGCTCGACTACGAACTGCATACGCGCAATCCCGACGTGCCCGACGAACCCGGTTCCGTGCAGATCGCCGACGGCGGCATCGTGCTGTTCGACGGCGACAAGCTGCGCCATCGCATCACGCCGCTCGGCCAGAACGAGACGCGCGTGTCGCTCACGTTCGAATACGTGACCAACCCCGGCATGCGGCCGTGGAAGCGCTTCATCTCGAACATGAAGGACGCGATCGCATATTTCGGTTTCCGCCAGGTGTTCAAGCAGCTGGCTACGCGCCGGCCGAGCGGGTCATGACACGCGCCGGCCTGATCCTGCTGTCCCTCGGAACGGCACTGTTCGTCGCCCTGCTCGCGTGGCAGGGCGTCGGCGCGGTCGCGTCGACGTTCCTCGCGGCCGGCTGGGGCCTCGCGCTCGTCGCGGCATTCCACGTCGTCCCGCTCGTGATCGACGCGCTGGCGATCTCGGTGATGTTCCGCCGCGGCCAGCCGGGCGCCGAGCTCGGCAACGCGCTGCGCGCGCGCTGGGTCGGCGAATCGGTGAACAGCCTGCTGCCCGCCGGGCAGATCGGCGGCCCGGTGCTGATGGTGCGCCACCTCGCGCAGCGCGGCACGCGGATGGCCGACGCGGCCGCCGCGGTCACCGTCAGCACGACGATGCAGGCGCTCGCGCAGATGGCGTTCGCGCTGATCGGCATCGCCACGTTCAGCGTGTACGCGACGCACGAGTCGGTCGCTCACCTGCGCACGCCGGCGCTGATCGCCACCGGCGTGCTCGGCGCGCTGGCCGTCGCGTTCTACGCGGCGCAGCGGCGCGGGCTGTTCGGCCGCGGGTTGCGTCTCGCGTCGAAGCTGCTCGGCCCGCGCGACTGGTCGTCGCTCGCGACCCGCGCGGACGCGATCGACGACGCGGTCGGCGCGCTGTACCGCGATCGCGCGAAGGTCGCGAAGACCTTCGCATTGAGCCTCGCCGGCTGGATCGTCGGCACCGCCGAAGTGTGGCTCGCGCTGCACTTCCTCGGGCACCCGGTCAGCTGGCTCGACGCGCTGCTGCTCGAGAGCGTCGGCCAGGCGATTCGCGGTGCGGCGTTCGCGATCCCGGGCTCGCTCGGTGCACAGGAAGGCGGTTACCTGCTGCTCGCCCCGCTGGTCGGCCTGCCGCCCGACGCGGCGCTCGCGCTGTCGCTCGCGAAGCGCGCGCGCGAACTCGCGCTCGGCCTGCCCGGCCTGCTCTATCTGCATTTCAGTGAAAGAAACTGGCAGCGGCGCCGTGCGCCGCAGCCCATCGCCGACTGATCGTTCAGATCCGCCGGCTTTTTGGTTGGAGAACCCATGCGAGCCATCATTCTTGCGGCAGGCCTCGGCTTGCGCCTGCAACAACCGCCCGAGGCGCAATTCCCGAAGTGCCTGCTGCGCTTCGACGACGTGTCGCTGCTCGAGCGCCATCTGCGTGTGCTCGACGCCGCGGGCGTCGATGAAATCGTGCTCGGGCTCGGCTTTCAGCACGAGAAGGTCGAGCAGGAACTGAAGCGCCTCGGCCGCACCGCCGAGATCGTGATCAACGAGCGCTATGACCTCGGCAGCGTGCTGACCGTGCATACCGTCGCCGACGCGATGACGCGCGGCGGCGACGTGCTGCTGATGGACGCCGACGTGCTGTACGACGAGAACATCCTGCACGCGCTGGTCGCCGATGCCGACAAGTCGGTCGACCGCCTGCTGATCGATCGCGACTTCGAGGCCGGCGACGAGCCCGTCAAGCTGTGCCTGAAGAACGGCGTGCCGGTCGAGCTGCGCAAGCAGCTCGCGGTCGACCTCGACTACGACACGATCGGCGAGTCGGTCGGCTTCTTCCGCTTCACCGAAGGCACCGCGCGCCGCCTCGCGAAAATCGTCGCGGGCTACGTCGACAGCGGCCGCGCGAACATGCCGCACGAGGAAGCCGTGCGCGACCTGCTGCTCGAAGGCGGCCACGCGTTCGACGTCGCCGACGTCACGGGTTCGCCGTGGATCGAAATCGACTTCCCGAACGACGTCGCACGCGCGACGCAAGAAATTCTCCCCCTGATTCAACGCACGACCGCCGGAGCCGCACGATGAACGCACGCGAACCCAACTTCTCCGAATCGCGCAGCGCACGCCTGCGCCGCATGCTCGTCAGCAGCGAACTCGAATTCCTGATGGAAGCGCACAACGGCCTGTCCGCGCGCATCGTCCGCGAAGCGGGCTTCAAGGGGATCTGGGCATCGGGCCTCGCGATCTCCGCGCAGTTCGGCGTGCGCGACAACAACGAGGCAAGCTGGACGCAGGTCGTCGACGTGCTCGAGTTCATGGCCGACGCGAGCGACCTGCCGATCCTGCTCGACGGCGACACCGGCTACGGCAACTTCAACAACGTGCGCCGCCTCGTGAAGAAGCTCGAGCAGCGCGGCATCGCCGGCGTCTGTATCGAGGACAAGCAGTTCCCGAAGACCAACAGCTTCATCGGCGGCGAGCGCCAGCCGCTCGCGGAAATCGACGAGTTCTGCGGCAAGATCAAGGCCGGCAAGGATTCGCAGACCGATCCCGACTTCTCGATCGTCGCGCGTGTCGAAGCGCTGATCGCAGGCTGGGGGATGGACGAGGCGCTGCGTCGCGCGAACGCGTACGCGGAAGCCGGCGCCGACGCAATCCTGATCCACAGCAAGCTGTCGCGCCCGGACGAGATCCTGCAGTTCGCGCGCGAATGGAGCGGCAAGGCGCCGCTCGTGATCGTACCGACCAAGTACTACAGCACGCCGACCGACGTGTTCCGCCAGGCCGGCATCAGCACCGTGATCTGGGCGAACCACCTGATCCGCGCGTCGGCATCCGCGATGCAGGCGACCGCGCGCGAGATCCACGAGAGCGAAACGCTGATCAACGTCGAGGACCGCGTTGCATCGGTCAACGAGATCTTCCGCCTGCAGGACGCCGACGAGTACTCGGCCGCCGAGCGCATCTACCTGTCGTCGTCGTCGCGCGCGTCGAACGCCGCGATCGTGCTCGCCGCGAGCCGCGGCAAGGGCCTCGAAGCCGTCACCGAAGACAAGCCGAAGGTCATGCTGCCGGTCGCCGGCAAGCCGTTGCTGCGCTGGCTCGTCGACGGCTTCAAGACGCACGGCGTGAACGACATCACCGTGGTCGGCGGCTATCGCGCCGACGCGATCGACACGTCGGGCATCAAGCTCGTGGTCAACGAACGCCATGCGCAGACGGGCGAACTCGCGTCGCTCGCATGTGCGGCCGAACGCCTGACCGGCGACACCGTGATCTCGTACGGCGACCTGCTGTTCCGCAGCTACATCGTGCGCGACCTCGCGGAGAGCGAGGCCGAGTTCAGCGTCGTCGTCGATTCGTCGCTCACGGAAACCAACCAGAGCGTGCGCGACTTCGCGCTGTGCTCGGCGGCGGACGACCGCGGCCTGTTCGGCCAGAAGACGTATCTGCAACGTGTGTCGAGCGACGTCGCCGCCGGCACGCCGCACGGCCGCTGGATCGGTCTCCTGAACGTGCGCGGCGCGGGCGTCGACCGCCTGAAGGCGATGCTCGCGACGCTGCAGGCACGCCCCGATTTCGACACGCTCGACATCCCGTCGCTGCTCAACGAGCTGATCGCCGCCGGCGAGAAGATCGAGGTGCAGTACGTGCACGGCCACTGGCGCGGCGTCAACGATCTGGAAGACTTCCGCCGCGCGGGCGACTTCGCGCACGGCCAGACGCCGCTGTCCGAGCCGGGCACCGGCAACGGGAGCGCGCAATGATCGAAGCGGCCCAGTTCGTCGAGGCCGCGCGCGAACGCGGTTTCGACTGGTACGCGGGCGTGCCCTGCTCGTACCTGACGCCGTTCATCAACTACGTGCTGCAGGACCCGACGCTGCACTACGTGTCGGCCGCGAACGAAGGCGACGCGGTCGCGCTGATCGCGGGCGCCACGCTCGGCGGCAAGCGCGGGATCGCGATGATGCAGAACTCGGGGCTCGGCAACGCGGTGAGCCCGCTCACGTCGCTGACCTGGACGTTCCGGCTGCCGCAGCTGCTGATCGTCACGTGGCGCGGCCAGCCGGGCGTCGCCGACGAGCCGCAGCACGCGCTGATGGGGCCGATCACGCCGGCGATGCTCGACACGATGGAGATCCCGTGGGAGACGTTCCCGACCGACCCCGAACAGGTCGGCCCGGCGCTCGACCGCGCGATCGCGCACATGGACGCGACGGGCCGCCCGTACGCGCTCGTGATGCAGAAAGGCAGCGTCGCGCCGTATGAGCTGAAGGCAAACCCGGCGGCAGCGCCGCGCGCGCATGTCGCCGCGCAAGCGTCGTCGCGTGCCGCGTCGGCCGACGCGTGGCCGACCCGCCACGACGCGCTGCAGCGCGTGATCGCGCACACGCCGGTCGATTCGACCGTCGTGCTCGCGTCGACCGGCTTCTGCGGCCGCGAGCTCTATGCGATCGACGACCGCCCGAACCAGCTGTACATGGTCGGCTCGATGGGCTGCGTGACGCCGCTCGCGCTGGGTCTCGCGCTCGCGCGCCCCGACCTGCGCGTGGTGGCCGTCGACGGCGACGGCGCCGCGCTGATGCGCATGGGCGTGTTCGCGACGCTCGGCACCTACGGCCCGGCCAACCTCACGCACGTGCTGCTCGACAACGGCGCACACGAATCGACGGGCGGCCAGGCGACCGTGTCGCAGCATGTGTCGTTCGCGGGTGTCGCGGCCGCATGCAGCTATGCGTCGGCGGTCGAAGGCGACACGCTCGACGTGCTCGATGCGACGCTCGCCGCGCGGGCCGACGGTGCGCAGTTCGTGCGCGTGGCGATCCGCACGGGCGTGCCCGACGGCCTGCCCCGCCCGACCGTCACGCCGGTCGAGGTCAAGACCCGCCTGATGCGGCATATCGGCGCCGCACAGGCTGAAGCCCACGCCGAAGGAGCTCATTGATGCTGCTGCTGAATCCCGGCCCGGTCACGCTCACCGAACGCGTGCGCCGCAGCCTGCTGCAACCCGACCTGTGCCATCGCGAAAGCGAATTCTTCGATCTGCAGGATGAAGCGCGTGCGCGCCTCGTTGCCGCGTACGAGCTCGATCCGGCCGAATGGGCCGCCGTGCTGATGACCGGCTCGGGCACCGCCGCCGTCGAGAGCATGATCGCGGCGCTCGTGCCGCAGGACGGCAAGCTGCTCGTGATCGAGAACGGCGTGTACGGCGAGCGCATCACGCAGATCGCGACGCAGTACGGAATCGCGCATGAGGTGCTGAAGCACGAATGGATGCAGGCGCCCGATCTCGCGCAGATCGCCGCGCGTCTCGACGCGGGCGGTTATTCGCACGTCGCGGTGATTCATCACGAAACGACGACCGGCCGGCTGAACGACCTCGGCGCGATCGCCGACGTGTGCCGTGCGCGCGGCGTGAAGATGCTCGTCGACGGCGTCAGCAGCTTCGGCGCCGAAGCGATCGACTTCGCCGGCGGCGTGATCGACGCGGTCGCCGCGACCGCGAACAAGTGCCTGCACGGCGTGCCGGGTGCCGCGTTCGTGATCGTGCGCCGCAGCGCGCTCGCGAAGGCGGCGAGCCGCACGTATTACCTGGATCTCGGCCGGCTCGCGAAGCTGCAGGATCAGCGCAATACGCCGTTCACGCCGTCCGTGCACGCGTACTACGCGCTTGTCGAGGCGCTGCGCGAGTTCGACGAAGCCGGTGGATGGCGCGCGCGGCATGCGCACTACAAGGCGCTCGCCGATCAGGCGCAGGCCGGGCTCGCGGCGCGCGGGATGTCGCTCGTGCTGCCGGAAGGCGCGTCGTCGGTCGTGCTGCGTGCGTACCGGCTGCCGCAAGGCGTCACGTACGAGACGCTGCACGACGGGCTGAAGGCGCGCGGCTTCGTGATTTATGCGGGGCAAGGCGGGTTGTCGAAGGAACTGTTCCGGATCTCGACGATGGGCGCGATTCAAGCGGCTGATGTCGAGCGGTTGCTGGAGGGGTTTGCCGCGTTGACGCAATGAACGTTGCTCACCCCTTCATCCGTAAGAGGCCCGCAAGGGCCTTTTTTGTTGTTCGGGAAGTAGCGTGAGCATCGACGTGTCACCCCTGCCCGCAGCCGTTCGACTTGCCGCCACGCAGCCCCGATGCCGTCATGGCACTCAACTCTTGTCCGAACCTGTCGTTAACGCAGGATGGCCGCTCTTGAGAAGGCGATGCTCCGGCGTTTGGGTGCGCTGGACATCGGATCGTCGAATGTGGTGCCGGGGGTCACGGCACCGCGCTCGCCGCCACGATGCCTCGAGCGACGGGGCAATACCCCGCTTGCGAATTCGACGAGTACGCAACTATTCGAGGCGAGCGGAATCAGATCTTGCCGGCCGCCGCAGACGAGCCCGCAGGTTGCCGGATCACCATGCGCCGGCAAGGTTTCTTCGTGTTGGTTAGAAAATGTATCCGAACAGCTACGATGTTCCGATCGCGCGCCTGATCGCGCGTCAGATTCTATCTTGCGCACCCGCCACACCGGTGCGGGAGGTCGCGCGACGCATGTTCGCCGAGCACTGCAGCTCGATCGTCGTGATGCAGGATGACCAGGTCGTCGGGATCTGGACCGAGCATGATGCACTGTCGGCCAGCGACAATCCGCGCGGGCTCGATCGGCCGGTCAGCGAGGTGATGAGCCATCCGGTGCTGACGCTCGAGGCCGATACGCCGCTGGGTGAAGCTGCGATGAAGTTCACGCAGTCGGGCGTGCGGCACTTCGTGGTGGTCCGGGATGGCGCCGCGATCGGTGTGCTGACGCAGACCGACGTCGTCGTGAACCAGGGGCCGGAATTTTTCCTCCACCTGAAGCCGATCGAATCGATCTCCGTCCATCCGCCCGTCGTAGTGCCCGAGCATGCCGCGCTGCACGCAGTCATCGCGCAGATGCGCGCGCAACGGCTCGATGCGATCCTCGTCGGCTACGATGACGGCGAGCGCGGCATCCTGACCGAACGGGACGTCGTCCGGCTCCTGGCGGACGGCGGAACCCAAGGCGCGGTCGGCGCCTTCGCCAGCAAGCCGCTGCAGATGCTGTCCGCCCGGCAGAGTCTGTATGCCGCGCAGCGCTTCATGACCGAGCACAATATGCGACACGTCGGCATCCAGGACGAGGACGGCAGGCTCACCGGGCTGCTCTGTTTCGCGGACGTGCTGCAGAGCATCGAGCACGAATACGCGAACGAGCTGCGCAGCGCCCTGCGCGAGCGCGACGAAGCACTGGGTCTCGCCCGCTTCAACCTGCGCATGGCGGATCGGGTGTTCGAATCGGCGCTCGAAGGCATCATGGTGACCGACCGGCACGCGAAGATCGAGCGCGTCAACCGGGCCTTCACGCGCCTGACCGGGTACACCGAGGACGAAGTGATCGGGCGCAACCCAAGCATGCTGAGTTCAGGGCGCCAGACGCCCGAATTCTACAAGCAGCTGTGGCATTCGCTAACGACCGATGGCCACTGGCAAGGCGAAATCTGGAATCGTCGCAAGACCGGCGAGCTGTTTCTCGAATATCTGACGATCACCAGCATTCGCGACAACGCAGGCGGGATCTCCCACTACGCGGCGATCTTTTCCGACATCACGCAGCGGCGCCAGGCGGAAGAGCGGCTGGGCTATCTCGCCACGCACGACGTGCTAACCAATCTCGCGAACCGGGCGCTGTTCGAGGAGCGGCTCGCGCACGCGATCGTCCAGGCGAAGCGGCTCGGTCGCAAGGTCGCGGTGATGTACCTCGATCTCGACCGCTTCAAGCTGGTCAACGATACGCTCGGCCACAACGCCGGCGACGAGGTGTTGAAGATCGTCGCGGGACGCATCGTCGCGGAAGTGCTCGCGAACGACACTGTGGCACGCATGGGCGGTGACGAATTCGCGCTCGTGCTGGAGGAGTTCGACGACGTCCGCGACGTCGGGCGCATTGCGCGCACGCTGCTCGACGAAGTGGCGCGGCCCATCGATATCGGTGGCCACGAGATCTTCGTGACACCGAGCATCGGCATCAGCATCTATCCTGACGACGGGATCGAGGCGGAGCACTTGATCCTGCTTGCGGACCAGGCGATGTACGGCGCGAAGAGTCGCGGCAGGAACGTGTTCCAGTTCTTCGAGAGCAAGATGACGTCGTCGGCGATCGAGCAGCTGGATATGCTCGGCGAATTGCACCGCGCGCTCGAGCAGAATGAATTCCGCCTGTTCTACCAGCCGCAATACGATCTGACCAGCGGCCGGATCGTCGGCGTGGAGGCGTTGCTGCGCTGGTTGCATCCACGCAGGGGGCTCGTACCGCCGGGCGACTTCATCGGGCTCGCGGAGCGGTCCGCGCTGATCGTCCCGATCGGCCGATGGGTGCTCCATGAAGCCTGCCGCCAGGCGTGCCGATGGCTCGACGCGGGCTTCGAGTTCGGGCGTGTGGCGGTGAACGTGTCGGCACGGCAATGCCTTACCGACCATTTCCTCAGCGACCTGACGACCATCCTCAGCGAAACCGCGTTGCCGACCGAATGCTTACAGCTCGAGTTGCTCGAAAGCATGGCGATGAACACCCGCGAGGAAATCGGCATCCTGCTGCGCGAACTGGCGATCCGGGGGATCAGCCTGGCGATCGACGATTTCGGTACGGGATATTCGTCGCTGGTGTATCTGAAGGATCTGCCCGTCGATACGCTGAAGATCGATCGGTCGTTCCTCACGGACTGCGGTTCGGGCAGCACGGACGATGCGATCGTGCGCGCGATCGTTGCAATGGGCCGCGCGCTCGGGCTCGATGTCGTGATGGAGGGCGTAGAGACGGAAAAACAACTGGCCTTCCTGCAGGAGATCGGTTGCCATCAGGGGCAAGGTTTCCTGTTCGCGCGGCCACAGCCCGCCGACCAGTTCGTCGGGATCTTGTCGCGCCACAGCGCGAAATTGCTGGTGGAGTGAGCCTTTCCGGCAGCGGGCACATGCGACTGCAAGCAATGATCAGAGATCTCCACGCACTTCGCCGGTTCCCAACCCGCTGCGCTGCCGGTTGACTTCCGCCCACTGCTCATCGCTGTCGTCATTGCGCAGCACGACCTTCCAGTCCGGTTGATTGTCGGTCACGTCGAAGTATTCCAGGATTTCCCGGCGAACCGCGTCGACGAACTGCGCGCATTCCGCTTTGGCCCGTGCAAAGGCCCCATGATTGGATTGAACAGCGGCAATTGGCCGACGCTCGCCTGACGTCAACAGCGCGTCAATACCGGCGGCGTCAAGCCAGCGCAGTCTCCACGGGACGGCGGGGCGAGAATGGCAGGGTCGGTCCATAGCCGAAGCGCATGACGATATCAGGCCGTCGCCGGCTGGTATCGCCGACGATGCCTGCCAGATGCGGACGAAGGCGAGCGACCTCGACGGGCTGATTGACGAAGGCGACCTTGATCCCAAGGTTTGTCGCTGTCAGCGCGAAGCGCTGACAGGCCTGGCCGACCCTGATCCAATGCGTCTTGTCTTCCCGATCGCCAACAAACACGGCAATGCCTGCCGACGAATCGATTTGGCGGGCATATTTGTCGTTCTCGGTTCGGGTGTCAAAGAACCGTTCGAACGCAAAGCGTCCAAGGGAGCTCGGCAGCACTGGATTCCCGCTTGCAGCGGAGAACAGGCCATCGCCCGACGACATGGCGCTGCGTGGGTTGAACCGGATCCATCGCTTCAGTTCGCTCATGAAAGCCGAATCCGCCATTTGAATGTCGTTGGCGGCTACCACCAGATCTCTGACCTTGTCGATCCCCATTCGGTCGGTGATGAGGGTCAAGTGAACGCCGGGCGTGGCAGCCGTCCGCTCGAGGAACGCGAGATCGGCGGCAGGAACGGCACGCCCGTCATATTCCGCGCGCGTCGATTGTCGTTTGGCAATTGCGGCAAAAAGCGAACTCGCCCTCATCGATCCGCGTACGAATGCATAACGTGCGCCGTCTCCGCCGGAAGCCATCTGAACCTCTCCAGGCCAGCCCGTTGCTGCAGCCGAGATGGCGAGGTTTTCCGCCGCGCATCCAAGGCTCACAAACAGATGATGGTCGTCCGGGTCGACAGCGGGTGTGCGGCGCGAGAGGTCCGGCAGAATGTCGATGAACCCGTCGCCGACATGAAACCGCCAAGGCTGCGTGTTGTGGCTGTTGGCGGCAAGTGTCGCATAGCGGATGAGGCCGCCAAGGCTCGGCGGCATTGTCAGAGCCGCACGCAGGCGCTTTGCATAGGCCTGATAGTCGGCCATCGATCCCACGGACGACATCCAGGCAGTCGCGCCGCCTGCCAGCATCAAGGCGCCGCCGGCGCCGACGAAGAAAGTTCGCCTGTCCATGCCAAATTCCCGTAAGTTGTCGCGGCTGCCGTGCCAGAGTGCGGCGCGCATGCAGTGACTTGACGCGCAATGTTGCTCGCGTGCAGCGCCAATGGAAAATTCGCAACGCCCCTTTGGACTGCGATTCCGAGCCCCCAGCGCAGCCCCAAATCCTCCACAGCGAGACTTACTGAAAACCGCCACGGCGACACGCGACTCGGCACGCATCCAGACGCAAAGGCAATTCCCTTCATCGCTTGAATTCTCAACACCCGTATCTCCGCACCGGGCCGTTTTCGGCGCGCGTTGTCGACTATCTAGCCTGCCACGTCAACCTGTGTCAGGCAAATGCCGGCTCCGTTGATCTGAGTCAATTGCGGTCGGCGTGAATCGCGGCCTGCGCGGCAGGTCGTGCAGGCGGGCCGCTCACGCTTGCGCGCCGTGCGTCTCGAAGTCGGTCATCTTCGGTATTTGATTTGCATCAAGCGCCGGATGACCCGGTGGGACAGGATAGGATTTCACGAACTGGAAGGTGATCCATGGACGAGCAGATCAAGGAAAAGATCCTGTCATTGCTGGATCAGCACCGAATCATGACGATCGCCACGCTAAGGCCGGACGGCTGGCCGCAGGCGACCACCGTCGGATACGTGAGCCAGGGACTGACGCTTTACTTCCTTTGCGGCCTGGAAAGCCAGAAGGCGGCCAATCTGGCCCGCGACGACCGGGTATCGCTCACGATCGACCACGACACATCGGATCTGATGGCGATTACCGGTTTGTCGATGGCGGCACGTGCACAACCGGTAACTGATCGTGCCGAAGCAGAGAAGGTCTTGCACATGCTTCCACTGAAGTATCCGGACATGCACGCGCTGCCAATGCCGATGCCGTCTCCTGACGAGGTCCGGATATTTCGCGTGATTCCGATAGTCATTTCGGTGCTCGATTATTCACAAGGCTTCGGGCACACCGATCTTTGCATTTGCTGATCTCCTTCCATATCAAAAACGCAAGACGCCGTGACGCGGTGCTCACATCGTAGCCCCCGATGGGCAACCTGCGCGGAAGCGGGCTGCCTTTATGCATTGATCGTTTTTGCGATCGGCTTCGCCTTCGGGGCGATGCGCGTCCTGCTGCTTGTGCGGCTGCTGGGAGAGACGGCAGCCGTATCGCTCGAAGCGCCGTTCATGCTGGCCGCGAGTTGGTACGTGTCGCACTGGAGCACGAAAAAACACGACCTCCTGACGGATACCAACGAGGCGTTGCTGATGGGCGCGATCGCCCTGGCCACATTGACGATTGCGGAGTTGTGCACCAACGGACTCCTGTTTGGAAGGACCGTGCTCGAGTACTTTGCCGGCTTTTGGTCTGTGCCCGGCGCGATCGGCCTCGCAAGCCAACTTTGCTTTGCAAGCTTTCCATTTCTGCAGGCGCGCGGTAATCGAATGGGCGCGAGCAGGTGAGCGCAATTGCAGGCGGCCAGGATCGCAACGCCGAAGCGCCCCCTCGGCAAAACCGTGTGACCTGCGATCGGATCCGCTGAACTGCCCTGCTCACGAAGGCTGGTCAGCCAGGAATATATGCAGTTGACGCGTACATGTCGGTGCCCGGAGTCGATGCGATACTCGGACGTTCGCGGTAGTCTACGTGCGAATGGCCGCTTCTGGCGGCGGATTCAACCGGTCGATGCTGACCGACGAGGCAACCAGTTGAATCGGCAACCAAGAGCAGCCGCCGATTTTGCGGTCTTTACGCGTTCTTGGAGGGACTAAAGTTTGCGGTGTCGGAGCGACGGTCGCTTGCCGTCATCGTCGGTATGCAGTTACAGTCGAGTCCCATGTTTGAAGACCTACTAGACCTTCTAAAGAACGCCGGTGTCGATCCAGCCGCACAGCAAATCACTCTGATGCGCCACAAGGATAAGCGGTATCCCCTCGTGAAATATATCGGCACGCGCGCACTGAATCTGTATCAGGCGATGCAGCCCAGAGAGATGCCCGTGGGAAGCCTGCTCGTAGCGTTTTACGGCAATCGGCCCGGCCATGCCCTGCTTCTGGGCGTCTGGCGTGTCGACGGTGTGCTGTCGCCCGGCGAGGCGATTCGTCGGGGACTACTTGAGGGAAGCTTTGAGCCGTTGCACGAGAACTGGGGCGGCTACTACCACGATTTGCGCGAACTCGATCTGCTTGCCGATCTGCGTTTGAAGCTCGAAATCGAGTGGACCGGAAAGGAAGTGGCCTGGCGGCGTGTCCTGCGACCGGAGAAAACCCAGCGAGTACGCCGGACAACCAACTCACCAATCGAGCAAATTGCGCACGAGGCAAAGCCAGGCTCCTGCAGTCAATTTCCTATGCGGATGGGCCGCCGGTACAGCGTCACCGCACAGCTCGAATCGGCGGTGCCGTTCCAGGGACTCACTGGTGTCTCACTCGTTATGGCGGAACTGCGGATCGCACTGCGTGACGCAGCCTGGCAACAGGGGTTGGCTGGCGTGTCCGGAATCTATCTGATCACGGACGAGCGCGGCGGCCAACACTATGTGGGTTCGGCCTCCGGCGCACAAGGGGTGCTACAGCGTTGGAGCAACTATGCGACCACAGGACACGGAGGCAACAAGCTGCTTGCGCAGTTGCTCGCCGCTACGCCTGGACGCGAACTGGATCTCCGGTTCACGCTGCTCGAAGTGTTGCCGGCAGATACATCCCGCCAGGAGGTGATCCGGCGCGAATCGTATTGGAAAGTCGCGCTGGGTTCGCGCACATTCGGTCTGAATCTGAACTGATGCAATCAGCCGGAAACAGCCTCTACGGAACGCTGACCGCAGCGAGACGTGCACCCAAATGGCGTACTACTCTCTAATTTCAGGCGGCAAGCCCCACTCCGCGATGTCGCCCCGGAAGCGTTGCTGACCTCTGACCGTCAGCTTCGGGTAGGAATGCAGCCGCGCCAACGGCATGTTTCCCTGATAGCGCGACGACGACAGCTACTCGGATACGGGCAAGCGAACCGCGCGCACGGTCGTCAAATACGACGGCAAATCGTACGGGATCGACATGTTCAGTACCTTTTGGTATTCGCCCGAGGCGCTGAAGCGTTTCAAGTGAGGCCGCAAGCGGGTCACGCCAGGCCCGCCTACTCCGCCACCTTCGGCCCGATCGGATCTGCCGGCGGCGCCGGCATCCGCAACGCGTCGCCACGCATGCGTCGCGCCTCGCGCGCCGTATAGCGATCCTTCAACCGCAGGAACGGCTTCTCGACGAGGAAGTAGCTGGCCATCGCGGCCAGCAGCGCCCACACGATGCCGAGCGGGAACGCGTGCGGAACCGCCAGATCCGGGTTCGCGAACGGCTGCTGCCACAGATACAGGCTGAACGAGATCGAGCCGACGAACACGATCGGCGCGGCCCGCAGCCACCGCGCGCACCAGAACTCGCTGCGGAAATTCAGCACGACGATCACGATCGCGATCAGCGCGGCCTCGAGCGTCACGCCGTAGGTCGCATTCCAGAAGCCGCCGAGCCGATGTTCGGCAAGCGGCATCCCGAACAGCACGATGAAGACGAGCGCCGTCACGATGCGCGTCTCGCCGCGCCACGAGCCGATCCATGCTTCGAGCCGTTCGCGTTCGAGCGCCGCGTAGCAGCCGATCAGGATCGGATCGACGCCCGTATGCAGCATCATCCCGAGTTGCCCGCGCAGCGCCGGCGCGACGAAATACGTGAGCGCGCGCGCGAGCGGCACGGCCAGGATCAGCGCGGCCAGCCAGCGCGTGCCGCGACGGCGGGCGCCAAACACGAACAGCAGCGGCCAGAACCAGTAGAACTGCTCCTCGAGCGCGAGCGACCAGAAATGGCCGAGATACCACGCGCCGTCCGGATGCAGCACGTTGTCGCCGCTCAGCCCGAACCATGCCGAGTAATTCCACAGATGCAGCGCCGCATACAGCCACTGGCGGCGCCCGACGTCGAGCCAGCCGACGGCGGCGAGCACGCCGACAGTCGCGAGATACACGTAGCACGCCGGCCAGATCCGCAGCGCGCGGCGCACGTAGAACGACGTGAGCGCGATCCCGCCGGTGCGCGCGAACTCCGCGCGCAGCACGTTGGTGATCAGGAAGCCGCTGAGGACGAAGAAGATCAGCACGCCGAGCCGGCCGTCGGCGACCAGCCGCAGCGGCGCGAGCCAGCCGGTGTAGCCGCCCGGCAGCACGCGTTCCGCATGGCCGACGACGACCATCGTGACCGCGACGGCGCGCAACCCGGTCAGTTGCTTGACGCGATGGTTCATCGGTTCGTTTCCCGTTGGCACGGCGGAGGAACGGAATGAAGGTCGGCGCCCGCGATCGGTGCGCCGATATGCCGCCGGGATTTTGTCTGAAAAATATCCGAATGAAATTGCTCAAAAAATTCCGCCGAGCATGCCGGCCGCAATGCCGCGCCGTGCAACCGGCATCGCCATCGCACGCAGCGGCCGGAATGAATGGGCATAATGACAAGCCTTGCCCGGCGGCCGCCGGGCCGATGCCGACACAACGAATCTGCGGCGCCGCAATATCCGCGATACCGGCGCTGCCGTATTCCGATCGCCCACCGGCCCGTGCCTCGTCCGCCGCCCTGCCGACCCTCACCCGGAGCCTGCCTGTGTACCCACCGATCGAACCCTACGCCCACGGCCACCTCGACACCGGCGACGGCCACCGCATCTACTGGGAGCGCTGCGGCAACCCGTCCGGCAAGCCCGCGGTGTTCCTGCACGGCGGCCCGGGCGCGGGCTGCAGCCCCGACCATCGCCGCCTGTTCGATCCCGAGCGCTACGACATCCTGCTGTTCGACCAGCGCGGCTGCGGGCGCTCCACACCGCACGCGAGCCTCGACAACAACACGACCTGGGACCTGGTAGCCGACATCGAGCGGTTGCGCGAGATGGTCGGCGCGCAACAGTGGCTCGTGTTCGGCGGCTCATGGGGCAGCGCGCTCGCCCTCGCGTACGCGCAGACGCATCCGCAACGCGTCGGCGCACTCGTCGTGCGCGGCATCTTCACGATGCGCCGCGCGGAGTTGCTGTGGTACTACCAGGAAGGCGCGTCGTGGCTGTTCCCGGACCTGTGGGAAGAATTCCTCGCGCCGATTCCGCAAGCCGAGCGCGATGACCTGATGGCCGCGTACCATCGCCGGCTGACGGGCGACGACGAAGCCGCGAAGCTCGAAGCCGCGCGCGCATGGAGCCTCTGGGAAGGCCGCACGATCACGCTGCTGCCGGACCCGGCGCTGGCCGCGCACTTCGCGGACGGCCACTACGCGCTCGCGTTCGCGCGGATCGAAAACCACTACTTCGTGAATCGCGGGTTCGTCGAGGAGGGCCAGTTGCTGCGCGACGCGCATCGCCTCGCCGGGATTCCGGGCGTGATCGTGCAAGGCCGCTACGATATCGCGACGCCCGCACGCACCGCGTGGGATCTCGCGAAGGCATGGCCCGACGCGAGGTTCGAGATCGTGCCGGATGCCGGACACGCATACAACGAACCGGGCATCCTGAAGGCGCTGCTCGCGGCGACGGACCGGTTCGCGGCGTAAGCGCAAGCAACGCAGCACATACCGCGCAATACCACGCGGCGCGCGCCGCCCCGCTCAGAGCGCCGCTTCGACGATCGTGCGGCCGCTGATCGCCCGCTCGACGAGTCGTTCATCGCCAACCTTGCGGATCGCATCGTCGAGCAACCCTTCCGGCTCCTCGGTCGCGACCTTCAGCAGGCCCGACAGGCCACGCGCGTCGAGCACCACGAGCGTTTCCATCGAATCCGCACGGCTCACGAGCACGCGGCGGAACGCCGGGCCCGCGCCGAAGCTCGCGCAAAGCTCGATCGTCTCGTTGCCGAGCGTGTAGTCGAAGTTCTTGATCATGTCTGCCGCCGTTGCAAGGGAATGGCGACGCGCGACGGCGCGGCGCCGTGACGTCGACGCACCCGTGCGTGCCGCCGGCGCCGGATCGGGTCCGATCCGTTCGCCGGCAACACCATGCTAGGCGGGCAGTATTAACGACGACTTAAACGTCCGGCGGCCGGCGCGTCAGGCCTTAGAGCGCCTCATCGAGCGGCTCGACCGTCACACCGACCTTCAGCTCCTGATCCGCGCCGCCGCCGCGAATCACGCCGCGCAGCGGCGTCACGTCCGCGTAGTCGCGGCCGATCGACAGCATCACGTAATCGTCGCCCGGCGCGCGGTCGTTGGTCGGATCGAGCTGCAGCCAGCCGCCGTCTTCTGGCCACGCCGGGTCGTACACGTCGACCCATGCATGCGATGCGTCCGCACCGATCAGCCGCGGCTGCCCGGGCGGCGGCTGCGTCAACAGATACCCGCTCACGTAGCGCGCGGCGAGCCCGAGCGAGCGCAGCGCGCCGATCATCACGTGCGCGAAATCCTGGCAGACGCCCTTGCGCAACCGCAATGCATCGAGCGCCGTCGTCGTGATGTCGGTGCTGTTCGGCGTATACGCGAAGTCGGCGTGAATCCGCCGCATCAGGTCCCATGCGGCCTGCACGAGCGGCCGCTGCGGCGTGAAGCTGGCGGCCGCATACGCAGCCAGTTCGGGATCGCACGCCACGTGCGGCGACGCGAACACGAACTCGCTCGCCGCGTCGTACGGCTGCCCCGCGCGAAACCGCAGGCGGTCGCGCACGGCTTCCCATGCGGTTGCGTGCTCGGGGTCGGGATGCGCGATCGCGGGCGGCGGCGCGCCGCGTGCGCCCTGCGACCAGACGGGCGGGCTCACGCGCACCGTGCTGCGGCTGCGCACGAGCAGCGCATCGTGCGGCTGGTTCAGCGCGAACGATGCGCGCGCGTTGCCGAACGCGTCGATCTCGGTGCCGACCGTTTCCGGTCCGGGTTCGATGTCGAGCGCGAACGACAGCACCTGCTGGCGCGGCGTCGCGAGCGGCTGCAGCCGCGCCTGGTGCTGGGCCGATTCGACGCGCGCCGCGTAGCGATATTCGGTGTCGTGCGTGACGCGCAGGACACGACCGGCCGACGTGGCCGATGCATTCGAGGCCGCGGGCACGACCGCCGCCGCTGTCTGCTTCGCACTGCCGGGGGCGGCCGCGGGCGGCGTCTTCGCCGCGTGTTTCGGCGTCACCATAGCGTCCTGCCCGCCTCGCGAACGTGGCTGAAATACCGCTCGCCGATCCGGTTCGACAGATCCCACACGGCCTTCACGGTCGTGTCGAGCGCATCGAGCAGCGCGTCGTGCCGACCATCATCTCCGGTTTCACACAGTTCGTGCAGCGACCACGCGGGCACGTCCGGAATCGTCTCGGCCAGTTCGGACAGCGCATAGCCCTCGCTGCGCTCGACCTTCGTCAGCCGGCCGCGCAACGCCTGCACGACCCAGCCGAGCGAGCGCGGATTGTCGGTGTCGAGCACGACGAGCGACAGCAGCGGCGCGACGTCGAAGCCACGCTGGAAGCGCGATCGGAACGTGATCGTGCTGTCGAACAGCTCCAGCACGAGTTCGAAGCCGTCCTGCCGGTGCACCGCGCCTTCTTCGAACGCGAACTTCAGCACGCTGCACAGGAAGTCCAGCCGGTCGATCTGCCGCCCGATCGACAACAGCCGCCAGCCGTCGTCGCGCGTCATGTTGTCGGTCTGCGCGCCGGTGATCGCGCCGAGCAGCAGCCCGAGGCGCTCCAGCAACTGCAGCGCCTCGTTGCCGATCTGCTCCTCGGCTTCCGGATGATCGGCGCTGTCGGCGAACAGTTGCGTCGCGTCGTCGATCAGCCGCCACTGATCGCTCGACAGCCGTTCGCGGATCGCCGCAGCCGCGCCGCGCATCCCGAACAGGCAGGACGCGATGCCCGACGTGCGGTCCGCGCCGCGCGTCAGCGACGTCGCGAGCGCGTACTGGAACGCACGCGGCGCATCGACGGCGTTCGGCGCGTCGGGCGCGATCAGGCCGGTGTCGCGGCACAACGTGTCGATCAACTCGAGATGCGCGGGACTGTCGACGTCGTCCTCGCCGCGCAGCCGTTCGAGCGCGGCGCGCGCGAGACGCATCAGGTTGGTCGCGCGCTCGGTATAGCGGCCGAGCCAGAACAGGTTCTCCGCCGCGCGGCTCGCGATCGCGCGCGGACGCTCGACCAGATCGTCGGGACCGAGACGCGTCTGCAGCAGCGTCGTCGAATCGACGATGCCTTCGGTCATCACCCACGTATCGATCGTGCTGCCGCCGCGCGGCATCGGCGCGTTGAACAGCGTATCGCGCGTGCCGACCCGCGACAGTCCGCCCGGCAGCAGCCGCCAGCGCTGCGCGCCGTCGGCGAGCGCGAACACGCGCAGCAGCAGCGGCTTCGGCACGATGCGCGCGCCGCCGCTGCCGTCGGACGCGTCGTGCCCCGGCCAGGTCGGCGCCTGCGACAACGGCAGGTCGGCCTGCACCGTGTAATGCTCGGGCCGGGCCAGGATCCGCGCACGCCATTCGGCCAGCTGCGCCGGCGTGAGGCGCGCGCCGATCACCGGGTCGAACGCGCCGCCGGCCTGCACCTCGGGCGGATACGACGGCTTCACGATGCTGCGCGCAAGCTGCGGCAGCGCGTCGCCGCACGCGGCCGCCTCGCCGCACCACCACGAATGCACGGCCGGCAGCGTCAGCGTTTCGCCGAGCAGCGCTTCCGCGAGGCGCGGCATGAAGCCGAGCATGCCCGGCGACTCGAGGAAGCCCGAACCCGGTGCATTCGCGAGCAGCACGTTGCCCGCCCGCACGGCCTGCAGCAGGCCCGGCACGCCGAGCATCGAATCGGGACGCAGTTCGAGCGGATCGAGCCACGCGTCGTCGACGCGCCGCAGGATCCCGTGCACGGGTTCGAGCCCGCGCAGCGTCTTCAGGAAGACGCGGTTGTCGCGCGCGGTCAGGTCGCCGCCCTCGACGAGGGTGAGGCCGAGGTAGCGCGCGAGATACGCATGCTCGAAGTAGGTCGCGCTGTGCGGCCCGGGCGTCAGCAGCACGATCCGCGAATTCTTTCTGGCGGGACTGAGCGCCTGCATGCTCTGCAGCAGCGACCGGTACGCGGAAGCGAGCCGCTGCACGCGCAGCCCGCGGAAACCGCGCGGAAAGAGCCGCGACACGATCAGCCGGTTCTCGAGCAGATAGCCGAGGCCGGACGGGCCCTGCGTGTGCTGCGCGACGATCCGCCATTGGCCGTCGGGGCCGCGCGCGAGATCGAACGCGACGACGTGCAGCCACGTGTCGCCCGGCACGCGTGCGCCGCGCATCGCGCGCAGGTAGCCCGGGTGGCCGGTCACGAGCGCGGGCGGCAGCAGCCCGCGCTGCAGGATCGTCTGCGGTCCGTACAAATCGGCCATCGTCGCGTTCAGCAGCCGCACGCGCTGCAGCACGCCGCGCTCGATCGCGACCCAGTCCTCGGGCGTGACGATCAGCGGCAGCAGGTCGAGCGACCACGGGCCGGCCGCGCCGTCGCCCGCGCGTTGTTCGTGGAGCTGGTAGAACAGGCCGTTCTCGCGCATGCGGCGCTGCAGCGCGTCGGCGCGGCGGTCGAGGTCGGCCACGCCGTCGCTGCCGATCGACGTGAAGAAGCTGCGCCATGCGGGGGCGAGCAGCGGCGCGGTGAGGCCGGCGGCACTGCCGCGCAGTTCGTCGTAGCGGCCGGCCGCGGCCGGCGCCGCGAGCGCGGCGGCCAGTTCCGCGGCGTCCGGCTGCGCGCCGGTATCGAAAAGCGTGGGCATCGCGTCGGCGTCGGCGAGATCGTCGGGGTGAATGGGCGGCACGGTCGGTATCGTTCCGTCGTCAGGGGGCAGCGGTGCCCGCGCGCCGCCGCACCGTCGTCCGGGCACGGCAGACGCGGCGGGCGGCCGCAGTCTGCCCGCATCCTAGCACTCCTCCCGGCGCGCCGGGAGGTCGGAAACCGCGCATCGTCGTGCGTCCTTTCATCCGACGATCAGGGCCGTCGCAGGTCGAGCGTGAACGGGAATTCACGGCTCGGCGCGGCGGCCGCCACGTCCATCCGCCCCGGCGTGTGCCCCATCGCGACGAAACGCGCGAGCCGGCGGCTCTCGGCCTCGTACGCGTTGACCGGGAACGTCGCATAGTTGCGCCCGCCCGGGTGCGCGACGTGATACCGGCAGCCGCCCAGCGAGCGCTGCAGCCACGTATCGACGATGTCGAACGTGAGCGGCGCATGCACGCCGATGGTCGGATGCAGCGCCGACGGCGGCGCCCACGCCTTGTAGCGCACGCCCGCGACGTATTCGCCGACGGTGCCGGTCGGCTGTAGCGGCAGCGCGCGGCCGTTGACGGTCACGACGTGACGGTTGTCGTTCAGCCCGGTCACGCGCACTTCGAGCCGTTCGACCGACGAATCGACGTAGCGCACCGTGCCGCCGGGCGCGCCCTCCTCGCCCATCACGTGCCACGGCTCGAGCGCGCCGCGCAGCGACAGCTGCATCCCGTTCACCGCGATCTGGCCGAACAGCGGGAAGCGGAATTCGAAATGCGGCGCGAACCACGCGGAATCGAACGCGAAACCGGCGTCGCGCAGCTCGGCCAGCACGTCGTCGAAATCCATCTTCAGGAACGCGGGCAGCATGAAGCGATCGTGCAGCGCGGTGCCCCAGCGCGTGAGCGGCGTCGTATACGGCGCGGCCCAGAAGCGCGCGACCAGCGCGCGCAGCAGCAGTTGCTGCACGATGCTCATCCGCGCATGCGGCGGCATCTCGAACGCGCGCAGTTCGAGCAGGCCGAGCCGCCCGGTCGACGAATCCGGCGAATACAGCTTGTCGATGCAGAATTCGCTGCGGTGCGTGTTGCCGGTCACGTCGATCAGCAGGTTGCGCAGCACGCGGTCGACGAGCCACGGCGGCATGTCCTGCCCGTACAGCAGCTTGTTGCGCTGGATTTCCGCGAATGCGATGTCGAGCTCGTAGACCTGGTCGTTGCGCGCCTCGTCGACGCGCGGCGCCTGGCTCGTCGGACCGATGAACAGCCCCGAGAACAGGTACGACAGCGACGGATGGTTGTGCCAGTAGGCGATCAGGCTCGCGAGCAGGTCCGGGCGGCGCAGGAACGGGCTGTCGGCAGGCGTCGCGCCGCCGAGCACGAAGTGGTTGCCGCCGCCCGTGCCGACGTGCCGGCCGTCGACCATGAACTTCTCGCTGGACAGCCGCGACTGCCACGCGGCGTCGTACAGGAATTCGGTCTGGCCGACGAGTTCGTCGAAGCTCTTCGCCGGATGGATGTTCACCTCGATCACGCCGGGATCGGGCGTGACCTGCAGCAGCTTGAGCCGCGCATCGCGCGGCGGCGGATAGCCTTCGAGCACGAGCTTCACGCCGAGGGCCTGCGCGGTCAGCTCGATCGCCGCGAGCAGGTCGAGATAATCCTCGAGCGCGGCGAGCGGCGGCATGAACAGGTACAGGATGCCGTTGCGCACTTCTGCGCACATCGCGGTACGCGTGATCCACGCGGCCGATTCGAAGCGCTCGGGGTGGCGCTGCGGGTCCTGCGCGGCATGCGCGTGCCGGTCGCCGGCGGCGCTGCCGTCGCTGCGCAACTGCATGACCGTTTGCGCGGACGCTTCGCGATGCACGCCGGCCAGGTAACGCGGCGCGTCGGCCGCACCCGCATGACGCGCACGGAACGCGGCCGCGTCCGGCAGCGCGTCGCGCGGCGCGAACGGATCGCGTTCGACCAGGTACGGATAGTCGGCGCCGGCGACCCACGGCAGCGAATCGAGCGGCAGCCGATAGCCCATCGGCGAATCGCCGGGCACGAGGTACATCCGTTCGTCGCGGAAGAACCACGGGCCGGTCTGCCAGCGCGGACCGTCGAGACCCGGCGCGTCGTCCGTGCGCTTGATCGGCAGCACGTAGCCGACCACGCTGTCGAGATGCTGGTCGAACACCTTGCGCAACCGCGCGCGCTCGAGTTCGTCGTCGAGGCGCGAGTCGAACGGATCGACGTTGACGGGCAGCCGGCGCTCGCGCCACAGGTAGTACCAGACATCCTCGTAGCCGGGCCGCACGAATTCGTCGGTCAGTCCGAGGCGCGCGGCCAGCGCGTCGATGAAGCGCTTCGCGTCCTCGGTCGTGCACGCGGACGGCTCGCGCTCGTCGGCGAACAGCGACGGGTCGTGCCACACGGGCTGGCCGTCGGTGCGCCAGAAGATCGACAGCGCCCAGCGCGGCAGCTGCTCGCCCGGATACCACTTGCCCTGCCCGAAATGCAGGAAACCGCCTTCGCCGTATTCGGCGCGCAGCCGCTGCACGAGTTCGGTCGCATAGCCGCGCTTGGTCGGGCCGAGCGCATCGGTGTTCCATTCGGCGCCGTCGCGATCGTCGATCGACACGAAGGTCGGCTCGCCGCCCTGCGTCAGCCGCACGTCGCCGGCCGTCAGCGCGCCGTCGACCTGCGCGCCGAGCGTGCGCACGGCGTCCCATTGCTGCTCGGTATACGGCTTCGTCACGCGCGGCGATTCGTACACGCGCGTCACCACCATCTCGTGCTCGAACGACACTTCGCATTCGTCGATCAGCCCCTCCACCGGCGCGGCGCTGGTCGGCTGCGGCGTGCACGCGAGCGGGATGTGCCCTTCGCCGGCGAGCAGGCCCGAGGTCGGATCGAAGCCGATCCAGCCCGCGCCCGGCAGGTAGACCTCGCACCACGCGTGCAGGTCGGTGAAGTCGACCGACGTGCCGCTCGGGCCGTCGAGCGCCTTCACGTCGGGCGTGAGCTGGATCAGGTAGCCGGACACGAAACGCGCGGCGATGCCGAGATGCCGGCACAGCTGCACGAGCAGCCACGCGCTGTCGCGGCACGACCCGGACGCGAGTTCGAGCGTCTGCTCGGGCGTCTGCACGCCCGGCTCCATCCGCACCAGATAGCCGATGTCGTGCTGCAGCTGCTGGTTCAGCGCGACGAGGAAGTTCACGGTGCCGGCCGGCGTGCGGTCGACGCCGTCGAGATACGCGCGGAACAGCGGCGCCGCGCTCGTCTGCGGATCGCAAGCGAGGTACGGCGCGAGTTCGGTCTTCAGCGCATCGTCATAGCTGAACGGGTATTGCTCCGCGCTGGCTTCCAGGAAGAAGTCGAACGGGTTGTACACCGACATCTCGGCAACCAGGTCGATCGTGATCTCGAAGTGTTCGGTGCGCTCCGGAAACACGAGCCGCGCGAGATAGTTCGAGAACGGGTCCTGCTGCCAGTTGATGAAGTGCTGCGCGGGCTCGACGGTCATCGAATACGCGACGATCGGCGTCCGGCAGTGCGGCGCGGGCCGCAGCCGCACGATCTGCGGCCCGAGGTTGACGGGCCGGTCGTAGCGGTAGCGGGTGGTGTGATGCAGCGCGACGTGAATGGGCATGGGAGAGCCGCTCGGTTCGGGTTGGACCGGCCGCGCGCGCCGCGTCGCCGTCGCTGCGGCGGCACGGCACGGCGGGTTCGGAGAAGGTATGCGTCAGACCAGTTCGGGCGACTGCACGACGCTGATCTCGATGCCGACGGCGCTCGCGCCAATCCCCGTCACCGGTTGCGCGTCGCGATAGTCGAGGCCCACGGCGATGCGCACGTAGCGCTCGTCCGGGCAGCGGTTCATGAACGGATCGAAGCCGACCCAGCCGAGCCCTTCGACGTACGCCTCGGCCCACGCGTGACCGGCCGGCTGCTGCATCAGCGCGACGGCCTGCGGCTGCGCGCCGAGTGCCGCCTGCGGCAAGCCCTGCGACTGTGCGGCATGCGATGCGCCGAGCACCTGCTGCATGCCGTCGCCCGTCTGCAGCGCGAGCGCTTCCTCGGCATCCTCGTCGCTCGCGCTCTGCTTCGCGTCGGCGATGCGCTGCATCGCGCTGTCGGCGAGCACGTAGCCCGAGATGTAGCGCGCGGGCACCTTCAGCGCGCGAGCGGCCGCGATGAACGCGTGCGCATGGTCGCGGCTGGTGCCCTCGCCGCTTTGCAGCGCGGTTTCGGCATCGACCGGCGCGTCGGCCAGGTTCGGCGCGTATGCGATGCGGTCGTGCACTTCCGTCATCAGCCAGTGCAGCGCATCGAGGCTGTGCGGCTCGATCGGCAGCGCCTGCGTGAGCTCGCGCACGGTGTCGCCGGCTTTCGTGAGCGCGGTCTCGCGCTCGAAGATCCACGGCGGCGCATAGCCCTCGGGGTGGCCGAGAATGCCCGCGCGGTCCTGCGTCTCGACGACGCCGGCCGCGACCACGACGACCTCGTTCTTCGCGCCGCGGTCGTGGCGCACGAGGTCGATCCGGTTGCCGAATCCGTCCGCATAGGAAAGCGTCGGCTCGACGCCGTCGATCGTGACCTGCCACGCGCGCACCGTCTGCCCGGGCCCCGATTGCGGGCGCAGCCGCAGCCGTTGCAGCGCATGGGTGGCTTGATCGTCGAACTGATAACGCGAGATGTGTCGGATGGCGAGTCGCATGGCAAGTCTCAGTCGAAGTTGTAGGCCTGGGCGATATCGATCCCCAGGCTGTTGTTGCGGCCGATGAAGTCGGTCAGGAACTCGTGCAGGCCGCTCTTGAAGATCCGCTCGACCGAGGTGTCGGACAGCATCTGCAGAATCTTCGTGGCCGTGTCGTGACACGGGTGTGTCACGCCGTAATCCTTCGCGAGCAGGTTCAGGCTCGACACCACGCGCCCGTAGCAATAGCGCAGCGAGCGCGGCATGCGGCCGTTCAGGATCAGGTAGTCGGCGATGTTCATCGGCTTGTACTGCACGTCGTACACCCAGCGATACGACCGGTGAGCGGCCACGCAGCGCAGGATCGTCTCCCACTGGTAGTTGTCGAGGATCGTGCCCACGTGCGACACCGACGGCAGCAGCAGGTGGTATTTCACGTCGAGGATCCGCGCGGTGTTGTC